>JACNJE010000081.1 GCA_014382705.1 Verrucomicrobiota bacterium | reverse complement strand
CCATGAGGACATTTTAAGCGAGTTCAAAAGAGGACATTTTCATAGAGTTATGACAATCCTCGCCTGAGCGCTTGTCCGCTTGGCCAAGCTGCATTAGCCTTCCGCCTGCGTGGCTGCGAAAAAGACAGACAAGACAACCGAGGTGCCGTTCGAGGAGGGGATGAAAAAACTCGAGGCCATCGTCGAGGAGATGGAGGGCGACGATCTGCCGCTGGAAAAACTGCTTGAGCGGTACGAGGAGGGCACGCGCCTGGCCAAGGGCTGCCAGGCCAAGCTTGAGGATGCCGAGTTGAAAATCCAAAAACTGCAGCCCAACGCCGACGGCGAGGACGAGCTCGTCGAGGACAACTCCGTTGAATTCTAAAATGCCAAACGTCGAGACCCCAAACCGCTACCTCGACATGGTCGACCACCCGGCCCATGTCAAAAAACTGACGGTGAAGCAGCTTGAGAAACTGGCGGAGGAGTTGCGCGAGGAACTGATCCACGGCTTGGCCAAGCACGGCGGCCATCTCGGGCCGAACCTCGGCGTGGTCGAGCTGACACTGGCGATGCACCGGGTGTTCGAGACGCCGAAGGACAAGTTCGTCTGGGACGTCAGCCACCAGTCGTACGTGCACAAGCTGCTCACCGGGCGGAAGGAGCGGTTCCGGACGATCCGCACCACCGACGGGCTCAACGGCTTCGCGCTGCGCACCGAGAGCGAGCACGACTGCTACGGCGCCGGCCACGCCGGCACAGCACTGTCGGCGGCGCTCGGCATGGCCGCCGCACGCGACCAGCGCGGCAGCGGCGAGAATGTCGTCTGCGTCTTCGGCGACGCGGCGCTGACCAACGGCATCTCGTTCGAGGCGCTCAACAACATCGCCCACACGACAAAGCGGTTCATCGGCATCCTCAACGACAACGAGTGGTCGATCGCCAAGAACGTCGGGGCCATTTCCAGCTACCTCAACAAGCTGATCACCAACCCGGGCTACAACCGGATCACGCGCGATTTGCAGGCCTTTTTGGCCAAGGTGCCCTCCGGCAAGCTGGCGCTGCGGCTCGGCCTCAAGGGGCAGGAGGCGCTCAAGGGCACCGTCACGCAGGTGGCGCTGAAACACAACGAGGAGACGCTCGACGCGGACGGCCGCGGCGGATTCGGCAGCAGCCTGGTGTTCGAGGAGTTCGGCATCCGCTACCTCGGCCCGATCGACGGGCACGACCTGCCGCTGCTGGTTGAGACGCTTGAGTTTGCCAAGAGCTGCGACCAGCCGATCGTCCTCCACGTCATCACCAAGAAAGGCAAAGGCTTCAGCGCCGCGCTGGAGCACCCGGAGAAATTCCACGGCACCGGCCCGTTCAATCCGGACACCGGCGAAAGCCTGCCGCCCAAGACCGGCCTCCCGCCGAAGTATCAGGACGTTTTCGGGCAGACGATGGTCAAGCTCTGCAAGAAAGACAGCTCGGTGGTCGGCATCACCGCCGCGATGCCCAGCGGCACCGGCCTTGGCGCGCTGGAGAAAGCGATGCCGGATCGCTACTTCGACGTCGGCATCGCCGAAGAACACGCGGTGCTGTTCGCCGCCGGCATGGCGACGATGGGGCACCGGCCGGTGTGCGCCATTTACTCGACCTTCCTGCAGCGCGCGTACGACATGATCATTCACGACATCGCGCTGCAAAACCTGCCGGTGACCTTCTGCATGGATCGCGCCGGGCTCTCGGCCAACGACGGGCCGACGCACCACGGGTTGTTCGACATCGCCTACCTCAACTGCGTGCCCGACATCGTGGCCATGGCACCCGCCAACGAGGATGAATTGGCCGACATGATGTTCACCGCCACACACCAGGACCAGCCGGCCTTCATCCGCTACCCGCGCGGCAACGGCGAGGGCGTCGCCGTGAAGGAACAACCGGCGCTGCTTGAGATCGGCAAGGCGGAGGTGCTGCAGAATTTTTCAAACAACAACCAGCCCAAGGTGGCGTTCTTCGCGCTTGGCCCGATGCGCGCCATCGCCGACGACGCCATCGCGGAACTGGGCGCGGACCAGATCGATGCCGCGATCATCAACCCCCGCTTCACGAAGCCAATCGACGCCGGCACCACCGAGTTTTTCGCGCTAGCCGCAGAGGTGATCGTCACCATCGAGGATCACGCGCTCCGGGGCGGCTACGGCAGCATCGTGCGCGACCATCTGGCCGATACCGGCATCACGACCCCTGTCGCGCGGATCGGCTGGCCGGACGAGTTCATCGAGCACGCCTCATCGGTCGGTTATCTGCGCGAGAAGCACGGGCTGACCGGGGCCAACACCGCCGGCCTGGTCCGTCAGGCGCTTGGCCAAGCGGCGGACACCGTGGCCAAGCCCAACCCAGCGCTTGGCCAAGCGGCCGGTAACTGACCAACGCGATGAACCGGCATTGCCACAACTGTGGCAGGGAGTGGGAACTCGACGGCCAACCGGGCCGCAGCGAGAGCTGCCACGGATGCAACGAAGATCTGCGCGTCTGCCTCAACTGCGTGTTCCACGACTGCGGCGTAGCGTACCAGTGCCGTGAGCGGCGGGCCGAGCCGGTGACGGAAAAAAACCGGTCCAACTTCTGCGAGTACTTCGACTTCGCGCTGCGCAACAGGAGCGGGAGCGGTGGCGGGAACAGACGGGCCGAGGAAGCCAGGAACACATTCGACCGGTTGTTCGGGGAGTGAACCGGGCAGACCCGCCGGAGGTGTTCTCATTTTCCTGTCAAGACTGTTTCATCGATGACAACAGAAACTTTTTTTAAAAAAAACAAAAATGCGGTTGTCAGGAATCGCGGCGGTGTTTACGGTCTCCCGCCTGCAACCAATACCGCACCGCCAACCCATGAAAAAAATCGACGCAATCATCAAACCGTTCAAGCTTGAGGACGTCAAGGAGGCGCTCGCCGCCGTCGGCGTTGAAGGAATGACCGTGACCGAGGTGAAAGGATTCGGCCGCCAGAAGGGCCACACTGAGATTTACCGGGGCAGCGAGTACACCGTCGATTTTCTCCCCAAGATCAAGCTCGAGATTGTGTTGGACGACGACCGCGTGCAGGACGCGATCGACGCCATCGTCAAGAGCGCAAAGACGGACAAGATTGGCGACGGCAAAGTCTTTGTCAGTTCAGTCGAGGGCGTGACCCGGATTCGGACCGGAGAGACGGGAGCCGAAGCGATTTAGGGTGCCCAAGCGCCACCCGCCTTTGTTTCCTTTTTCACACAAAGAAGTGAAGGCCGAAACCGGGGTGGCGGCGCGGCGACCCTTGAGACAACAACCCGTTGTATGAGTGACGTTTAAGTGAAAACCAAGCTGTGAACAAGGTGTGGACAAGAGTTAATAGCTTCCGCTGGATACGATGCCGCGGTGCGAATACCTTGTCTGCCGCCTTGGGCGTTCAACCCACGCCACGAGGCGGGACACGACCAAAACAAACATCCGCCGGTTGACAGGACTTAACCAACTGGCAACAGTGAATTTATGATTTATTATCCACCGATTTTTGAAGCCAATCAGGAGACCCCTCCTTGGCATGTATTACCCCCTGTTCAGCAATCCAATGCCAACAGAACGGCACGATCCGAAGGGCGCGATGGTAGCGAGTGAATAAAAACTGAAATATCCCTGCCATCATACGCCCGATGACCCATAATTTTGAAAAGACATGGCTGCAGGCAAGCGAAACCTTGCGCACCATGGTGAACGCAGATCTCTTCAATCTGTGGTTTGACCCCATCCAACCCGGCTCCATCAATGAGGAAACGGCCGTCTTGGTCGTTCCGAACGAGTTTTGCGCGGTCTGGCTCAAGGACAACTATCTGGAACTGCTCCAAGATGTTCTGGCCCACATCACCGGGAAAAAACTGAACGTCCAGCTGGAGGTAAACAAAAACAACGCGGACGAGGCACCCGCCCAACCAAAGGACACCGCCGAAAATGCAGCCATCGCCGAGGCGCAACCCGCCAAGCGGGGGGCATCCACCAAATCCCGCGATTCTTCAGAAAAGCCGTTCAACCCGAAAAACACCTTTTCCACCTTCGTCGTCGGGGAAAACAACAACTTCGCGCACGCGGCGGCGGTGGCCGTGGCCCAGTCACCGGGGCGCTCGTACAACCCGTTGTTCCTCTATGGCGGAGTGGGCCTGGGCAAGACACACCTGCTGCACGCCATCGGCCACAATGTGCTCAAGGAAAACCCGAGGCTGAAGGTCTCCTATCTTTCATCGGAGAAATTCACCAACAAGTACATCGACGCGATCCAGAACAACGAGCTGGCCAAATTCCGGCGGACCTACCGCAAAACCGATGTTCTCCTGATTGACGACATCCAGTTTCTCTCCGGCAAGGAGCGCATTCAGGAGGAGTTTTTCCATACGTTCAACGCGCTGCACGAGGCACACAAGCAGATCGTGATGACCTGCGACCGGCCGGCGAATGAAATCAAGAACCTCGAGCACCGCTTGGTATCCCGGTTCGAGTGGGGCCTCGTGACCGACATGCAGCCGCCCGATTTCGAGACGCGCTTGGCCATCCTGCGTAACAAGGCCATCACCCTTGGCGTCGAGGTGCCGAACGAGGTGGTCGATTTCCTGGCCAAGCGGATCCGCACCAACATCCGCCGCCTCGAGGGCGCGCTGATCCGGGTGTCCTCCTACCAGTCGCTGACCGGCAAACCGGTCACCCCCAGCGCCGTCGAGGGCCTGCTCAAGGATGTCCTGCACGAGGAAGGGCGCACGGTGGTCTCGATCGAGAATATCCAAAAACGCGTGGCGGAGCATTACGACATCCGCTTTGCCGACATGACCAGCCGGCGACGGCCGGAAAACATCGCGTTTCCGCGCCAGATCGCCATGTATCTGGCCCGCGAAATGACCGGCAAATCGCTTAACTCCATCGGCGAGGCCTTTGGTGGACGCGACCACGGCACCGTGCTTCACGCCTGCCGGTTGGTGCGCGACCGGATGGAGCAGCAGACGGATGTGCGGCAGGCGGTGCGCTATCTTGAGGGCCAAATCGGTCGTTAATCCGCACCCGCTTGGCCAAGCGACACGCCGAAAAACTTCGCCGGGCGGGCCATGACCGATGCCGGGACTCCCAGCGCCTCCTTCAACGCCACGTCACGATCCCACGGGTTCGCCATCGCGTCGATCGCCTGCATCTGTTTGCGCGTCAGGTTCAGCGGAAACGCCCAGGCGGTCACCGCCGCGGTGTTGATGAGCGGAAAATCCGAGCCGTACAGCAGCCGCCCCTCAAGCTGTTTCTCGGTGATTGCCTGCCGCAGATAACCCAGCTTGTTGACCTGCGTCATGCTCGAGAGGTCCGCGTACAGGTTCGGGTAATCGCCCAGCATCCCGATGAGCCGGTCGATGTCCTCCTGCCCCTCGTTTTTCCCGGTGGACGCCGCGTGCGCGACGATCACCGTCACCCCGAGCGACAGCGGCAGCCTGAGCCGAACCGGGTCGGCCAGTTCGTCCTGCGCGTGGGTGAACGAGCGCTCCTGCCCCGCGTGCGTCAGCAGCGGCAGCTTCAGCGCAGCCATTTTCCGGTAAAACGGCTCATGCGCCGGGTCGGCGGGATCGATGAACTGAATCGACGGCAGCCACTTGACCAGCAGCGCGCCGTTGTCTCTGGCCCACTGCAGCCGCTCGAGCGCGTCGGGCCGGTGGGGATTGACGCTCGCCCCGAAATAGAGGTTCGGGTGCTTCGCCGTCTCGGCTGCAACATACTCGTTCGGGATGTAAAACTCCGTCCGCGCGGGGTCGAGTTGGCCGTTGGCATCGACCACGCCGTCCATCGCGAGGACGATCGCCGCGCCCACCCGCTGGCTCTCCCCGATCCCCTTGGCCAAGCGCTCCATCAGCAGTTGATCCCCCTGCGCCTCGGCCTCGGCCACGGTCACACCGAATGCTTTCAGGTAAATGCCGAACCGGAAATTGTTTCGCAGTTCCTCGGAAACAAAGCAGCCACTGCCGCCGGCGCCGATGCCGGCCACGTGGCAATGCATGTCGAGGATCAACCCGTCATGCGGCTTGGCCGACGGCAGGTACGGCCCGGAGAAAAACAGCTCCCGCAGCAGGAGCAACAGGAGGGCGCAGATCCCCAGCCCCTTGGCCAGGCGCACGCCCCAGCGCCGCAAACGCCCTCGGCGGGGCCGGGGTTCATCCGGTATTGAGTTGGCTGCCATTGGTCTATCCAATCTTGAGTTTTGCCTTGGCCCGGCGCATCCTCGGGGCATGTCGGAAATTGCAGAGTTCCTCCATCACGGCGCGGAACAGATCACACCGAAAATCCTTGAGGGAATCCACAAAAAACTCCCTGCGCTCAAGCTGGAGATCGCCGAGATCGACGCACCCGAATACCCCCACCTGATCGAGCAACTGGAGTTTCTGGCCAGTGTGGTCGAGGATCATGTCGAGGGCGCCGACGACGCCCTGCCGCTGGTCGCCGTGGCCGAGGCAGCCTACGCGCTGGCCTACGCCCACAATCAGCTTGGCCTCATCCCGAATCATCTGCCGCACATCGGCCACGCCGACGAGTCGTCGATTGTGCGGACCATCCTGATCGAGAACGAGCGCGTACTCTCCGAATACGCCGAGCGGCATGACATCGACTGGGTCACCGTCAAGCCGTGACGATCCCCTCGAGCGCCTCCGTAAATTCCTGCGCATACCCCGCGTGATCCATCAGCGGCGAACGCCGCAGCCTCCCCCGCAAATCTCCGCCCAGCTTGGCCAAGCGCTCCGGCGCCTGAAACCAGCCTGCCGCCTTGGCCACCAGCGCCTCCCGGTCGGCGGCGACCCACTCCGGCAGGCCAACGCTCGTCAGCAGGCTCACCCCCTGCCGTGACACGTAGCTGTCGCCCTCCAGCGCCAAAATCGGCGTGCCCATCCAGAGACAATCCCCCGTCGTGACCCCGCCGTTGTACGGGAACGGATCCAGCATCAGGTCGATGCGGTTGTGCCGTTCGAGGTAGTCGCGCTCCGGCCCCTTCACGGCAAACACCAATTGCCCGGCCCCGATGCCGTGCCGCTCGAACTTGGCCAGCAGCAACCCGTCGTGCGCCGGGTCGTTTCGCACCAGCAGCATCAGCCGCGACCCCGGGCAGGCCCGCAGAATCGCGCTCCACGTTTCCACCGCCGCCGCGCTGATCTTGGCCGGGTTGTTCAGGCAGCCAAATGTGAACGGGGCTCCAGCGAGACTCGGCGGGCCGCCCGGCTCGGGGCTCGCGTCCGGCGCGCCGTACACCCACGCCACCGACGGCAGCCGCAGCAGTTGCTCGACATAAAGCGGCTCAGCGCCGGGCGGATCAGCCACCGAGTCGGTAATGCGCCAATCCACCGCCGACAAGCCGGTCGTGTTCGGGTAGGCAAACAGGGTGAGCTGAACCGGTGCCGGCTTTTGAGCCAGCACGGCGAGCCGATTCCCGGAAGTGTGCCCGGACAAATCGACGAGAACATCAAGCCGCCCGGCGCGAATCAATTCCGTCGCGGCGTCATCCGGCAACGCGGCAATGTTTTGCCACTCAGCCACTTGGCCCCGGTAGCGGCGCTTGGCCGGCGAGTCGCCAGCGGAATTGTCGTAAACGACCGGTGTCACTCTGGCCGGATCCAACTTTTGCCACAGCGCCGAGGCCATCCGGCCAACGGGATGAACCCGGAAGTCGGCCGACAAAAAACCGACCCGCAACGGCCGATGCCCATCGCGCGCCGGCGCGTCCGCTTGGCCAAGCGCTTGGCCAAAGCGCCCGCCCCAGTCGCGGTGCGCAGCGGCAATCGCCTCGCGGCCGATGCCGGAGTCGTACTGCATCGCGAAGACGAGGTTGCTGAAGGTGGTGGGCGCGTCGGGATGGATCTCAAGCGACCGCCGGTAGCAGTCGATCGCCCGGCCCGCCTCGCTCAAATCCAGCCAGGCGTTGCCGAGGTTGGAGAGGATGAACGGGTCGCTGGGCCGCAGCTCGAGTGCCCGCCCATACGCCTCGAGCGCCTCGCCGGTTCGGCTCAGATCGCGCAGCAGGTTGCCCAGCCGGATGTGGCCGCGCACCCGCGACGGGTCGAGCGCCACCGCGCGCTGCAAATGGCCAAGCGCCTCCGCCAGTTGCCCGGCCTCGGCCAGCGCGGTGCCCAGTTGCAGGCGGGCATCGGCATCATCGGGGGCTTGGCCGACCCGATGCCGAAGTTCCTGCACCGACCCGGAATGATCACCCCCGCCACTCACCGTCAAAGCTGCGTCTTGCGTGCGATCTTCCAAAGCCGCCGATTGCTCCGGACATAAAGCGCGCCGTTCGAGACTGCCGGCGAGCATTGGATCATCTCGCCCAAGTCCATCTCGCCGGCGATGCGCCCCTCCGGCGCGGACAGATCCACCACCTGCGCCCGGCCCTCCTCGTTGAAGGCGTACAGGTGGTTGTCGGCCACGACAGGCGAGCCGCCGAACGGCCCGTCGAGGCGCAGCTGCCACAGCCGCTTGCCGCTGTCGGTGTCACCGCAGGTCAGCACCCCGGCGTTGTTCAGGCTGTAAACCCGGTCGCGATGCACGAGCGGACTGGCCGTGCCGGGGCGCAGTCGCGATGAGCGCCACTTCTGCCGGAACGACCTGCCGTCGGCCGCCAACTCGAGCGCCGTCACGCCGTGCGACGGCACGTACAGCACACCACCGGCCAGCGCGCTCGACGGGATCGTTGCCGCGCCGTCGTCGTAATGCCAGGCAACCTCGCCGTTTTTCGGATTCACGGCGTGTATGCCTTTGCCAGACTGCAGCAACACCCACTCCGCGCCCGACTTGGTTTTTTGCACCATCGCCGTGGTCCAGTTGGCCGACTTGGGTCGATCCACCCGCCACAGATTCGCCCCGTTTTGTTTCTCCAACCCGGCCGTGAACGACTCACTGTCGTTCTCCACTTGCGCGACCAACACCCCGCCAGCCAGCACGAGCGACGACGCCATGCCGAGGCTGTTGCGGGCGTTCGGGTAATCCAAAGTCATGCCGCGCAGCCATTGGAGGTTGCCGTCGAGGTCGAGGCAAAACAGGTCGTTGGACGAAAACAGCGCGAACAGATGCCGGCCATCGGTCACCGGCGTGGGGGCGGCAATGCTGGTTTTGTCGTGGCACATCGTGCTGCCCATCGCCCAAAACTGGCGCTGCCAAATCACCGACCCATCGGCGGCATTGAGGCAGAGAACCTGCAACTGATCCTGCCGCGTCCCGCCGCTGGCCGTGACAAAAATGCGGTCACCCACGACGAGCGGACTCGAGAGCCCCCGGCCCGGCAGGTCGATCCGCCACGCGATGTGCTTCGTCGCGTCGAGCGCGACCGGCAACCCGATCTCGTCCGAGATGCCGTTGCCCAGTGGCCCGCGAAAGCCGGGCCAGTCCCCCGCCGCCGCGCCGCTGGCCAACGTGGCAAAAGTGAACGTGAGTAAATATTTTTTCATCGTTGTCAACTTACTGGGCGGCGACCTCGGGGTTCTTTTTTACGGCGGAGTGAATCGCCGTGCCGGTTGCGTCGCACACGCGCAACTGAAACTGCCACTGCACCGTCCAATCCTCCACCTGCTCGTTCTGGCAGGCCTTTACGAGGATGGTGTTTCCACCCTTCCGCAACTGCACCGGCAGTTGGTATTGGTCGATCCGCATGCCTCGGTGGTACTCGTCGCGCCCAAAAACCAGCTCGCCGTTGAGCCAGATTTTCCACGCGTTTTTGCAGCCGAGCCGCAGCTGCGCCGGCCGGTCGGTGGCGGAGACAAACTCCGTCTGCGCGTAGCCGGTGACCTCTTTCAAATCGCCGTAAGGCTGGTTGAAATCGACCATCCCGTACTCGTCGTCGGTCGAATAGGCCCGCCACTTCACCAGGCCATCCATGCCGTCGTACGTCGCCGACAAGGCCGCATTTTTTTCCGGGCCGAACACCGCGGCAAACCCGGCGCGATCCTTGTTGTGAAACGGGCCGGCCATCTGCCACTCCACGAGGAAACCAAAGTGCCGCGTCAGGTTCACCTTGCGGCCAAGCTCGCGCAATGCGCCCGAGATGGCTTTGATTTGGTCGAGGTCGCGGGCGGCATCGAGCGCCTGCCGGTACAGCAGCACGGCGGCTGGCTTGTTGCCGCCCTTGGCCAATCCCGCCGCTTGGCCAAGCAGCCGGGCGACCGCCTCGCGGCGAAGATCCACGCTGGGGTCGCCCAGCAAACCGGGCACAAGTTGCCCGGCCGCCTTGGCATCGACGCGCTGGATCAGCTCGAATGCCAGCGCGCGCGGCCGGGCGTCGTGGCTTTTGTTGAGAAGAAATTCGCCCAGCTCCACCACCGGCAGCGTGCCGCCCTTGGCCAAGGTGTTGCCGGCGATCACCTCAACCGCGCCGCGCAGGTAGTTCGCCGCGAACGGGTTCGCCCCGTCCATCCCGGCGAGCAGCGCCGGGAGCGTGTCGGCCCCGCCCTTGGCCAAGCGCCGCAACGCCCGGCCGGCGGCGGCGTTGCCCTGCCCTTCGCCGCCAACGGCTCGCAGTGCCGCCACCGATTTTTCAAGGTCACCCGCCGCCGCTTGGCCAAGCGATGCCAAGCCAAGCGCCGCCAACGCCACGCAAAAACAGGAATGCTTCACGCGCGGAAAAGTAACGGCAGCCTCGGCGCGACAAAAGCTTTTTGAAAAAAGAAACAGCCGGCTTGGGCTCAGTAGTATGCGCCGAAGAGGATCATCATCTCGTCGGTGCTGCGCAGGCCGAAGGTGACGGTCTCGTCCGTCCAGTTGTTGTAGGTGGTTTTCAGCCGGATTCTCTCGCCCCGTTTCACCACCAGCGGCGGGTCGAATTTCATTACCGGCGGATGCTGCCAGTCGTAGGAGATGTAAAGCAGTTCCCCGTCCCGCTTGCCACCGGCGATTTCCACGCGGAACTCGACGCTCTTTTCGTGCGAATGGGAGAAGAGCTGGAAGATGTTCATCGTCTCGGGCGCGCGAAAGTCGGCGGTCACCGTGGTTTCCCGGTTGGGCGGCAGCTCGATGTCGGTGTTGTTCATGTTGATGATCTTGGCCTCGTGCTTGACGGCCGTCTTGTCGATGGTGTGCAGGTTCATGTACACCTCGCCGGTGGACGGCTCGCCGGTTCGGTTGACGTAGTGCGTGTTCAGGTCGAGACCGGTCTGGGCCGGGAGCTTGAGCGCCACGCCCTCGGGAAATGCGTAGTCGAGACGCGACGTCTGTGTGCCGGCGAAGAAGTCGTGGAACGCCATCGTCGCCAACACCAGCGGATCGTCCGAACCATCGGACCGGTGCAGGTCGCGGAGTTTGTTCGGCACGAACAACCGCTTGGCCAGCGAGAAAAACGGACGCGACGAATCCAGCAGGTAGCCGATAAAATGATGGCTGCCCGGCTTCATCTCGATCTGGACGCGGTTCACGTACACCGGCTTCGGGTTGTTCAGATTCTTGTACATGAAAAACTCGCGCTCAAAATCGGCCGGCACATCGAACGGCCCAACGTGCAGCTGGATGCCGCTCTCCGGCTTGGCCAACGGCGTGAACGGCGGCGGCGTGTACCGCTCCAGGTTGGCGAGGTCGGCGACCTTGGCCACGGTGCCGTGTTCCGGCGCTCCCTCAAGAATCCATTGCAGGATGAACTTCAGCTCGCCGTCGGTCAGCGGATCGGCGCCGAGCGGCATCAGCGAGCCGTAGCCGGGATGGTCGTCGTAAAAATGTTGTCGCTCGGCAGTGTTGATCTTCTCCCACAGGAAACTTTTGCCGACGCTGGCCAAGCCGTCGGTGCCGACCAGTTCCAACCCGTCCTCGAGCGCGTAAGTGTTGGCCGGCTTGCGGTTGACGAGCTGCCCGTAGGCGACATCCGGCGTGAGGAGGAGCTTCGACTGCCGCGCAAACGCCGTACCGTCGCTGTGGCAGCCGGCGCAGTTCGGGCCGAGGATGCGGTCGCGGATGATGCCCCACGTCGAGGTGCCCCCCTCGTAGCGCACGCGGTAAAAACGGCTCCTTGTGGCGTCGCCCCCATCCTGAAACACCGTTTCCTTGTCGGTCGCCTTCAGCAGATCGACATCACGCCACCGCTTCAGGTCGGTGGAGCTTTCCACGTGAAAGCCGTCGCCGAGAAACCGGGCGAAGTAGTTCACCGCCGGGCCGTCGACGCGAAACTGAAACTGCCCCGCTTGGCCAAGCCCCTTCGGCTTGAGCGCAAACTCCAGCCCGCCGGTGTCGCGCCCATCCGTGTGCTCGTCGCCCCCGCCATCACCCGGCCCCGCCACGGCCAAACTCATGCTGCCAACCAATCCCAATAACCAAGCTGTTCTCATCATCATACTGGGGAATCTACACCCAAAGCTGGGCCGAAGTTACGCGCCTTCCCCCTCGTCGCTGGATTTTGTCCCCCCCCCGGCGCGGGTGGACGGGTCGACCTCGAAATCCAGCCTCACCAACCGCCGCGACTGATCCTCGCTCGGAGAACTGGCCGGCACCGCACGCAACTGCTTCATCCCGGCCGGGAAATAGATCAGGAACGTCGAGCCGGTGCACACCGTCGCCGCAAGGCACCACCAAAACAGCCAGTCGAACTCGAGGCCGAACTGATCCCTCCCGCCCAACACCCCCCACGCCACCACGAACATTTGCAGCACCGTGGCGCACTTGCTGATGAAATGCGGCTGAATCTTCATCTTGCCGCACCAATGCGTGATCACGAAAAACCCCAGCAACAAAAACAAGTCCCGCCCAAACACCACCCCAATCATCCAGACCGGCAGTTGCGGAAGGTGATCGCTGGAAAAACTCAGCACCACCAGCCCGGACACCAGCAGCAGCTTGTCCGCCATCGGGTCGAGGAAGGCACCCAACTCACTGCGCTGCCGGAAGCGCCGCGCGATGTAGCCGTCCACCCCGTCGCTGACCGCCGCCACGAGAAACGCCCCCACCGCCGTCCACCAACTCAGCACCGACCCCGTGTCGGCAAAATCGAGCAGCGAGATCACAAACACCGGCACCAGCATCAACCGGAATATCGAGATATAATTCGGGATCGTCATTGGCTGGGCGCCTGACCGGGCACAGCGAACTCTACCGCCCCACCAAAAATCGTAAAGCGAGTTTACCGGAGGCACACCCAGCGCTTGGCCAAGCGGGAGGTCACTCCGACTGCTTCACGCGATAATATTGCCTCGGGAACCGGGCCTTGCGGGTGTCGGCGAACTGGGCCTCGCCGGAGGTGCTCTGGATTGTTTTCAGCGCTCTCCAAGCCACCAGATCATCGCTCGCCTGCACCTCGTACGTCACGCCCTTGACCGTGGCGAATGTGAACGTGAACGGAAACACGGTCGTCCCGGTGATGCCCAACTCGACCGGCGGCAGGGGTGCCCGGCTCGTCCGTTGTGCGTTCTGCCCGAACATCGGCCAAGCGGAGTCCGCAGGCCCGGCGGAACCGTAAAAGGCATAAACCTTGTGGTCCCGCGAGCCGACATAGACCGTGCCGTCCGGTGCGATTGCCGGAGACGAGCGCACGGGGTCTCCTGTCTTAAACTCCCATTTTTTCAATCTCGTTCGGCTGTCCACAGCGTAAAACGATTTGTCATCCGACCCGACGTAAATCGTGCCATCGGCTGCGATCGCTGCGGAAGCCTCGATGCTGCCCATGGTGGCAAAGGCCCATTTTTTGGATCCCGTCCGGCCATCCAAGGCATACAGTTTGCCGCTGTCCGACCCGACGTAAACCGTGCCATCGACCCCAATCACCGGGGAGAAATTCAGACTTCCTCCCCCGCTGGAAGCCCATCTTCGGGCACCGGTTTGGCCATTCAAGGCATGAGTCACTTCGTTATTCAACCCTGACGTAATAAAGACCGTGCCGTTGGTGCCGATGGCAGGGGAACCTTGCCAGATGCGTCCCGTGGGAAACGTCCATCTTTTGGCTCCCGATTGGCCGTACAGTGCATGTGCCTTCCCGCCGTACGATCCGACATAGACGGTGCCATCCAATCCAATCGCCGGCGAGGAACCCACTTCTCCCCCTGTCGTGTATGTCCTTTTCCTGACCCCGGTTTGGCTATCCAAGGCGTAAACCTTCCCGTCCCCAGATCCGACATAGATCAAGCCGTTCGACCCGATCGCCGGGGAGGATGTCACGCTCCCGCCCGCGGCATACTTCCATTCCAAGGTTCCGGTTCGGCCGTCCAAGGCATAGACTTTATTGTCTTCACAACCAAAATAAACCGTGCCGTCCGCCCCGACCGCCGGGGAGGAAATCACGAAACCATCCGAGTGAAAGACCCATTTCTCGGCCCCCGTTTGACCCTCCAAGGCATAAAGCCTCCTGTAAAAGGACGTGACGTAGACCGTGCCATCCCCGCCGATCGCCGGGGCGGATACAACCGGGCCATTCGTCAGGTATTCCCATTTTAAGTCACCCGGTTCGGGGAGTCGCGCCGTCACCTCATACGATTCGCTCTCGATGGAGCCAAACGGGTTCGTCACCTCGAGGGTGTAGCTGCCTCCGTCGCTTAACTCCACCGACTCGATGATGAACTCTTGGTCGTTGGCCCCGTCGATTGCCTGCCCGTCCTTCTTCCACTGATACGTTAACGGAAGCGCGCCCCAGACGATCGTCGTGAATGCTGCGGGATGACCCGCAACCATCACTTCTGGGATGGATATTTTTTTGAAAACCGGGGGAGCCTCCGGTTCGCTCACCCGTTCCAAACTGAACGACTCCAAGCCAACCAACTCCCCGGGCAAACTAGGTGTGTGTGTGTCAAAACTAGTCCTTGTATAAAACACATTCGATTTGCCAACCTGCGGAGCCAGTTCGACTGTTTCAGCACCCTTCCAAGCCCAAACCTGAAAAAAACCATATCCCCAAAATCCTACTTCGACTACGCTTCCGTTAAAGAAACCACTTTTGTGACCTTCATAAAAGGCAATAGGAACACCGTATGGCAGCATCGTGTCAGCCGTTTTGCCGGCGTACAATTGCGCCCAGGCACCTGTCAGCGGTTCGCCATCCGCATCGAAAATCTGCTGCTTGGTCGGCTTCATATTCGTGAAGTTGATCGTCCCCTGCGCGAAGGCGGAGCCAGCCATCGACGCACAGGCCAGAAGGACGGTTACAGTTTTCATCTCCCTCAATCTCCCCCCGTTTCACGCGCCTGTCAACGCGGTAAATTGCAGCCTGAAAGCCTGAGTCTACGCAGCTGAGGGCTACGCAGAAATCGCCCTTCAGGCGACCGGATTGCGCTTGGCCAAGCGGGGGGCGCTACGCCAGCGCGCCTTTCACCACGTGGCCGTGCACGTCGGTGAGGCGGAAGTCGCGGCCCTGATACTTGAACGTCAACCGCTCGTGGTCGATGCCGAGCAGGTGCAGCAGCGTGGCGTGCAGGTCGTGCACATGCACGCCGTCCTTGACGACGTTGTAGCCGTAGTCGTCAGTCTGGCCGACGACGGTCCCGCCCTTCGTGCCGCCGCCGGCCATCCATAGCGAGAAACAGCGGCCGTGGTGGTCGCGCCCGAAGTTGTCCTTGCCGAGTGAGCCTTGGCAGTAGTTCGTCCGGCCAAACTCGCCGCCCCAGACCACCAGCGTGTCGTCGAGCATGCCGCGCTGTTTGAGGTCGCGCACGAGCGCGGCGGACGGTTGATCGGTCTCGCGGCACTGCGTCCGCAACCCTCCCGGCAAACTGCCGTGTTGATCCCAGCCGGGATGATACAACTGGATGAACCGCACACCGCGCTCGGCCAAGCGCCGTGCCTGCAGGCAGTTCGCGGCGAAGGTGCCCGGCTTTTTCACGTCGCCGCCGTACTCGCGCAGCACGTGTTCCGGTTCGCCGGAAATATCGGTCACCTCCGGGATGGAGGCCTGCATGCGAAACGCCATCTCGTACTGGGCGATGCGCGACTCGATCTCGGCGTCGGGGTTGCCCGCATATTGCAGCTCGTGCAGCTCGCGCAAGCGGTCGAGCATCAAACGGCGGCTCTTCCGCCCGATGCCGTCCGGGTTTTGCAGGTGCAACACCGGGTCGGCGCCGGAGCGGAACCGGATGCCCTGGTTTTCCGACGGCAAAAAGCCGCTGCCCCAAAGCCGCGACACGAGCGGCTGGCCGCCCTTGCCCTTGGTGACCATGACGACAAACGACGGCAGGTTGTCGTTGACGCGGCCCAGCCCGTAGTTGAGCCAGGCACCGATGCTCGGCCGGCCGGGAAACTGCGAGCCGGTCTGCATGTGCGTGACGCCCGGGCCGTGGTTGATCGCCTCGGTGTGCATCGAGCGGATCACGCAAAGGTCGTCGGCGATGCCGGAGATGTGCGGCAGCATGTCGCTGATCTCAACGCCGCTCCGGCCGCGCGGCGCGAACTTGAACGGCGACCCGACCAGCGGCAGCGACGCCTGGTTGCCGGACATCGCCGTGAGCCGCTGGCCCCGCCGGATCGCTTCCGGCAACTCGGTGCCGTGTTTCTCGATCAGCGTTGGCTTGGGATCGAACAGGTCGAGCTGCGACGGCCCGCCGCTCTGGAACAAATAAATCACGCGCTTGGCCTTCGGCGCAAAGTGCGGCGCACCCATCACCCCCCGGCCATCGGTCGCCCCAAGCAGCGCACCCGGCTGGAGCAGACTGCCCAGCGCGATCCCGCCCAGCCCCATGCCGAACGAATTCAGGAAACCGCGCCGGCTCATCCCGGCAGTCGACTCAAACCCAGTGCAAATTGGCGTGTTCATATTCTGCAAAATCTATCGCTTCACGACGGACTCGTCGAAGTTCATCAGCGCCTTGGCCAGGACGCCGGCGGCGGCGACCCGCGGCTTGGCCAAGCCGTTGGCCAAGCGGCGCTCGCCCACGCTCAAAAACGCGGCGGCAGCTTTGCCGTCCTTTTCAAAAACGGCCAACTGCTCGTCGTGCAGTCGTCGCAGCAACGCCGCCTCGCGCTCGGACGGCTCGCGGCTGGTCAGCGTGCGGAACGTGTCGCGCACCATCGCGCCGACGTTGTCGCCGTGCTCGCGCACCATCCGCTCGCCGAGCGTCCGCGCCGCCTCGACGAATTGCGGCCCGTTGAGCAGCACCAACGCCTGCAGCGGTGTCGCGGTGTTTTCGCGCTTGGCCCGGCAGACGTCGCGCTTGGCCGCGTCGAGCGCCATCATCACCGGTGCCGGCCCGGTGCGTTTCCAAAACGTGTACACGCTGCGGCGGTACAGCCCCTCGCCCTTGTCGTGGCCCATCGGCTTAAACGACTCGGTCAAGTCATACGGCTTGGCCCCCGCGCCGCCCATGCGCCGGCTCAACAGCCCGCTCGACGCCAGCGCGTTGTCGCGGATCATCTCGGCGGAAAGCCGGTGACGCGGCGCGCGGGCGAGCAGCAAATTTTCCGGGTCAAGTGCCTCCAGCGCCGGGCGCGTCTCACTCGCCTGCTGATACGTCGCCGACGTCACGATTTGCTTGAGCAGCCGCTTCACGTTCCAGCCGTGATCGATGAAATCGTTCGCCAGCCAGTCGAGCAGTGCGGGGTGCGTTGGCCGTTTGCCTTGTGTGCCAAAATCCTCCGGTGTGCGCACCAAGCCTTCGCCAAAACAAAGCTGCCAAAAATGGTTCACCGCCACGCGGGCGGTCAGCGGGTTTTCCGGCGCGACGAGCCATTGCGCGAGGCCCAGCCGGTTGCCCGGCGCGCCGGGTGGAAACGGCGAAAGCGCGCTTGGCGTGGCCGCCCCGACACGCTCGCCGCGCGCGCTGTACACGCCGCGATTCAGCACAAACGTCTCGCGCTGTTTGAGCCGCATTTCCTCCATCACCATGATTTCGCCCTTGCCGTCGAGCAGTTGAGTGACGCGCTCACGGGCGGTCCGCAGCTTGGCCAACTGCGCGGTGTGCGGCTCGTTCGCCGTGGCCAAAAAATAGTCGCGCAGCGTGGCGCGCTCCGCTTGGCCAAGCGCTTCGGCCGGCTTGGCCAACAGCGCAGCCAGCGACCCGCCGTCGTGAATCTGCGCCACCTCGCCGCCGGTCAACTCGCGGTCAAACACGCGGAAATCATCGACAACTCCCCCGGCGAAACCGACGTCGCGAAACCGCTGCCCGATGACGATCGTGTCGCCGCCGCCGCCGGTGATGTTTTTATACAGGTTGTCCTTGTGACTTTCGGTTTCCGCCCGGTTGCCATCGACAAAAATCTTCAGCCCCGCCGCGCGCGTCGAGCCGTCGTAAGTGATCGTGACGTGATGCCACTCGTTTTTCGGCAGCTTGGCCTTGGTGCGAACGCTGATGGCGTTGCCGGGCCAAAAATGGATCAGCGACGCGCTCAGGCGGCCGTCGCGCAGGAGCATTTGGTAGCCTCGGCTGCCGGCATCGGTCCAGGCGCGCGAGCGGGAAAAAACAACGGTGCGCTCCTTGTGATGCGGCGTGTTCATCCACAGCGCGACCGAGAACGGCGCCGTGCGCTTGAAGTTGCCGATGCCGAGATTTACGCCGTCGTCGCCGGTCAACCGCAGGGCGTTGCCGGTTTTGCCGGAAACGATTTTGTTCTTTTGGCTGCTCGACGCCGGCTTTGACTCGGGGGCGAGGTTGGCCAGTTTGCCGCCGGTGAATTCATCGAACGGAAAGTGGCCGATCTGCCCCGGCAACACCGCTTCCGCCGGCCGGGCGGCGAGCCATTTTTCAAACGCCTCCCCGGCGGCGGCGTTCACCTTGGCCAAGCGCGCCTCCTCGGCGGCGACCTCTTTTTGCGCATCGGCGATTTTTTGTTTCGCCGCCGCGTCGGTCATCAGCAACGTCGGCGTGGGAATCGACGGCGTGAAGTACGAGTAAAGCCCGGCCTCGTCGATGTTGTTGAAGAAGGCGAAAAATTGGTAATACTCCTTCTGTGAAATGGGGTCGTATTTGTGGTCGTGGCAACGGGCGCACTCGAGCGTCAGCCCAAGCATCGCCGTGCCGAAGGTGTGGTTGCGGTCGGCGACGTACTCAACGCGGAATTCCTCCGGCACGCTGCCGCCCTCGACCTTTTGCGGGTGCAGCCGGTTGAAGGTGGTCGCCAAGCGCTGGTCGTCGGTGGCGGCGGGCAGCAGGTCGCCGGCGAGTTGCCACGTTAAAAAGTCGTCGTACGGCAGGTTGTCGTTGAAGGCGCGGATCACCCAGTCGCGCCACGGCCAGACGAAGCGGTTGCGATCAACCTGATAGCCGTATGTGTCGGAGTAGCGCGCGAGGTCGAGCCAATGCACGGCCAGGCGCTCGCCAAGGCGCGGGCTGTCGAGCAGCCGGTCAACGATCTGCTCGTAGGCGGCCGGCGAGGCGTCGGTCAAAAACGCGTCGAGCTCGGCCAGCGTCGGCGGCAGGCCGGTGAGGTCGAACGACAACCGGCGGAGGCGTTGCTCGCGCTTGGCCAAGGGTGACGGCTCGACACCGGCGGCCCGCAGCTTGGCCAGGGTGAAATGGTCGATTTCATTTTGCGGCCAAGCCGCCCGGCCAAGCGCCGGCAGCGCAACGTCGCCAAGCGGCACGAAGGCCCAATGCGCTTTCCACTCCGCGCCCTGCTCGATCCAGCGGCGGATCAACTCCCTCTCTTGGCCAGACAGAGCGAACCGCGAATCGGGCGGCGGCATGAGGTCGTCGGGGTCGGTCGCGGTGATGCGCCGGTACAACTCGCTGCCGTGCGGCTTGCCTGGGGCGACGACGGTCATCGCGCCGTCTTGCGTGTGAAGTTGCAGGTCGGCCTTGCGGGCTTTTTTGTCCGGGCCGTGGCAGGCGAAACAACGGTCGGAGAGCAGCGGCTTGATTTGGCGTTCGAAATCCACCGCTTGGCCAAGCCCACTGCCCGCGCCGCAGGCCAGGCCCAGCGCCAAGCCAAGTCGCCTGTAAAAAACCGAAGTCACGGCGAGGGAACGTACTCCTCCCATGCCGGATTGACAATAATGCAACCGAGGGGGATGAGTTCCACCTCGTCCCAAACCAAACTTGAAATGGGGCAAGGTGGGGCTTGCCCCTCCCGGGATTGCCGAACGGGCGGCGTAGTGGCAGGCTGCGCCGCAGCCAAGCCATTCTCCCGATGAACATTCACCATCTCGAACTGTTTTACTACGTCGCCCGGCACGAGGGCATCAGCAACGCCGTGCGCAAGATTCCGTACGGCATCCAGCAACCGGCGGTCAGCGCGCAGATCGCACTCCTCGAGGAGCACATCGACGCGACACTGTTCCACCGGCGGCCATTCGAATTGACGGAAACGGGCCGGAAACTGTATGCCTTCGTTGAGCCGTTTTTCAGCAACCTCAACAAGATTGGCGACGACCTTCGCGGCGGGGAATCGCAGCGGGTGCGCGTCGGCGCATCGCACATCATCCTGAGCGACCACATGCCAGCGATCATGGAAAAAGTCCGGGAGGATCGGCCCGACCTGCGGGTGTCGCTGCAGTCCGGCCATCAACCGGCACTGGAGGCCGCGCTGCTTGCGCGCGAGATCGACGTCGCCGTGACGGTGCTCGAGAAGGAACCGCCGCCCGGCATCGAGGGACACGCGCTGCTGGATATCCCGCTGGTGCTGGTGGCCAAGCGTTCGTCCAAGATCCAGTCGGTCGAAAGGTTGTTCGAGCCGCGAAAAATCACCGAACCCCTCATTTGCCTGCCGACGGATGAGCCAGTGACCAAACTCTTTCGCACCGGCCTGACTGAAGCGGGAGTGGACTGGCACACGACGCTCGAGGTGAACTCGTTCGACCTCGCGGAGAAATTTGCGGCCAAGGGCTTTGGCATCGGCATCGGTGTCGTGTCGCCTTCCTCCCGGCGCGCCCCGGGCGTGCGCGCCATTCCGCTGCCCGGCTTTCCCGCGCTCAAGATTGGTGTGCTGTGGCAGGGCAAACTCGAAGGGCAGCTCCAGTCATTCGTCGAGGGCATCGAGTGGCACGTCGGCAACCTCAAGCAAATGCTCGCCACCGAGGCGCGGTCGAACGGCGAATCCGCCTGACAACCCGGGCACGTCCCACTACACTGCCGCCGTGAACAATCCGATCATCGTCGCGCTCGATCTGCCCAGCCCGCAAAAGGCGTTGAAACTTGCGGAGGAGCTTGCCCCCGTCGTCGGCGCGTTCAAGGTTGGAAAACAGTTGTTCATCAGCGGCGGGCCGGACATTGTCCGCAAGCTGCGCGGCACTGGCGCGAAGGTGTTTCTCGACCTCAAGCTGCACGACATTCCCAACACCGTGGCCAAGGCCATCCAAGCCGCCACCGACCTCGGCGTGCAGATGACCACCGTCCACGCTTGGGGCGGCACCCCAATGCTCGCCGCCGCCGGAAACGCTGCCCACGAACAGACCGCCATGCTCCGAGCCGAGCCGCCGCTCGTACTCGCCGTGACCGTGCTGACCAGCATGGACGACGACACCCTCGCCGAGCTGGGCATCGGGGGCGGCGTGGAGGAACAGGTGTTGCGCCTGGCCAAGCTGGCCACCGGCGCCGGGTTGCGCGGGCTGGTCTGCTCGCCGCAGGAAATCAAACTGCTCCGCGCCGAGCTGGGCGACGAGGTGCAACTGGTCACGCCCGGCATCCGCCCCGCGTCGAGCAAGGCCGACGACCAAAAACGCACCCTGACCCCGGCCGAAGCCATCGAAGCTGGCGCAAACTGGCTGGTCATCGGCCGCCCCATCACCGGTGCCGCTGATCCCAAAGCCGCCACGATCGGGATCCTTCACTCGATCAACCCCGAGTTGGTTCCCGAGGGCGAACGCCCCGAGCCGATCCCGGAGGTTGTCGACTGCGCCGAGTGTGGCCAAAGCCTCAAGCTCGACGCCACCGAGCAGGCCACCGGCCGGTACCACTGCCCCTACTGCGACAAGGACGTCGTTCACAATTCCGGCTAACCATCGGGAGATACAGAGTTGGACATTCCTTGTTCAATATTCGAAGTTCAAACCGCTGAAGAAAGTCAAACTCCAACACCGAACAAGGAAAGTCGAAGGTCGTAGGTCGTAGGTCGAAGGTCGTAGGTCGAAGGTCGTAGGTCGAAGGTCGTAGGTCGAAGGTCGTAGGTCGAAGGTCGTAGGTCGAAGGTCGTAGGTCGAAGGTCGTAGGTCGAAGGTCGAAGTTTCATGCTCCCTCTCCCAGCGGGAGAGGGCTGGGGAGAGGGAGAACGCGTTCCACGATTTTTGGGGCGAGAGGTCACTCGCCCCTCCCGTGGTGCCGAGTCTTGAATTGAAAATCCACCCGTTCACCCTCATCCGGCCTTCGGTCACCTTCTCCCTGAGGGAGAAGGCATCATGCCTCTCACCCTTGGCCAAGCGGGGCTGGTATGGCGCGGGAGGGGCAAGTTCCACCTCGCCCCATTTTATGTTTTGTTTGGGGCGAGGTGGAACTCGCCCCTCCCGTGGTGCCGTGTCTTGAATTGAACCCCCCCCGTTCACCCTCATCCGGCCTGCGGCCACCTTCTCCCTGAGGGAGAAGGCATCAAAACGGACGCGCTTGGCCAAGCTCCTTCCACGTTCCCTCTGCGGCCCTCTGCGTCTCCGTGTCCTCTGCGTTTAACTTGTCAAGCGCGGTTTAAAGCTCGCGCTCGTACACGCGCCAGCGCTTGGTCACTTTCGCGCCGGAGTTTTCCAGCACGCGATGCACGCGGAAGTTGGACTCGAGCATCCACGAAAACTCGATCCGCTTGTAGCGGCTCGCCAGCAGCGATTGCGCGATCTGCGCCCCGAACGCCGACTCAATGCCCTTGTTGCGGTGCGCCTTGAGCACCCCTGCCACTAGGCCGCGGATCAGGTCGATGCGCCGCCGCGCAAGCATGAACCGCAGCAGGCCAAGCGGCCCGAGCCGGCCGCCGCACGCCTTGACCGCCACGTTGATGTCCGGCATCGCCACGCAGATGCCCACCGGCTCACCGCCGCACTCGGCGATCAGCGTGCAGTCCGGCAGCAGGAACGGCTTGAGATCCCCGGCCAGTTTCTGGAACTCGTCGCGACTGAACGGCACCGCACCCCAGTTCTCGCGCCACGCCTCGGCGTAAATCGTCACAAGGATTTCCACCTCCTCCTCGAGCCGGGCCAGGTTCGCCCGGCGAATCGTCACCTGGCCGTTGCGCGCGCCGGCCTTGGCCAAGCGCTCCAGGTAGCGCACGTCCACATCGGCAAACGCCACCGTGCGTGCCAGCAGATCCTCCGCCTTGGCCAAGCCGGCCGACTCGACGAGTCGCCGGTAGTACGGTGGGTTCCACGTCGTGAGCAGCGTCGGCGGTTCGTCGAAATTCTCAATCAGCAACCCGATCTCCTCGTTGATCGTGAAGCTCGCCGGGCCGCGCATGCGCTCAAGCCCCTGCCCGCGCAGCCACTCCGCCGCCGCCTCGAACAGGCACTTGGCCACCGCCTCGTCATCGACGCACTCGAAGAAGCCGAAAAAGCCGGTGCCGTCGCCGTACACCTCGAGGTGGCGGTTGAACCGGATCGCCGCGATGCGCCCGACCGGCTCGCCGGCATCGTCCCGCGCCAGAAACAGCGCCGCGTCCGAGTGCTCAAAAAACGGGCCGCGCTCGCGGTCGAGCCGCTTCGTTTCCTCGCGCCAAATGGGCGGCACCCACGGCGAGTCGCCGGTGTAGATGCGCAGCGGAAACCGGACAAACTCGCGGAGTTGCGCCCGGTTCCCCACGGTCTCAATGCGGAGCACGGCCAAGCTCTTAGTTGAAAAACAGCCCGGTTGAAACTAAAACCGGCGGCGAAGTGAAGGACCGTTATTCCATCCAAACCGGTGCGCTGCTCACCGCCGCGCTGCTCGCCGCCGCTTGGCCAAGCGCGGCCATGGCCAAGGGGCAGGAGGCGTTTCTCTCCCGCGTCCGGCAGTTGACCTTCGAGGGGCGGCGCAGCGGCGAGGGGTATTTCAGCGCCGACGGCGCGAGGCTGATCTTCCAGAGTGAGCGCGAGGCCGGCAACCCGTTCTACCAAATTTACACGATCGATTTTGAAACCGGCGACACGGCGCGCGTCTCGCCCGGGCATGGCAAAACGACCTGCGCATTTTTTCACCCCGGCGGCGGGCGCGTGCTTTTCGGCTCAACGCACCACGATCCGCAGGCCAAGGCCAAGCAGAAGGCGGAACTTGACTTCCGCACCTCCGGCAAACAGCGCCGCTACTCGTGGGACTACGACGAGACGATGGACATCTTCACCGCCAACCCGGACGGCACCGGGCTGCGCCGCCTCACCACCGCCCGGGGCTACGACGCCGAAGCCGGTTACTCGCCGGACGGCAAAAAGATTGTCTTCAGTTCCACGCGCAGCGCCTACGACGGCGGCCTGTCGGGGGAGGAGAAAAAACTGCGCGAGATCGACCTGTCCTACTTCGGCGAAATCTACATCATGAATGCCGACGGCTCGGGACAGACCCGACTGACCCGCACGCCCGGCTACGACGGCGGGCCGTTTTTTTCACCGGACGGCTCAAGGATAGTCTGGCGGCGCTTTAACAAGTCCGGCGCGGTCGCGGAGATTCACACGATGAAAACGGACGGCTCCGACGTGCGCAAAATCACCCGCTTCGACTCGATGTCGTGGGCGCCGTATTTTCATCCGTCCGGTGACTACATAATTTTCGCCAGCAACAAGCTGGGCTTCACCAACTTTGAGCTGTACCTCGTCGACGCGCTTGGCCAACGCGAACCGGTTCGCGTGACCGAACGGGCCGGGTTCGACGGCCTGCCGGTCTTCTCGCCCAACGGATCGCAGTTGTGCTGGACCTCCAACGCCACGGAGGAAAAGCAGTCGCAACTGTTCCTTGCGAAGTGGAATCATGCCGGGGCGTTGGCCGCGCTTGGCCAAGCGCCGGAACGCGCCGACCGCCAAGCCGCCGTGTCGCCCGAGGTCTCGGCCGATGACCTGAAGGCGCACGTCACCTTTCTCGCGTCGGACGATCTGGAGGGTCGCCGCACCGGCAGCGAGGGCATCCGCAAAGCCGCCGATTACATCCGCCACCGCCTGGCCGGGGCCGGGCTGCAACCGATTGGCTCCGAGCGGGATAGCTTCGACCACACGTTCGAGTTCACCGGCGGCGTGGAGTTGGTGAAGCCGGAAAACAAGATGATCCTGCGGGGCCACACCGGCGACGATCACGCCTTCGAGCTGGGCAACGATTTTCGGCCGCTGGCGTTCTCGGCCAACGGCGACATCGAGGGCGAGGTGGTCTTCGCCGGCTACGGCCTGACCAAGCCGGGCAAGCTGGGTGTCGGCTACGACTCGTACGCCGGCCTCAACGTGAAGGACAAGATCGTGATGGTGCTGCGCTACGTGCCTGAGGACATTTCGGTCGATCGCCGGCAGGAGCTCAACCGTTATGCCGGCCTGCGGTACAAGGCACTCATCGCACGCCACAACGGCGCCAGGGCGCTGCTTGTTGTCACCGGCCCGCACTCCCCCAACCCCGGCGCGTTGGCCAAGCTGAGCCTCGACACCAGCATGGCCGGGGCGGGCATCCCGGTTCTTTCCATCAGCGGTGAGACCGGCAACTCGCTGGTACAGTTTTACGGCAAATCGTTGAAGGACCTGCAGTCGTCGCTCGACAAGGAAAATCCGCACGCCGTCCACGGCCTGTCGCTGCCCGGCATCGTCCTGAAAATCAAAACCACGCTCAAGCGCATCCGCCAACAGGACAGCAACCTCGTCGCGCTGCTGCCGCCGGCCGGCCAGGCACCGGCGAACGCGCCGACCGAGTACGTGATGCTTGGCGCGCATTACGACCACCTTGGCCGGGGCGAGACCGGCGGGTTCGGCGTCAAGGGCGAGGAAGGCATGGTGCACAACGGCGCGGACGACAACGCCTCCGGCGTGGCGGCGCTGCTGGAGATGGCGTCCAGCTTGGCCAGGCGGCGGGAGACACACCCGGGCGAGTTTCAGCGCGGCGTGATTTTCAGCTTCTGGTCCGGGGAGGAGCTGGGCTTGATCGGCTCCGACCGTTACGCCGCCAAGCCGACGGTGAACCTCAGCAATGTCGTGGCCTACCTGAACTTTGACATGGTCGGCCGGCTCCGCGACAACAAGCTCACGCTGCAGGGCGTCGGCTCGTCGGGTGCGTGGAAAAAACTGATCGAGCGGCGGAACGTCATCGCCGAATTCGACCTCACGCTGCAGCAGGATCCGTATCTTCCGACGGACACGACGTCGTTTTACCCGAAGGGCATCCCGGTGCTCGCCTGGTTCACCGGCAGCCACGAGGAATACCACCGGCCGGCCGACGACACCGGCACGCTCAATTTCGAGGGGCTCGAGCGCATCACACGGTTTGCCGGGAACATGGTGCGCGACCTGGCCGCAGGCGGCGAGCGGCCGGACTATGTGAAGGTCGAAAAATCCGACCGGGGCGGCAGCCGCGATGCCATCCGCGTCTATCTTGGCACCATCCCCAACTACGCCTCGGAGGATGTGAAAGGCGTGCTGCTGACCGGCGTGCACGGGGGCGGCCCGGCCGACAAGGGCGGCGTCAAGGGCGGCGACGTCATCGTTCATTTCGCCGGAAAGGACATCACCAACATTTACGACTACACCTACGCGCTGGATGCGGCGAAGGTTGGCAAACCGGTGACGATGGAGGTGCTGCGGAACGGCAAGCGGATGAAACTCTCCGTCACGCCCGCTGCCCGGAAGTAGCATCGGCCGCGCCCCACTCCCGGGCCAAGCCGGCGAGGTAGCCCGGCGGCAGGCCGAAGTGAGCCGCGCCATCAAGGATCGTCCGGAGGTAGTCCGGTGTCGGTCGGCCGGGGTCGCAAACGGGATCGATATACACCAGCGCCTCGACCGGCTCGCCGTTCTTTTGCACGATCATGCGGGCCTTGTCGTACATGCCCTCGGCAACGGCTTCGTAACGGTCGAGTGCGGCGATATGCCCCGGTGTCAGCGACCACAGCACGCCGTGCGTCACCGCGCCGGGCTTGGCCTCGATCGTGGCATAGGTGCGGGTGTTGATGAGGAACCGCCAGTCGCGCAACGCCGCCTGGCCAAGCGCCTGCCCGCCGGGACAGCGCTCGGCCATCTGCACCGGGCACAGGTTCGACCCGTAGGCGAAATAAATGGTGTCGGCGCACCCCCCGCTCATCCGCTTGGCCAAGCGCTCAAGCCTCGACGACGAGCAGGTCGCTGCCGCGGTGGCCGATGACTCTCACCCGCGCGCCGGCGGCGATCATCTCGCCCTGGGTGACGACGCCGCACAGGGCGTCGCCGAACATCGCCTTGCCCCCGGGGTGCAGCGGCGTGGCGGCCTCGCCGACCTCGCCCAGCCGTGAATCCACCGCAGCGGACACGGCGGCAACGGACTCGACCCCGCTGGCCGCCTCAGAGGCAAACTTGGCAAAGAAGGCCGTGTGAGGCAGGTATTTGGCCAAGACCCAGATGACCGGGATAGACAGCAGAAAGGCAATCGTCAGGTCAAAGATCGGCTTGGAGAAGTCCGGCAGCTCGAAGTCGATTCCCTCGACCTGCGGCACGCCCCCGCCCCCGCCGTCGCCGGTCGGGAACCACGGCATGTCGGGGTAGATGTCGGTCATGCCCATCACCAGCGCGATCAGCATGCAGACCACGCCCACCGCGCCGATGACGAGGGTGCCCGGCAGCCAGAACAACTCCACCGCCACCAGCACCACCCCCAGCACGAAGACAGCCACCCACTCGATGCCGGCCAAGCCGGAGACGTATCCGCCGAAGAAATACACCACCAGCGACGCGATGCCGATCGCCCCGAACACGCCGAAGCCAGGCGTCTTGAACTCGATGTACAGGCCGATGACCCCGATCAGCAGCAGCAGCGGGCTGATAGCGTTGATCCATGTGCCGAGCTGCTCCGCACCGAGCGGCTGGATGTCCACCCGGGTAGACCCGGCGTACCCCAGCTCGCCGATGAGCGCGTCGATGCTGGCGACCGTGCCGGAGGAGAGCAGCGGGGTCCCGGCCTCGCCATACTCGGCCTCGGCCTCTCGGTTGGTCAGCGTGAGAATGTCGCCCTCCTCGCAGATGATCTTCCCGTCGCGCTCGAGCATTTTGCTCTTGTCCACCATCGCCTCGATCACGTCGACGTCGTAGCCGTTTTTCTCGGCCTGAGTCCGGATCCGGGCACGAATGGCGGAGTTGATTTTCACCTCCATCGTGGACGGCATCTCGGACACGCCGCCGGTCGGCCCCATCATGATCGGCGCGGCGGCCCCGATGACGCTCTGCGGCGCCATGTAGATTTTCTGCGTGGCCACGGCGATGAATGCCCCGGCGGAGTAGGCGTCTTTGTTGACGTAAGTGACGGTCAACCCCGGAAACTTGCCGATGATGTCAAAAATCTCCTCGGTGATGTCCACCCGGCCGCCGTTGGTCTCCATGTCGAGGATGAGGCAGTCGGCTTCGGCGGCCATCGCCTCTTTCACGCCTCGGCGGATGACGTACAGGATCGGCGGCATGATGTCGTCGCGCACCGGGACCACGTACACGGTTTTCCCCGCGCCCGCCTGGCCAAGCGGTGCGTCGTCCGGGGCCGCCAACTCCTGCGCCTGACCGGGCGTGGTGGCGGCAAGGCAAAGGGCGGCGATCGATGTCAGCCAAGTTCTCATACGGACAACATTAGCCACCCGACCCGGCGGCGGCAAGCCCGCCAAGCGAGTCGATGATTGCCAAGGGGCGCACGCCTCCACTACGGTAGGCCGACGGCACAGCCCGCAGCCCGCCGCGCATGTCCCACTTCAAGATACAGTTCAAGGTCTACGAGGGCCCGATGGATTTGCTGCTTTTTCTCGTGAAAAAGCAGGAGGTGGACATTTACGAGGTGAACATGACCGAGCTGGCCGCGCAGTTCATCGACTACGTGGAATGGATGCAGCGGCTCGACCTCGAGCTGGCCGGTGAATTCATCGTCATGGCCTCCACGCTGATGTACATCAAGAGCCGCGAACTGCTGCCGACGGACGAGCAGGTGGAGGATCCCGGGGAGGACGGCGACGACGACCCGCGCTGGGACTTGATTCGCCGGCTCGTGGAGTTTAAACGCTTCAAGGACGCCTCGGCCGACCTGCAAAGGCTGGAAATCGAGCGGCAGAACGTTTACACACGGCGGCCCGGGAGCATCCCGATCGACCCGCTGCCGATGGGCCGGCCCATGGAGGCCGGTATTTTCGACCTGGTCGAGGCCGTGAACGAACTGCTCGGGCGCTTGGCCAAGCGCGAGGCCAAGCGGAGCGAGATCGTCGAGGACCGCTGGAGCATCAGCGGGAAAATTGGGGTGATCCGGCGGCGGCTTGGCCAAGCGGGCCGGCTGACGTTCAGCGAGCTGTTTGACGGCGCGCGCAGCCGGGGCGAGGTGGTGGCCACCTTCCTCGCGCTGCTCGAGCTGGTACGCCTCAAGCAGTTGCGGGCCGTGCAGCCGGCTGCGTTCGGCGAGATCGAGATCGCCGTCGCCCCGGTGGAAATGCAGCAGCCGGAACCGGTGACAACCTGACCGCAGTGGAACTGAAACAGATACTCGAGACGATCGTCTTCTCGGCCCAAAAGCCGATGAGCATCGGTGAACTGCGTGCGCTGCTCCGCGACACGCCGGAGAAACTGCCGGACGAGGCCGGGCTAACCGCGCCGTTCGCCAAGGCCACCGCGCGCGCCGTCGAGAAGGCGCTCGAGGAACTCGCCCTCGAGCATGACAACGCCAACCGCAGCTACCGTCTGGCCTGCGTCGGCGGCAACTGGCAGTTCGTCACGCGGCCCGAGTATGCCCCGTGGCTCCAGGTGCTCGTCGGGGCCAAGCCGCGCCCGCCCAAGCTGTCGCATCCCGCGCTCGAGACGCTGGCCATCATCGCCTACCGCCAGCCGATCACCCGCTCGGAAATGGAGCAGATTCGCGGCGTCGCCGTCGACGGCGTCGTGCAGACCCTCGTCGAGCGGGAGCTGATCGAGGTCTGCGGCGAGGCCGATGCCCCCGGCCGGCCCCGCCTCTACGGCACCACCCCGTTCTTTCTCGAGCATTTCGGGCTGAAGGGACTGGAGGAACTCCCCGCCGCCGATGAGCTGCGGCGCATCCAGCTGGAACTGGCCACCGTGCCCGCCGACGATTCGCAGGAGCAACTCCCCCTCGACAACGAGGCCACGGAAGCCGACGATGACCCGGACGATGACCCGGACGATGACCCGGACGATGACCCGGACGATGACCCGGACGATGACCCGGACGATGACCCGGACGATGACCCGGACGATGACCCGGACGATTCGGACGGTGAGGAGAACAACGATTGATGGTGGCCTCTAAAAATCGATCTCGTGGCTTGCCGGGATCACCTGGGGAGGGGCGAGTTCCACCTCGTCCCAAAATAATCTGGATATGGGGCAAGGTGGAACTTGCCCCTCCCGCGCCCAAGCCGGCGTGCGGGTGAGCGAGAACGCCTATTTGAACCGCCGAATTCATAACCACCCATGAGCCTCGAGGAACACCGCAAGGCCATCGATGGCATCGACAAGAAACTGGTGCGTCTACTGAATGAGCGCACGGGGCACGCGCTGGCCATCGGCGCAATCAAGCTCGAGGCTGGCGAGGAAATCTATGCGCCGCACCGTGAGCGGCGGATCTTCGAGCGCTTGGCCAAGCTGAACGACGGGCCAATCCCGGAGGAGTCGATGCGGGCCATCTACCGCGAGATCATGTCGTGCTCCCTCTCGCTGGAAAAATCCCTTACCGTGGCCTACCTCGGCCCGGAGGCCACCTACACCCATCAGGCCGCCATTCGCAGGTTTGGCTCGAGCCTGCGCTACACGCCGCAGAAAACCATCAAGGACGTCTTCGACGAGGTGCAAAAAGACCGGGCCGACTATGGCGTGGTGCCGATCGAGAACTCCACCGAGGGCGTCGTCACCCACACGCTCGACCTGTTCGTCGACAGCCCGCTCAAGATCGTCGCGCAGATCGTCATGCCGATCCAGCATTGCCTCGTCCGCGGCAATCGCCGCACGAAAGTTCGACGGCTTTACTCCCACCCGCAGGCGCTGGCCCAATGCCGCGTCTGGATGCAGCAGAATCTGCCGTCGGTCGAGGTCATCGAGGCCTCTTCCACCACCCGCGCCGCCGAGAAGGCCGCCGAGGACAAGGCCGGCGCCGCCATCGCCGGGTCGCTCGCCGCCGAGCGTTACAACCTCCAGATCGTCGACCACAACATCCAGGACAGCGCCGCGAATGCCACCCGGTTTTTCGTGCTCGGCCGCAAGTGCGGTCCCTCCACGAAAAACGACCGCACCAGCCTCGTCATCGGCATCGAGGACAAGGTCGGCGCCCTGCACGAGGTGATGGGGCCGTTCCGCAAATACCGCCTCAACATGACCCGCATCGAATCTCGCCCAAGCAAGCGCAAGGCATGGGAATACCTGTTTTTCATCGACTGCGACGGCCACTACGAAGACAAAAAAGTGGCCAACGCCATCGAGGAACTCCAGCGCATCAGCCGCTTCGTCAAGATTCTCGGCTCCTACCCCAACGGGGACTGACACGGCTATGTCGCACGTAAAGCGAGCCCGCGAAGTGTTCGACATCGAAGTGGCCGCAGTCAAGGCGGTGCGTTCACGACTGACCAAGTCATTCGATCAGGCGGTGAAATTGATCGTCGCCGCCTTGGCCAAGCGACAGAAAATCGTCGTCCTCGGCGTCGGTAAGTCCGGCAATATCGGCCGCAAGATCGCCGCCACTTTCACCAGCACCGGCTCGCCCGCTGTGCTGCTCGACACCGTCGACGCCATGCACGGCGACCTCGGCATCCTCAACGACGGCGACGTCCTGCTCGCCTTGAGCTACTCCGGCGAGACCGACGAGTTGATCAATCTGCTGCCTGCCATTAGGCGATTTGCAGTGCAAATTGTCGCCGTGACCGCCGCGCCGCGCTCTACGCTGGGAAAACACGCCGAGGTCGTGCTCAACGTCAAGGTGCCCAAGGAAGCCTGCCCGTTCAACATGGCCCCCACCGCCAGCACCACCGCGTCGCTCGTCATGGGCGACGCACTCGCCATGGCCGTGCTCGAGGCGCGCGGGTTCAAGAAATCGGAATTCGCGAAACGACATCCCAGCGGTGCCATCGGCCGTGCCCTGTTGCTCAAAGTGGCCGACGTTATGCGTGGCGGCGCTCGCAATCCGGTTGCCCCGCAAACCACTATCGTCCGCGAGGCGCTGCTTCTGATGGGCAAGGCCAAGTCCGGCAGCGTCAGTGTGGTGAACAAGTCGGGCAAGTTGGCCGGTGTCTTCACTGACGGCGACCTGCGCCGCCATTTAGCCAAAGGCGATGGTGTGCTGGATCAGACCTTGGCCAAGGTCATGACCCGCAAGCCTATTTTCCTGCGCATAGATGCCCTGGCAGCCGACGCTATCCGAATCTTCAACGAGCGAAACATCGACGACCTCATCGTCGTCAACGGTAAGCGCGAACCAGTCGGCCTCATCGATTCACAGGATCTCCCAAAGCTCAAGGCCATCTGACCCGGTTGATCAAGACCAACTACTCAATCAGCAAAAGCTGAAGATAAATTTTAGGCGGCGGTTGAGGAAAATAATTCCGCAGTGATGGACTCATCCATCCCTGTAAATTGTGGCCAACCCAACGATACACATACCCCTCAGTTTCCCCCCGAACAAACTCCAAACAATGCTCAGATCCAGGAAACGGAATAGAGGAAAACAGAATATTCACCTGATCTAGCTCTTCATCCACCCGGGCAACCATTTTCTCCAGAATCAAATCCGAACCAAACACAAACGGCTGCTCGCATATTCCAAACTTAGAATCATCGAATACCCAAACCCTATCGACAAATCTTACAAGAACTCTGAAAATGGAATTCCCAACCTTCAAAAATCACCTAATCTCTGCTAATGGGAGTTAATTCCAACTTTGAACGGTACCACTTTGCTTTCACTTTGAGTTGTTCAGAATTAATTTGATCCGTTTTGGACAATTCATCCAATTTATCAGCATACTTCCCTATTATATCAAGGTCTGAAGGCTTAAGGACAAGAGCTTGTTCCAAAGAATTTTTTGTATTCTGATTGATGAGAAAATCAAGATACCAATCCCGAGTCAAATCGCCGGTTGGATGTAATTTATGATTATAACCTTCTTTCCTCCACTTGAACCAATTCGAAAGATTCTCGTTATTAAAGGTTAAATTATCAGTATCATTTCTTTCATCTTGAGAAAGAATCTTAAGAGCACCGCTTTCATCCTTATAAATTCGAGATTCGGATTTAGCATATGAGTTTATCATATTGCGATCTTGTTCGGAGAATTCATTTACTTTTCCTATTGGCCATAGAGAAATCGCATTCTTAGAATAAATATTAACTAAATAATTCAAATTAGGATTGGATCTGATTTTTGAATAGAAGAAATCACCTATCAAAGGCTGCTGATAGGGACCATCTACATAGCGCCCCGTCTTGATACTCCAAGCATAGATCGCCCGGTCTCTGCTAAATGTAAATACTTGATCGCTGTCGTGCGGATTAACCCCTACACCAGAAGCCCAATCATCAACATTAAGTGTACGAATCAAGTTGCCAGTTTTGGTATCCCATATTTTTGCTGTTTTATCTCTGGATCCAGTTACCAACTTTTTCCCGTCAGAAGTAAACGTCATGTCCATTACGCCACTAAAATGAGATAGTTCATAAAGAATATTCCCCGTTTTAGCATCCCATATAACCGGCCTTACTGCATCTATCCCAATACCTGTAGATGTTGCAAACATTGTTCCATCAGGGGAAAAACCAATCGGCGAATGAAAGAAAAAACCATAATTTAAAGGTTCATATTTCAGCTTTTTATTTTCGACATCAAAAACTCGAGCGTTCCCATCATGCGAAGCTGTTAAAATATTTGATGAATCCAAGCTAAATTGAATATTAATAACCATCCCCTTATGTGAAGAAGAACTAAAAGAATTTTCATATTTACCGTTAACTAATTCCAGAACAGTAAAATCAAAAGTATATCTATTTACATAACTAATGTATCTTGAATCAAGAGAGACTTGGACTGAATTAGTAAAATCAGGAAAACCTCCACTCTGTAACACACTCAAAGTTTGAGCATCTAGGATATACCACTTTAAGAAATTACCCAATCCCTCGCCTTCGGCGATGAATATTTTATTTCCGTTATCTACAAATACGCTCAACCTTGCTTCTTTTACTGTGCTGAAACTATTTAAAAGTTTCATGGGCGATAAGTTCCAAAGATTTACCACTCCGTCCTTTGAAACCGAAACTAAACGGTCACCATTTAGATTAATGTCGAAATCTAATATTTGATCTTCATGGGTAAACAGAATGGGATCAATAGATGCATTTCTGGTTTCGAACTCAAATATTTTCCCTTCTTTGTTTAAAGTTCTAATATGGCTTCCACTTTGAGAAAAAGATACAACCCCCGGGTCAGATCCAATATTTGTTGGACTATTTAACAACTTGCCATTGTTTAAATCCCATACCCTAATATCATTATGATCAGTAGCAGTAACTAATTTCATCATATCCGGACTGAATACACTATGCCATGGACCTCCATCATGTTGGAGGGGTTGAATTATTTGCTTTCCGCTTTCCAAGTCCCAAATACGAACAGTTTGATCGATTGATGGGGTAGCTAATAGCTTGCTATCTGGACTTATGCTAGCATCAACGATTACTCTGAAATGCGCTTGAAAATTTTCCCATATTAAATCACCGGTTTCAGCATCAAACACCTCTACGTTACCTTGGTCTAAACTTCCTCCATAAGAAATTAGATATCTACTATCATTCGAATATTTGCAGTATTTATGCATCCTTAACTCCCCTTCAGGAGAAGAATAAATCTGCTTTAATGTCAGATTATCCATGGAAATTTGATGCATATTAAAATAAGATCCTTCTTCATTTTCAACTATTCCAATCCTCTTGCGATTCGGACTAATTCTAATTTCTGCCACCCTGCTGCTTAACGTAAAATTATTTAATTGTTTTCCGTTAAAATCATAAATAAACACCTCACCCATATTTGTGGCGATGCATATTATATTATCGCAAACAGCAAATCCTGTAATAAAGTTTTCAACTTCTAATTGTTTAATGATTCTCTTTGAGTTTAATTCAACTATATCTGCAATATTATTGCCCTCCTTACCAACTGCAGCAACTATTAGATAATCCGAATCGCTGCCAAACCTCAGGCCTTCAATTTGCTGGTATATTTCACTTTCAAAAACTATTACTCTGTTTTCAACATCAAATATTTTAAAATATGAATTATCAGTCTCATCATGTGCAGCCGCATAATATCTGGAATCAGGTGATGATTGAGTACCTGAAAACCATCTGACCTTGACCTCTTCACCCATTCCAAAAATCTTTTCTTTAAAATTCAAAAATGGATTGTGGTCCAGAGTGGATTTTATTTTTTGAGAGAAATAATCCACGTTTTTGTTTTTAGCATTCTCGGCCGCCATAAAAGCTAATGATTTATGGGGTAATTTTTCCCTCGACATTTTGTCTGAATTTTCAGCGACAGAATCACTCAAGTTATTTTGAGCCTCTTTTTTAGCAGTATTCGCTTCAAATGCCATGTATGCGGCCAGGCAAGCCAACCCAAACAGGAAAACCGCGAAAACCTTGTTGCGCTTGGCTGATTTTCTCTGAATTTCGGCGCGTTCCTTCTCGGCCTTGGCCAATGCCTTGGCCTGTTCTAGTTCGCGTTTGCGGGCTTCTTCCTTGGCGCGTTGTTCGGCTTCGAAATCCTCTCTCGAGTCGTCGAGAAAACGCATTGCTAATTCAAAACTGTCATTGATGCGAGTTCCCCAGTTGGCATTCGGTTTGTTGTTGTCACGCCATGCCAAAGCGATCTTGAGATCGGGATCGCGATAGAAACCGGCTTCCCCTCGGTTATGGAGTTGAGCCGTCTCACACAAGCGAATGTAAATTCGCGCTGAATCCGCTTCATCATTCACCCAGTTCTTCAAGCGCTGCCAAACGCGCATGAGGCTTTCGTGAGAAATATCGATGATAATCTTGTCGTGTATGTTGACGTTTTCACCCGGCATGATGAACGTTCGGCCCGCTGGCCTGTAGGCGTCAATCACCGTCAGCATCTTGTCTTGTTGGTGACCGGTGATTTCATCAATTTCACTAAAAGGCAGCGGACGGCGAACACCGCGTCCATCGCCCTGTTTTTCGGTGATGGCCTTGAAAAGCTTCATGCAGAGCAACCGATGGGTGTCATCCGGAAGTTCATCGTAAACCTCATCCGCATGGCGAGAGAGCGCCTCGGTCATTCGACCGATGCCGTTGTAATGCTCCAGGTCAAGCATCTGGTCCTTTTCGGAGTTTGTTTGCCAATAATCCCACATGCGCATGAGGGCGTGTTGCAGGATTGGCAACTGATCCGGATCATCCCCAATATCGTTCAGCAACTGCTGTTTTAGGCGGGGAGAGATTTCAGCGCCCCCAACCTTCACCGGGCCCTCGATGGCCCGTGCGCGATGTTTGCGGTTCAGACGCGGGATCAGGTATTCCCCCTCGTTGACCGCCTCGGCCAAGCCCTTGAACTCGGCGCAGTCGCCCAGGAAATCGGAGCGCATGGTGAGGATGATGAAGATGGGGAACTCTGTTTGTCGGGCGGTCTCCAGCAACAACTGGATGAAATGGGAGGCTTCCTGCCCTGCCTTGTCCCCGCCTTGGCGGAAGCGGAAGATTTCCTCAAACTGGTCGACCAGCAAAAGAAGGTTGGAGCCCTCCTCGATTTCGGACTGGCGGTAGGCCTCAATGAGCCCAAGGCCACTGCGGCTGAGCGTGGCCCGGGTTTGCAATATATTCTCCTCGCTGACATCGCCGAACAAATTCGACTCAACCAATGCCTGGGCGAGTTTGGTCAACGGATCACCACCGGGCCGCATGATGGAAAGTTCCCAGGCGATCGAGGTGCTGGTCATGGTGCCCCCGTGCAGTTCCGGGAGTAAACCAGCCCGGACAAGCGATGACTTGCCGCTGCCGGAGGCGCCGACCACAGCAAGAAAACGCGTGCTGCCCAGTCGCTGGAGAAGTTGGGACACCTGTTCCTCGCGACCGAAGAACAGGTAGTTTTCGTCGAACTCAAACGGGCGGAGACCGGGGAATGGATTGCCTTCGAACATGGTGATTAGTCGTTGCTTTTGACCTTGTTGATAAATGAATCGAGCGGACCCAGATCATCTCCATCCGGGATTTGGATGATCTCAGCCAGATGCGAGCGATACCGATCCTTATGACGGGAATCCGGTGGAGCAATGAGGATCACTTTCTCCCGGATGGGGAGTGTCCGGCCCTGGCCGGATGCCTTGATCATGTTGTTGAGTTTCATGTTGACCCATTGCCGGGTGGCCGAGCCAAAATAAATCAACACGGAGTCACAAATGCG
>JACNJE010000087.1 GCA_014382705.1 Verrucomicrobiota bacterium | reverse complement strand
CTCGCCAACCCCAATTTCAACCCTTCATGACCCCCTCAGATAAACAGAGTTGCTGAAAGAATAAACAGATGTACGCCTGTTTCAGCCGCTCCGGCCCCCCTCGGCTGCGTCAGGGCCAAAGACTCAATCATTACTATCGTGAACAAAAGTAGTGGTTTCATACGTTCCCGAAGCTCCTCATAACCGTTTATTATTTGCAATGCATTTCTTGAACGACGGGAGGTGCAATCCTACATCAAACAAGGGTCTGAATGGTATCACAAAAGCCAATAAAATCAGTAATACACAGTTATCCCTTGTATTTCTTCGCATCGAGGCAGGCGAAGTTGGTGCAACGCCAATGGTTATCGGATTAAAGTCGATATTGATTATAGCACCGGTGCTATCAACTTCGTATTTCCTAAGATTTAACCGCGCTTTTGAACTGATGCTTTTCGCGCTGTTGAAATGAATAGCATTTTAGCGCCGTTTATTTGCCTTCAAGCGTTTTAAGATAATGGATGATAGCAGTTCTATCAGTTTCATTTAATAAACCCTGAAACCCCATCTTTGTCCCGGGAATCGACTTGGTTGGTGCGGCGATAAATTGATCGAGTAGATCTTCAGTCCATCGAACGGTTTTCTTTCCTCTCTCCTTCATTGCCATCGAATATTCATAATCGCCAAGCGAGGCAATTGGACGATTAATAATCATGTTTAGGGTTGGTGCAATTTGCGGATTTGAATGGCAGGTTTGGCATAATGTGTAAATGGCTTGCCCTCTTTTTGTAATACTCAAGTTCTCCATGGTCTTCCTATCAAGGATGTATTCCGATCGGATAGCCATCATCTTCTTGGATTGCGAATCGGTCATTCCCTTGCGGATCTGATGATAGGTAGTGGCCTCAATCATTCCACATTGAATTTCAATCACGCCCAATTCTGTTGCTACGGCCTTGTATTTTGCAGCATCGAATTTGTCAGGTGTTTTGCGCAGTTTATCCATCTCTAGTAGAAGCTCTGTTCTTTTGAGCATGAACCGTTTAACTTCAGGCCATAATTGTTTTGAAGCTTCTATAATTCTTGCTTGCTGCTCATCTCCAAGGATGTCGCTAAATTGTCGCGAAATCCTCCCTCTACTGGCCCCATGGCCGCTCTTGTGGCGGATAGAGACAAAACCAAAGAACTGTGCCGGTTGTCCGAGCGGGATGGTTTGATTATCCGTCATAGTGCCCGTCAACCACGTAAAAGCTTTGGCATACAAATCTTCGTATTGCGCGGCTAGCTCCCGGCTGAGGCCGGGTAATCGGATACGTTTGTGGTTCTTGCCGCCTTTGGCTGCTAATCCGGGGTTCTGCCGAAGCTTGTGCAACTGGTTCCACTGCGCTTCAGTCAAAGTGTCTTCTACGGCAGCAATGCCCCGCGCCTCTATGAGACCGGCTTTGGCATTCAGCCAACCGAACTCGCGAGCAAGCGGCTCGATATCCCCTTTTTTAATTTCCTCACCCGTGTAAAGGTGGTGCTCCAACTTGCGTAGAATTTTACTACGACAATTCCACCATGCCTCTAATACGGAGGCCTCTTCCTTGGCAGCCTCAAGCATGATTTCACGTTGCGAGGGTGTTGCGAGCTCATAAAAAGCGCGCCCCAATTCACCACGCTGCGCTACGCGACCGCTTGCATATCGCAATGCAACGAAACCAAAAAATTGCGCTGTCTTGCCTACCGAAAGTTTCTCATTATCCGTGGGCGAACCACTCAGCCAAGCAAACCCTTTAGAATACATGGCCATGCGGACATCTTTCTCCTTTCTTTTGCCAGAGTACTCACTTTGGTCCCAATTGTTTCGCCCTTTATTGCGATTCTTGTTTCGAGGTTCGCGTTCATCAGCGCTCCATGCCATGACCGTCGAAGTAAAGCTTAGAATCGTGCAAAATAAAAAAAGTGTGATCGATTTTGTGAATCTCATACGGATTTAGTGACGACCTTGCTCAGATTTTGTTACGAAAAACGCCACTTTCCATGAAAGAGGTGTTTTCTAAATTTGAAGTGGTTCGTTACTTAAACTTCTTTGCAACTAGACAGGCGTAGCGGTCGCCATACAAACAACTTCGGTCATGGGTCAATGTGCTTTGAGGGTCCTCTAATCCACAATGACCGGCGACCAAAGTACTTGTAGGACACCCCAAACGCCATTGGGGATGTCTTGATCGTTTTCTGGAAAGCCTCAAAATATTTCGACATCATTCCCAGGACGGACTTTGACGAAGAGTTGGTCTTTACCGCCCGCCCAGTGACGGCCTGCAAAGCCAAACGCCCCCGCTTGGCCAGGCAGGCGTTTGGTTTTTATTGGATTATTTGGCCAAGAGTTCTTTGACTTTTTCCTCAAGATTCCGGCGGGTGTCCTGATGGGCGACCCGGCCGGTGCGGTCGAGCAGGAACAGGCGCGGGACGTATCGCACGCGGAACCGTTTCATGAGTTCCCCCTCCCAGGCGTTGTCCTCGAAATACTGCGGCCATGGGATTTTTTTGCGCTGGGTGTAGAGATCGAAACTGGCACGCGATTTGTCGGCCGAAATCCCAACAATCTCAAATCCTTGTTTGTGATATTTGTCATATACGGACTTGAGCTTTGGATATTCGTGCACGCAGGGCGGGCACCACGAGGCGCAGAAATAAATGAGCACGACGTTGCCTCGCAGCTGGGTCAGGTCGACATCTCGGCCGTCGGCGGCGGTGAACCGGAGATCGATCGGCCGCTCCAAAAACTCAAGCCAAGCCAGTTCCTCTTTGGCTTCGCGCGTGATTTTTGGAAATTGTCCCGCATCCAAGGCGGCCAGTTTTTTAGTCAGCCTTTTTTTATGAGTTGTTTCGCTGGCGAACTCGGCAACATTGGCGAGCAGGCGCCACGGTTGTTCACTTTTTGGAAACGCTTGGCCAAGCGCATCAACAGAAGTCAGCAGTTCGGCGACGGCCTTGTCCGGCTTGGTTTTGTATGAAGCACGAAACGAGCCCACGACCGCTTTGAGCCGCGCCTCGAGCGAGGCTGCTGGTTCCGTTGCCAAAAGTGCCGGCCCCAGTGACAGGCAGGTCAAAATTAGAACAAAACCAAGACGTTTCATGTCCGAAAGCTAGGCCCGGGATCAAATTACCGCAACACCGGATTATCCGCTAGGCCAACAAAAAAAGCAGCCCTCGCGAGCTGCCTATTGGATGATTTGTTTCGTGGTGTCCTAAATGAATTCGTTGATGAGGTTCTCGAGGAATTCCTGTCGTCCGCTTTCGTTTTTGGACACTTCCCCCTTCTTGAGGATGTAGGTTTCGAGGGTTTTGAAACTGGCCTTGCCGGACTCGATCTTTTTGCCGATGCCGCTGTCCCATGAGCGGTAGCGGTTTTTCACGAATGCCTCCAGGCGACCGTCGGCGCGGATGGCGGCCGCGATCTTGAGGCCGCGCGCGAAGGCGTCCATGCCGCCGATGTGCGCGTGGAAGAGATCCACCGGTTCGTAGCTTTCGCGCCGCACCTTGGCGTCGAAGTTCACGCCGCCGGTCTTGAAGCCGCCCATCTTGAGGAGCGAGAGCATGCACTGGGCGGTGAGGTAAACGCTGGTGGGGAACTGGTCGGTGTCCCAGCCGAGCATCGGGTCGCCGGTGTTGGCGTCCATGCTGCCCAGCGCGTTGGCGGCGACGGCGACCTCGAGTTCGTGCTGCATTTCGTGACCAGCCAAGGTGGCATGGTTGGTCTCGAGGTTGAGCTTGAAGTGGCCGGTCAGTTTGTATTGCCGCAGGAAGTTCAGGCACGCGGCGGCGTCGGAGTCGTACTGGTGCTTGGTCGGTTCCTTCGGCTTGGGCTCGATGTAAAACTGGCCCTTGAAGCCAATCTTCTTTTTGTGATCGACGGCCATGTGGAGGAACGCGGCCAAGTGGTCGAGTTCGCGCTTGATGTCGGTGTTCCAAAGTGTCGAGTAACCTTCGCGGCCGCCCCAGAAAGTGTAGCCTTCGCCGCCGAGTTGGTGGGTGACCTCGATGGCTTTTTTCACCTGCGCGGCGGCGTAGGCGAAGGCGTCGGCGTTGCAGCTGGTGGCGGCGCCGTGCATATAGCGCGGGTTGGCGAACAGGCAGGCGGTGCCCCAGAGCAGCTTGATGCCGGTGCGCTGTTGCTCGGACTTGAGCACCTTGGCCACGGCGTCGAGATTTTTGTTTGAGGCGGCAAGGCTTTTGCCCTCCGGCGCGACGTCGCGATCGTGAAAGGCATAATAGGGTGCGCCGAGTTTTTCCATGAACTCGAAGGCGACCTTGACCCGTTTCTGGGCGTTTTTGACCGACTCGCTGCCGTCATCCCATGGGCGGAACGCCGTGCCAACACCGAACGGATCGGAGAGGGGGTTGCGAAAGGTGTGCCAGTAAACCACGGAGAACCGGAGGTGATCCCGCATGGTCTTGCCTTCGACGAGTTCGCCCTCGTTGTACCACTTGAAGGCCAGCGGATTCTTGCTGTCCGGACCTTCGTATTTGATTTTTTTTATCTTCGGGAAGTAAGCCATTTCTGTAACTTTTATGAAACCGGGTCGCGTGTTGCGGCGGGATTGCTACCGGCAGCCGCGCCAAAAGACAATCCAAATCGGGTGCTTTGACATTGCCATGGGCCAAGCGATTGGCTTTGAATCCGCCCATGCGTTTTTCCCGAGCGACACTCTGTCTGCTGGCGGTTTGCTCAATGATCGGCTTGGCCAAGGCGGCGGAACCGGCCAAGCGGCCGAATTTCGTTTTCATTGTCTCCGAGGATAACTCGGTGCATTACCTCCGCCTCTACGGCAACAAGCTGGGGATCACGCCGAACATCGAGCGCTTGGCCGCCGAGGGGTTGACGTTTAACCACGCCTTCTCCGCCGCGCCGGTCTGTTCCGTGGCGCGGACGACCTTGGCCACCGGCATGCACGCGCCGCGTGTTGGTTTTCAGTATCACCGCAAATCGGCGTTGGCGCATCTGCCGCCGGGGGTGCGGCCGTGGTCACAGGTGTTGCGTGAGCGCGGCTATTACGCGACGAACAACGCCAAGACGGACTACAACATTGCGGTGGACATGAAGCTCGCGTGGGACATGTCGTCCCGCAATGCGACGTGGCGCAATCGGCCGAACAAGGCCATGCCGTTCTTCCATATGCAGTCGTTTGCCGACTCGCACGAAAGCCGGCTGCATTTTCCGCTCAAGCAAATGGAGACACCAACCAAGACGTCGCCCGATGACGTGGCGCTTCAGCCGTACTTCCCCGACACGCCGATCATGCGCTACACCAAGGCGCGTTATTACGACCGGATGGGCATTATCGACGGCCACGTCGGGCGCATCGTCAGCCAACTCAAGGAGGATGGTCTGCTGGAGGACACGTTCGTTTTTTACTTTGGCGACCACGGTGGCGTGATGCCGCGCAGCAAGGGCTACGCCTACGAGAGCGGCCTGCACGTGCCGCTCGTCGTGCGCATCCCGGCGAACTTCAAGCACCTCGTTGACCCCAAGCGAGGCGACCGCACCGACGGCTTCGTGAGCTTCATCGACTTTGGGCCAACCGTGCTCAATCTCGCCGGCATCGCGCGGCACGAGGAACTTGACGGAGAGGCGTTCCTCGGCAAAGGCGTGTCGGTCGCCGCCTTGGCCAAGCGCGATGAAGTCTTCGGCCACGCCGACCGGTTCGACGAAAAATTTGACATGGTGCGCACCTATCGCAAGGGCAAGTGGAAATATATTCGCAACTATCAGGCTTACTACGCCGACGGCCTGCAAAACAACTACCGTTACCGGCAACTCGCCTACGACAACTGGCGCGACGAGTACCGGGCCAAGCGGCTCAACGCGGTGCAGCGGCAGTTCTTCGAGCGGCGACCAGTTGAGCAACTTTTCGATCTCGAAGCCGATCCGCACGAGGTCAACAACCTTGCCGGCGACCCGGCGCAGGCCAAGCGCTTGGCCGATATGCGCCGGTTGTTGCGCGCCAAAATGAAATCGATCAATGACCTGAGTTTTTACCCCGAGAGCCGAATGGTCACCGCCGCCCTCGAAGATGGCGTGGCATTTGGCCGGGAAAACGCCAGACAGATCAGCCGCCTCTCCGACTTGGCTGATACCGCCCTGCAACCCTTCGGCGAAGTGCAACGAGCGCTTGGCCAAGCACTGCGCTCCAAAGGCGTCCTGCGCCGTTACTGGGCGCTCAAGGTCTGCGCGAACTTTGGCACCGAAGCCAAGCCGTTGGCCAAGGCCGCCGAGCCGCTGTTGAAGGACAAAAACCTGATGGTGCGCGTGCGCGCCGCCGAATTCCTCGGGGGCATCAAGGCAGTCGACCCCATGCCGACCCTGTACGGCGTCGTGAACACCGCCGAGACTGAGCAGGTAGTGATGATCGCCTTCAACACCATCGTCTACCTGCGCGACCAAATCGGCCACGAATACGACCCGTCGAAAGTGAACCTGAAATTCAACAAGGGCGAAGTCTACCGCCGCGTGCAATACCTCGCCGGTACCGAACCGAACACGAACTATTGATCTTGATCATGAAAACCGAATACGTACTGAAAACAAAAGTGGCCGGCCTTGTGGCTGGCTTGGCGTTGTTGTCTCCGGCATGGGCCAAGGCCGCTGAAGCGAACTGGCCGAACTGGCGGGGCGCAAACGAAAACGGATCGACCGCGGCCGGCAGTTACGTCGCGGAATTCGACAACGAGAAAAACGTAAAGTGGAAAACCAAGCTGCCGGCCAAGGGCTGCTCGACACCGATCGTCTGGGAGGATCAGATCATCATCACCAGCCCGAGCGCCGGCAACGATACGTTGATATCGTTTGACTGGAACGGAAAAAAACGGTGGCAGACCACGGTCGGTGGCGAGCGCGCCGGCAAACACCGCAACGGCTCCGGCAGCAACCCCTCCGCGATCACCGACGGCAAGCGGCTGTTCGCCTATTTCAAGAGCGGCAACCTCGCCGGTTTCACGATGGAGGGTAAACTGCTGTGGAAAACCAACCTGCAGGATCGGTTTGCGCGCGACACACTGTACTGGGACATCGGCACCTCACCGGTGTTGACCACAAAACACGTCGTGCTCGCCGTGATGCACTCCGGCGAGTCGTACCTCGCGGCGTTCGACAAGCGCACCGGCGAACTGGCGTGGAAGGAATCCCGCAACTACGAGACGCCGGTCGAGTGCGATCACAGCTACGCCACGCCGCATGTCGTGCAGTATCAGGGCCGAGAAGCGATCGTGGTATGGGGTGCGGAACGGTTGACCCTTCACGACGCGTCCAACGGTGAACTGTTCTGGACCTGCGAAGGTTTCAACCCCGACAAGCGCGGCAACTGGGTGCAGGTGGCCTCGTCGGTGCTAGACGGCAACATGGCGATCGTGCCGTACGGCCGCGGCAAGCACGTGGCCGGCGTTGAGTTGAGCGGCGACGGCAACGTTACCCAGTCCAACCGCAAATGGACGCTCACCGGCACCGGTTCGTTTGTGCCCACGCCTGCTATTCATGACGGTAAAGTCTACGTGCTCGGCGACCGAGGACAGGTCTCCTGTCTCGACGCCAAGACCGGCAAAAAACTTTGGGATGGTCACTTCCCCAAGCACCGCGCCAGCTACTATGCCTCGCCGACCGTGGCCGATGGCAAGCTGTACGCCCCGCGCGAGGACGGCGTGATCATGGTCGCCGCGATCTCGGACGGATTCAAATTCCTCTCCGAAAACAACATGGGCGAACGCATCATTGCCACCACCGTCCCGGTGCGTAACCAACTGCTAATCCGCGGCGAAAAACACCTCTTCTGCATCACGAAATAATCCGCATGGATTTTTGGTTGAAAAATATTCGCAGCATTCAGTTACTGACATTAATCACCCTTGGCCAAGCACTTGGCCAGGCGGCGGAGCGGTTTGATTATCATTCCATCCGCAAGCCGGCGTCAGCGGCGGTTGAAGGTGTTCTAGAGGGGGAATTCCTACAGGCCAGCGGCAAGGCCCGGCCTCAGGATATGAAAGGATTCGGTGCCGGTTGGAGCGGGGATGCGCACTTGCTTTGGGACGGCGAAGTGGGCGATGCGAACACGGTGGAATTCGAGGTTCCCAAGGCGGGTCAATACACGTTGGCGATGCAGTGGACGTTGGCGCCGGATTACGGTCAGTTCGAGGTGCGATTGAACGGCAGTTTGGTTGAAACGAAGCTGGATTTGTTTTCTCCCGATGTGCAGTTGGCCAAGCTGCGTGAACTGGGTGAAGTGGAATTGAAAGAGGGCACGCAGCGGATTGAGATCAAGCTGATTGGCGGGAACGCCAAGGCGAAAAAGTATCGCGACAAGGGTTACCTGTATGGGCTGGATTACCTGAGACTTAAAGACTTGGCGCCCAAGCCGGTGAGGGAGAAAGAACCGGAACGGCCCGAAGTGGTGGCAGTGGATTTTGCGGAGGCGCGGTCGTTGATGAAGGCGCATTGTTTCCGCTGTCACGGAGTGAAGAAGGTGAAGGGCAAGGTGAATCTTGAGGCCTTGGCCAAGCGCGCGGATGTTTTGAAAAAAGTCGAGCTGGCGCGGCACGCGGCGGAGGCGTTGGCCAAGGCGGAGATGCCGCCGGAGGATGAGCCGCAACCGGCCAGTGTCGAGCGCGCGAAGTTGGCGGCGTTTTTTGAGGGCGTGGTGGATGAGTATGTGTCGGCCAACACAACGCTCGAGCCGGTGGTGATGCGGCGGCTGAACCGCTACGAGTACAATAACGCCGTGCGCGATCTGCTGGAGTTGCGCGGCGATATTTATCCACTGCCGGAAAAGGTGATCCGCTCAAGCCAATATTTTGATCCCGCCTCCGGCCGCATGCCCAAGGGCGTTACGGTGGGCAATCGCACGCTGGGTAAGTTTCAGGTGGAGCGGCAGATTCTTACCGGCGTGGATCCTTTCGCCATCGACCTGCAGGCCGAGCACGGTTTCAACAATCAAGGCGAGCAGCTAAGCATACCCCCGATTCTGCTGGAGAGTCTGCTAAAGCTCGGCCGAGCGATCGTGAGTGCTAAGGAGTTTGACGACTACACCGAGCTGCGTGACACCTTCTTCAAAGACGACGGCCAGCCCGTGGCCACGCGGTTGGGGCCGTTTTTGGAGCGGGCATTTCGTTCGCCGGTGGATGCGGAAACGTTGAACCGTTATGCGGCTTATCACGCGGGCGTGCAGAAGCGCACTGGCTCGTACAAGGAGGCGATAAAGTCGGTCGTGGCCGCCGTGTTGGCCTCGCCGAAGTTTATCTACGTTGTGGAAACCAAGCAGGGCGCGAGAGCCAAGACGCCGGCCAATGATTATGAGTTGGCGCAACGGTTGGCACTGTTTCTCTGGAGCAGCATCCCGGATGAACTGCTGTTGGGTGCCGCGCGGGAAGGGCGGCTCCGTCAACCGGCGGTGCTCGAGGCGCAGGTGCGACGCATGCTCAATGACCGGCGCAGCCGCGCATTGGCCCAGAACTTTGCCCGCCAGTGGCTGCGCCTGGATCAATTGATTACGGCCGTGCCGGACTTCGATCGTTTTCAGGTTTATTACTCGCGCATCGGCTGCGAGCAATGGAAGTTTGGTCTGCAAACGATGGTAGAGCCGCTGCTGCTGTTCGAGAGTGTGCAGGTGGAGGATCGCTCGATCATGCTGTTCGTGGACAGCAACTACGCGTACCGCTCGGATGAATTGCAGGCGTGGTACACCAAGCCCGAGGCACCCTTCGGCACACGCGGTAATCGTAGTCGCTTCAACACCTTCACACAGGTATTCCGCAAACGGCAGCTCACGACCCGGCGAGAGGGTGGGTTGATGACCACTGCGGCGGTGCTTACGATGACCTCCACGCCGCTGCGCACCAGCCCCATCAAGCGTGGCGCGTGGGTGGCGACGGTGATTTTCAACGATCCTCCTCCTCCTCCCCCGGACGTTGTGCCGGAAATCGAGGCCGACGACGCGGCCATTGAGGCGAAGGGCCTCACCATCCGCGAGCGCCTCAAGCAACATGCGACCGATCAAACCTGTGCCAGTTGCCACGCGCGGATCGATCCGCTGGGTTTTGTGCTTGAGAGCTTTGATCCCATTGGGCGCTGGCGCGACCAGTACCGCGGCGGGCGCAACATCGATGTGAGTGGCAAGCTCTTTGGCGAGGCGGATTTCAATGACATCGAGCAGTTTAAGGACGCCATTCTCGCGCGGCCTGACAAATTCATGCGCGCCTTCAGCGAGCACCTGCTCAGCTACGCGCTTGGCCGCGAGTTGAAGGTCACTGACAAGCCGGCGATCGACCGCATCACGCGGCGGGTGCTGGCGGATCACGGCCGCTTTTCCACCGTCGTGGTAGAGATTGCCAAGAGCATGCCGTTCCGGCATAAAACCGGTCAGAACGAAAGAAAATGAACTTTTTAAAGAACACAAACATCCCGAGGCGCACTTTCCTGCACGGTTGTGGTGCGGCGCTGGCTCTGCCGTTTCTCGACGTGATGCAGGCGCATGGCGCGAAGACCGCGGCACCCAAGCGCGTGGCGTTTTTCTACACCCCCAACGGTGTTGCGCAGGAGGCTTGGCACCCGAAGGAGACGGGGCACAACTTCGCTCTGAGCCGCACGCTCCAGCCGCTGGCGCCGGTGCGCAAAAAGATTTCGCTCTTCACCAATCTCGACCGCGTGAAGGTGCCCGGCACCGACGGTCACGCGCAGGCCGGTGCCTGTTACCTGAGCACGGCTGCGCCCGATGAGTTGTCGCCCGCCGGGTATCCGCTCAAGCGCACCATTGATCAGGTGATCGCTGACACCGCCGGCAAGGTGACACCCTTCCGGTCGCTCGAGCTTTCCTGCAACAGCTTTACTGATAATCGCGAGTCGGTTTATTTCGACAACATTTCGTGGTACGGCCATGGTCACGTGGCGCGGTCGATCAAGGATCCGCGCAAGGTGTTCCAACGACTGTTCAACGTTAAGGAACATCAGGCCAATGCCAGTGTACTCGATCTCGTGCGTGCCGACGCCAAGGATTTGCAGGGTCGCCTCGGTCGCCTCGACCGCCATAAGCTCGACGAGTACATGGACTCCGTGCGTACCGTCGAGCAGCAGGTCGAGCGCATCACCAAGCATCAGGTTGACGCGCGCGACCTTGGCATTGAGCAGCCTGAGAAACTTTGGACCACGATGCGCCGCGATGAATACATCCAGGTGATGGGCGACTTGATGATCCTTGCGTTGCAGACCGACCTCACGCGAGTCAGTACCATGATGGTTTCGCCCGAGCGCTGGGACACACCGCTGAGGTTTGAGGATGTTTTTGAGAAACCCATCCGCCATCATGGCTGGACGCACAACCAAAACAACAAGCAAGTGCTCAGCGATCTCGAGAAGCTGGATCTCTTTCACATGCGGCAGTTCGCGCGCCTGTGCCAGAAGATGGACGTCATCCAAGAAGGCGAAGGCACGCTGCTGGATAACATGATGTTCACCTACGGCTCTGGTCTCAGCAGCGGCATGCTGCACGAGTGCACTAACCTGCCCACCGTCATCGCCGGCAGCGCGGGCGGCCAGTTGAAAACCAATCGCCACGACCAGCACGCCAAGGGCACCCCCATCGCCAACCTCTGGGTCTCCATGGCCAAGGCCATGGGGTGCCCGGTTCAGCAACTCGGCGATAGCAGCGGTGTGTTGAAGGGGTTCTTGGTTTAAGATTCAACGCTTGACCTGACGGGCGTTGACTTGCCTTCGCGCTTGGCCAAGGGCAAGGTTTGCCCATGCGTTTTTCACTGGGTTTGTTGGCGGCTTTGGTGTGTTCGGTGGCGAGTTTCGCGGCTGAAAAAAAACCAAATGTGCTATTCATCGCGATTGACGATCAGAACGATTGGATCGGCTATCTCGGCGGGCATCCGATGGTGAAGACGCCACACATCGACCGCTTGGCCAAGCGCGGCACCGCCTTCACCAACGCCCACTGTCAGGCCCCCCTCTGCAACCCGTCACGCACCAGCCTCATGACCGGTCTGCGCCCCAGTACCACAGGAATCTACGGATTGTCGCCGTGGTTCCGCACCGTTCCGGAATTGAAAGACCTCGTCACCCTGCCCCAGTACCTCAAAAAACAGGGCGGCTACAAAACCTACTCCACTGGGAAGATTTATCACGGCCGCTACGGCCGTCAAAACAACGGACAAGAGTTTGACCTAATCGGCCCTGGGGCCAGCGGTATGCCGTTCCCGCCAAAAAAACTGATCGGCCCCACGCAATTCGGAAACCACAAACTGATGGACTGGGGCGTATTCGACCACAAGGACGAGGACAAAGGCGACTGGAAGGTTGCCTCGTGGGCGGTCGACCAACTCGACGCCAAGCCGAAGGAGCCATTTTTCATGTCGGTCGGTTTTTTCCTGCCGCACGTGCCGTGTTTTGCCACACAAAAGTGGTTCGACCTCTACCCCGACAACGACTCCGTGCTGCCAAAAATCGTGCGCGACGACCGCGCCGATACACCGCGTTTTTCGTGGTACATGCACTGGTACCTGCCGGAGGTCCGGCACAAGTGGCTCGAGGAACACAACCAGTGGCGCAACCTCGTCCGGAGCTACCTCGCCTGCACCAGTTTTGTCGACAGCCAAGTCGGCCGCCTCATGGAGGCACTCAAGCGAAACAACTTGGATGAAAACACAGTGATCGTGCTTTGGTCGGATCACGGTTGGCATCTCGGCGAAAAAGCCATCTCCGGCAAAAACACCCTATGGGACGACGGCACCCGCGTACCACTCATCTTCGCCGGGCCGGGCGTAAAGCCGGGCCAAGTCTGCACTCAACCTGCCGAGTTGTTGGACATCTATCCGACGCTGAACGAACTCCTCGATTTGCCGAAGAAAAAAGGCCTCGACGGGCGCAGCCTGACGCCGCAACTACAAAACGCGAAAGCCAAGCGGCGACACCCGGCCATCACCACCCACAACCACGACAACCACGGCGTGCGTAGCGAGAATTGGCGCTACATCCAGTACGCCGACGGCAGCGAAGAACTGTACGACATGCGCAACGATCCCAACGAATGGCACAACCTCGCCAAAGAGCCGAAGTTCGCGAAAGTGATCGCCCGCCACAAAAAATTCCTCCCCAAGGTCAACCGCAAACCAGCCCCCGGCAGCAAACACCGTATCCTCCTCTACGACGACGGTAAGGTAAACTGGCAAGGCCAAAACATCGGCCCAAACGACCCCATCCCCGGTGTGGAGGATTGACATGAAACATTTCGCGATCCCACTCTTGAGCGTCCTGCATTGTCTTAATGCCTTTGCAGCGGAGCGACCCAACATTGTTGTTATTTTGACGGACGACCAGGGATATGCGGACATCAGTTTTAATCCCAACCATCCGAAGGAAGTCGCCACGCCGCACATGGATGCGCTGGCCCGTGAGGGGGTGTTTTTCTCACAGGCATACACGAGTGGCGCAGTGTGTTCGCCGACGCGCGCCGGCCTGATGCTCGGGTTGTATCAGCAACGACTCGGCATTTATACCGCGGGAGATGGCGGCCGCGGCTTTAACCCGAAAACAAAAATCTTCCCCTCCTTTTTACCCGACGGGCACACCAGCACGGCCGTCGGCAAATGGCATCTTGGGTTGGACACCGACTACCCCAAGCTGAGCATGCACGCGCTCAACCGCGGCTTCGATGAGTGCTACAAATTCATGGGGCGCGGCGGTCACGATTACTTCAAATTAATTGGCGTTAAGGGCACAGATTACGCACCAATTTACCGAAACAAAACCCGCCTAAAGGATTCCGACTACGACGGGTACATGACCACTCGGCTGACCGAGGAGGCCGTGTCGTTCATTGGCCGACAGAAACAAAATCCGTTTTTTCTCTACCTCGCCTACAACGCGGTTCACGCCCCGGCGCAGGCCCCCAAGGCCGACATCGAGCGGATGCAAGAACGCTTTCCGCACCTCGACAAAAAACGGGCAATCTTGCTGGCCATGCTGGAGCACCTCGACCTTGGCGTGGGTGCCGTGGTGAACAAACTCAAGGCCGAGGGGGTCTGGGAAAATACGCTCCTGTTTTTCCTCACCGACAACGGGGGCTCCAAGGGTATGCTGGCGGACAACGGCAAACTGCGCGGCTTTAAAGGCAGCCTGTTCGAAGGCGGCATTCGCACACCTTGGATCGTCAGTTGGCCGGCGAAATTCAAAGGCGGCCGCACCCTCGATCAGCCGGTGATCTCGCTCGATATTTTGCCCACCGTAGTCGAGGCCACCGGCACCGGCCGCTTGGCCAAGCGGCAGTTCGACGGCAAAAGTTTGCTGCCGCTGCTCACCGGCAAGTCGACCGAACATCATCCGGTTTTGTTCTGGAACAGTGGCGAGGAAAAGGCCGAGTGGGCGGTGCGCGAAGGCGATTGGAAAGCGCACAGCCTGAGAGGCAAACTGGCGCTGTATGACCTCGCCAACGATCCCTCTGAGGCAACGAACCTTGCCGCCAAAAAGCCTGCCTTGGCCAAGCGCTTGGCCAAGCGCCACGCCGATTGGCAGGCGGAGATGCGCCTCTCGGAAGCCAAGCTCAGCCCAATCAAGCCGCGCCAAAAAACCGATGCACCCAAGCCAAGCGCACGGGAGTTGAAGCGGGAACAAAAACGGGCAGAACGCAAAAAAGCCCGTTAAAACAGAAAGCAACCCAAGTGAACCTCCACCGCCGTCTCTCCGCGTTCCTTTGTGTTTTTGCCGCGGCCAGCTTGGCCAACGCCAAGCCGAACGTGCTGCTGATCGTTTGTGACGACCTGAACACCCACGTCAGCACCTCAGGGTATCCCCACATCAAAACGCCCCACCTCGATCGCTTGGCCAAAGCCGGCGTCATCTTCAAGCGCGCCTACTGTCAGTATCCGGTTTGCGGGCCGTCGCGAGCGTCGTTCCTCAGCGGCCTTTACCCCGAGGCGACCGGTGTGCTGAACAACAAAGTCGATATTCGGGAGACCCGCCCCGGCACGACATCGCTGCCGCAGTTTATGAAGGAGAACGGCTACTGGACCGGCGGGGTTGGAAAAATTTTTCACACTGCTCGCCACGAACCGGGCGAACTCGGGTGGCACGAATACCATCGATTTGAAAACGACGAGTTCCCCTTCGTCACCGAGGCGCGGAAAAAATTCGAAAAGAAAAACGGCTCCGTCGAGCGAGGTAAAACGCGGCGGCGATGGAAGGAAACAGTGCAGGGCCTCTTCCCCCAGACACGCGGTCAACAGCAACCCGGGTACGGGCCAAGCGGCCTGAAGGACGCCCAGCATCGCGACGGCCGTAACGCCCGTAAGGTCGTCGAGTGGCTCGACAAAAAGAGCTACGGCGATAAGCCTTTTTTCATCACCGTCGGCATCCACAAACCACACGTCCCGTTCATCGCGCCGCAAAATTATTTCGATCTCTATCCCCGGCAAAAACTGCAATTCGAACTGAGTCCGACGAACGACTGGGGCGACATCCCCCGCTTGGCGATGGTGAAACGCTTCGACGGATTCGGGTTCGAGCTTGGCAAAGAAAACGATGCCCTTCGCCGCGAGTACACGCAGGCCTATCACGCCTGTGTTTCGTTTGTGGATGCTCAGATCGGCCTGATCCTCGACAAAGTGAAGGCGCAAAAACTTTGGGACGACACGATCGTGATTTTCACATCCGACCACGGCTATCATCTCGGCGAACATTTCATGTGGGGAAAAGTCACTCTGTTCGAGGAGTGCGCCCGGGTGCCGCTGGTCGTGCGCGTTCCCGGCGTCTCACCGGCCGGGGCAACCAGCAACGGCTTGGTCGAAACCATCGACCTGTTCCCGACGCTGGCCGAGTTGTGTGGCTTGGACGCCCCGGCGCATCTTCAGGGCCAAAGCTACGCGAGCCTCATCCGAAAACCGGACGCGCCCGGCAGGCCAAGCGCGTACACGGTCGTCTCACGCGGTGCCCAACTGGGTCGATCGATCCGAACCCAGCGCTGGCGCTACGCCGAGTGGGGCGAAACAAAAGCCGCCGAGTTGTACGATTTAAAAAAAGACCCGAGGGAGTACACGAACTTGGCCAAGTCCCCTCAACACCGCGAGATTGTCGGCGAAATGAAAACCCGCTTGGCCAAGCGGCAAAACCAAGCCAAGGCGGGACGGCGGGCGGCTCGAAAATAGCTAATTTTTTTGCCGCTTTTTTCTGGCAAAACTTGGCCAAGGGCATAGCCTCCGAATCCCAACAGGACGATGCTGACTTTTTTCGACGGCCATAAGCCAATAAACCGGCGTGAACTGCTCCGAGTGGGCACGCTTGGGTTGGGTGGGCTGTCGTTGTCGTCGCTGCTCGGGGTCAAGGCCTTGGCCAAGGGCCAGCCAAATCCGCTCACCGGCAAGTCGGTGATTTTTCTTTTTCAACAGGGCGGCCCGAGTCAGCACGAGACGTTTGACCCCAAACCGGACGCCCCGTCGGGCGTGCGCTCGGTGGGTGAGGTGATCCCGACCTTGGTTCCCGGGGTGCATTTCAGCGGCTGGCTGCCACGCTTGGCCAAGCTGGCCAACAAGTTCACCGTGGTACGCTCGTTTAGCACGGAAAACTCCGGGCACAACATTCAGCCGATCGTCAGCCGATCGTCGAGGGAGGCGAACATCGGGGTGCATTTTTCCCGCGTGGCCGGTGTGACGCGGCCGGACTCCGGTGTGCCGACGAACGTGGTGCTCTTCCCCCGCTCGGTCGACCCAAACGTGCCCGGCCCCGAGGCGCGCGGGAACATCTCCGCCACCGGCCCATACAGCAAAGGCTTCGCGCCATTCATTCCCGGCAAGGGCGGTCAACTTGCGGACGACATGAATTTGGCGCTGCCGCGTGATCGGTTTTTTGAGCGACGCAAACTACTCGCCGGCTTGGACAGTCTGAACCGCTCGGTGGACCTGACCGGTCAGGTTGGTGCGTTGGATGAGATTCAACAACAAGCCGCCGAAGTGCTGCTGGGCGGCGGCGTGTCTGCGGCGTTGGATTTGTCTCGGGAAGACCCGAGAGTGCTCGCGCGGTACGACACCAGCCGCTACATGGGTGGTGATAAATGGAACTCCGTCACCCGCGGCACGAAGGGCTACTACAACGCGCAGGCCGGTACGATCGGCAAGTTGCTGCTGCAGGCGCGGCGGTTGTGCGAAGCCGGAGCCGGATACGTGACCATTCACGCAAGCTACGCCGGGGTGTGGGACATGCACGCCGATGGAAACAATCTCAACATGCGGGACGGCATGGACGCGGTCGGCTACAGCTTCGATCACGCAGTCGCGTCGTTCATCGACGACTGCGAGGCACGCGGGTTGTCCGACAAAATCATCCTCGTTTGCTGTGGCGAGATGGGTCGCACGCCAAAGCTCAACAAACGAGGCGGGCGCGACCATTGGGCCAAGCTGGCGCCGTTGATGATTTACGGTGGCGGGTTTGATGGAGGCCGCGTGATCGGCCAATCCGATCGCATGGGCGGCGAACCGGTGACCGATGCGTTCAACCCACGACACCTGATCTCGACCATCCTCCGCTCGGTGATAGACCCCGGACAACTGCGACTCATCCCCAACGTCCCCAAGGAAGTCACCGAACTCCTCGAGCACCCACCCATCACCGGCTTGGGTTAGCCCATTCACTTTTCTTTCATGCGAATTCTCATTCTTCTTTTGGCGGCGTTTGCCATTTGGGCACAGGCCATCGCGCAGCGGCCGAATGTGGTTTTGATTATGGCGGACGACCTCGGCTACCACGATCTTGGCGGCTACGGCCATCCGAAAATCAAGACCCCGGTGCTCGATCGCCTTGCCGAACATGGCGTGAAGCTCACTGCGTTTTACGCCGGGGCCACAGTTTGCACGCCGTCGCGGATTGCATTGATGACCGGCTCGTACCCCACCCGGCTTGGCTGGAGCAAGGGCGTCGTTGGACACATTCTGTCGACCGACCACGGCCTAAACACCAAGGCGACAACGATGGCAGAGCGCTTCCGAGCCGCAGGCTACCGAACGGCGATGTCCGGCAAATGGCACCTCGGTGACCGGCCTCCGTTCCGGCCGCACCGTCACGGTTTTGACCGCACCTTTTACATCAACAAAAGCAACAACCAAACGGATGAACTTTGGCGCGACGACACACTGCTCGAGAAGCCGTACGAAAACCGGTTGCTGACGGAGAAGTTCACCCGCGAGGCGATCGATTTCATCCGAGCAAACAAAGCCAAGCCGTTCTTTCTGTACCTTCCCTACTCCGCACCGCACTTCCCGGTGGAGCCGCATCCGGACTGGGAAGGCAAATCCAACTTTGGTGTCTACGGCGATGTGGTCGAGGAAATGGACGCCCGCATCGGCGACATTTTGGACACGCTCAAAACCGAGAGGCTGGACAAAAAAACGCTCGTGATTTTTTGCTCCGACAACGGCCCGGAGCCGCTGACGAAAGAGTCGTTGGCCAAGCCGTTTCGCGGCAAAAAATGGAGTTCACTTGAGGGCGGCACGCGTGTGCCGTGCATCCTCAGTTGGCCGGGCGTTCTCCCCGCCGGCCGGACTACTGACGCTATGATTTCCGCGATGGATCTGCTGCCCACGCTGGCACACGTTTGCCGGATCGACTTGGCCAAGCGCACCCCCGACGCCCTCCCGCTCGACGGCGTGAACGTCTGGGACACCCTGCTCGGCAAAACCACGCCGCACGCTCGACAAGACCTGCTGTACTGGCACGGCTCGGACGGCTTCGAGGCGATCCGGGTCGGAGACTGGAAACTGTTTCCCGACCGCCGCCGCGCCAAGCTCAAGGGCAACGGCCCCGCGCTGTTCCACTTGGCAAAGGACATCGAGGAAAAAACCGACCTGAGTTCGGAGCATCCCGAACGAGTGCAATCGATGCACGCGCTGGCTAACCAACGCTTGGCCGGCATCCGCGCCAAGAACCTTCCGCTTGGCCAAGCGAAGGTGAAATAACCGGCTCGCCCGGCGCATTTTCCAATTGCCATCCGGTGCCGCTTGGGCATCCTTTGCGCACACATTTTTTATCGCATGAAAAAATCAGTACTTCTGTTCACTGTAGCCTGTGCCCTGCTGACCGGGTGCAAACACCTCCAGCCCTCCTCAAAGGTTGAAGGCCCGTTGAAGCCGCACCTCGGCGAAGCCAAGTTCGACGTCCAACCGTTGTTCCCCAACGAGCGATTCGGCAATGTCGTGGTTTCAACAAAAGGCACGATCATTGCCACGTGGGGAACCAGCCACGTCCGCGCAAAACGCAGCGAAGACGGCGGCAACACCTGGGGGCCGGAGATCGTCATCGCCAAGCCCGGTTTTCAGCCCGGTGGCCTCACGGTCAACGAAACCAACGGCGACATCATCGCGTTTGTGGAAGACCGCCATCCGCCCGCACCGATCCACATCTATGTCAGCAGCGACGACGGCAAGACATGGAACAAAATCGAGACCAACATCAAGCCGGACTCCAAAGGCAACGACCCGTCGATGCACATGAACGAACACGGCATCACCCTGCGCCACGGCAAACACAAGGGACGCTTGATCCGCCCCTCCCGCTGGTACGCCGGCCAAAACCACAGCAGCAAATGGCCGCAGCATTACACCAACGCGATTTACAGCGATGATGACGGCAAAACTTGGCAGACCAGCGAACCGTTCCCGGCCAACGGCACCGGCGAAGCCACCATCGCCGAATTGAGCGACGGAACAATCTACTACAACTCGCGACGCCACTGGGCTGAAGAAGGCGCCAACCCGCGACGCCGCTGGACCGCCACCAGCACCGACGGTGGCCACACTTGGACTGATCTGACCTTTTGCGAAGCCCTGCCGGACGGGCCGCAAAACACCAACTACGGCTGCATGGCCGGTCTCACCCGTCTTGCCGTGAAAGGCCACGACATTTTGATCTACAGCAATTGCGACAGTCCAAACGGCCGCGTCAAGGGTACCGTCTGGGCCAGTTTTGACGGCGGCAAAACGTGGCCGATCAAGCGTTTGGTTTTCGAAGGCCGGCACGCCTACTCGTCGCTGACCTCCGGTCGGCCGGGCACAGCCACCGAAGGCATGATCATCCATCACTTCGAGGGTGGGCCGAAAGGCGGTTCCGCCGTGGCACGATTCAACCTCGCGTGGATTTTGGAAGGCGGCACCAAGACCGGCAATGGCGAAGTCCCGTCGGAACTGAACTAAGCCAAGCGCGAAATGATTCGCATTCTACTATTGAGTTTTGTGGCGGTCGCAGGCCAAGCGCTTGGCCAAGCGGTCGACCCACCCGCCATCGATGCGATCAAGAAAAACGGAGGCTTGATCTTACCCGCACCCGGCGGGGAGAATCAATGGAACATCCAGTTCCAACTCCGCGGACGTGACCTCAAAGATGCCGGGCTGGCTGACGTGGCCAAGCTGGGCGGCGTGGTCGAACTCAACCTCCGCGACACAAAAATCACCAGCGCCGGCTTGGTTCACCTCAAGGGCTTGGCCAAGCTCACCCGGCTGCATCTTGAGCGGACGAATATCGGCGACGAAGGCGTCGCGAATCTTGCCGGGTTAACCAAGCTGGAGTACCTGAACCTGTACAGCACCAAGATCACCGACAAGTCGCTTGGCCACTTGACCGGGTTGAAAAATCTTCGGCAACTTTACGTCTGGCAAACAGACGTGACGGATGCCGGAATCGCAAAACTGAAGAAGACTCTCCCGGCGATTTCGATCGTCAAAGGCATCGACCTTACCGCCATCATCCCGGTCGAAAAGGAGAAACCCAAACCGGAGGACGACCTTAAGTGGCTGCCGGACGGAGGCGACGAAAAGCCACCGGCCAAATCAGTCACCGGCGAGTTCACCATCGTGCGCTTCGTTAACAACCGCGACAAGGCAGTGAAGTTGTTTTGGATCGACTACGGCGGAAAACCAAAACTGTACGGCGTCATTGAGCCGGGGGCGGAGCGCCGACAAAACACCTACGAAGACGCGGTCTGGATGGTGGCCAACCAGCGCGACATGCCGCTCGGATACTTCGTCACCGGTCGCGCATTCGCCCGGGCGATCATCCCAAAATAACCCCCGCCAATCTTGCTGTTTTGACACAAAAACATTAGATTTTCCTCTGTTATTGAACTTTCGAGATGCTTAGTCTGCAACATACACGGCGAGATTTTCTCCGATCCAGTGTGGGGCTGGCCGGCCTGACGCTGCCTACTTTTCTCAAGGCACAGGCTGTCTCGGCTCCGCGCCGGCGCAAAGCCAAGGCCTGCATTATCATCTACACTTGGGGTGGCATGAGCCATTACGAGACGTTCGACCCCAAGCCGGAGGCGCCGGTCGACATTCGCGGCGAGTTCAAAACAACCCGAACCGCAACACCGGGCATCCAGTTTTCGGAACACATCCCCCTGCTCGCCAAGCACTCGAACAAACTCTCGATCGTCCGTTCGGTGCATCACAACAACGGCGCGCACTCTGGCGCGGTTTATCTGAACATGACCGGGCATCATCCCGAGGGGCAGATCAAGGCCAAGGGCCGCAAAAACTGGCCGTCGATCACCTCGGTCATCTCCCATTTTCACCGCCCGATCGCCGGTGTGCCGGGCGCCGTGCGGATGCCGTACTCGATGTACGACAACGGACGCCAGATGGCTGGCGAAGGTGCCGGTTGGCTCGGGGCAAAGTACGACCCGATCCTCATGCGGACACCGGCCGGCGAACCGTACGGCGGCGTGAGCCGTTACGACGATCCCGCGCTGAACCTCAAGTTGAACCTCGAGAAGGAGCGCATCTCCGATCGGTTGACGCTGCTTGAGCAATTGGACCAGTCGCTTGGCCAACGCATGGGCGATTCCACCGCGTACGAAAAACTGGATCACTACCGCCAAATGGCTGCGGACATGCTGCTCGGTTCACCTGTGCGCGAGGCGTACGATCTCGATCTCGAGGATCAACGCATCCGCGACATGTATGGCAACCACATCGGAGGCCAGTCGTTGTTGCTGGCGCGGCGTCTCGTCGAGGCCGGTGTGCCGGTGGTGCAGGCGGTATGTTCCGCAGGGGATCTCGCGGGTGGCGGTGGCGATAACTGGGACACGCACCGCAATCACTTTTTCAAAATGAAAAACCGGCTGCTGCCGGTCTTCGACCGAGCCGTCTCTGCCTTGCTGACCGATCTCGAAATGCGCGGCATGCTCGACGAAACACTCGTGGTATTTCTCACCGACTTCGGCCGCACGCCAAAGGTCAACGGCAACGGCGGGCGTGACCACCATCCCGGCGTGTACTCGATGGCGTTTGCCGGCGGCGGCGTTCATGGCGGCCAAGTCTACGGCGCCAGCGACACCAAGGGCATCGAACCGGCGGCAGGCGCCTGCTCCCCGGCGGACATCCACGCCACGGTCTACAAGGCGATGGGTATCGACCACAACGCCGAGTTGCACGATCAACTCGACCGGCCATACCTCATTTGCGAAGGCCAACCGTTGCCGATCGTCTAGTGCGCTTCCGCTTGGCCAATAGTTCATGGCGGTGGTTCTGTGCGCTGCTTGCCTTAGCCCTCGCGCAAACCCTTCAGGCCAAGCGCCCCAACATCGTTTTCATTCTGGCTGACGACCTTGGCTGGGCGGAGTTGGGCTGTTACGGCAATCGCTTCAACGAGACGCCGCACCTCGATCGCTTGGCCAAGCGCGGCCTGCGGTTCACCCAAGCCTACGCCTCGGCCCCGGTTTGCTCGCCCTACCGTGCGGCGTTTCTCACCGGCCAATACCCGGCGCGGGTGGGCATTTTGGATTACCTCCGGCCCAACTCCGAAAACGGCCTGTCGACCGATCACATTACCCTGCCTGAGCAGCTGCGCGACACCGGCTACGCCACCGGCATGATCGGTAAATGGCATCTCTCCGGCTACCGCTACCACGGGGCAACCCAGGTCGTGCGCCCCACCGACCACGGCTTCAACTGGAACACCGGCAGCGAGGTCAAGGGCGTTGGCAACGGCGCGAACTTTTGGCCATACCTGTTTCGCTCGCAACCGATCCGCTGGCTCGATTTGCCGGAACAAAAACTGGGCCGCCGGGAATATCTCACCGACCGCCTCAACCACGAAGCCGTGCAGTTCATCGAGCGCAACAAGGACAAACCGTTTTTTCTGTTCCTCAGCCACTACGCACCGCACACCATCCTCAACGGCAAACCGAAATTGGTCGCCAAATACCGCGCCAAGCATCCTCCCGGAAAAAGCACGCGCGAACGCTGCTACCTCTGTCAGGACGCCGCGCTCGCCGGGGATCCACAAAACCACTGGGCCGGCGACCACAACCCGCATCTCGCCGCCATGCTTGAGAGCATCGACGACGGTGTCGGACTGATCACCGCCAAGCTCGAAGCACTTGGCCTCGACCAAAACACGATTGTCATCTTCAGTTCCGACAATGGCGGGGAATCCAACGTGACCTCCAACGCGCCGTTGCGCGGAGGCAAGAGTCAGCTTTACGAGGGCGGCATTCGCGTCCCGCTCATCGCCAGTTGGCCGGAGCAAATCCCGGCCGACAGCGTCTCGCACCAACCCACCGCCAACGTCGACCACTACCCAACTCTGCTCGCGGCAGCCAACGCCCAAACGGATCAACGACAAAAACTCGACGGCACTTCGCTACTCCGCATCTGGCAAAAACCGGGCACTGCACTGAAGTGCGACCCGTTATACTGGCATTACCCACTCGAGAAACCGCACTTCCTCGGCGGCCGATCCAGCGGCGCGATTCGCGATGGCGACTGGAAACTGATCGAAAATTTCACCAACAACTCCGTCGAGCTATACAACCTCGCCACCGACCCAAGCGAAAAAGTGAATCTCGCCACTCAGCGCTTGGCCAAGCGCTTGGGAAGTATCGCCGCGTGATGATGATGTTTCAAAAGACGGCAGCAGTGGCGATGGCTGCGCTTTTTGTTTTGGGCACCGGCTTGGCCAAGGGAGCGGACGAAGCCGGCCAGTACAAGACCGATGCCGACATCGCCTACCGCACCGGCCCCGGGCTGACGGACTATATGAAATCTCGTTGCCGTTTGGACGTTTATTATCCCACCGGCAAAAAGGAGTTCGCGACGGTGGTCTGGTTTCACGGCGGTGGGTTGAAGAACGGCAACCGCTCCCTGCCCGCGGCGTTGAGGGGAAAAGGCATCGCCGTCGTGCCACTCATCTTCGCCGGGCCGGGAGTGAAACCGGGCCAAGTCTGCACCCGACCGGCCGAACTGCTGGACATTTACCCGACACTCAACGAGCTGCTTGGCCTTCCGAAAAACAAAACGCTCGAAGGCCACAGCCTCGTGCCGCAGCTGCGCGACGCCGAGGCCAAGCGGGAGCATCCGGCCATCACCACCCACAACCACGGCGTGCGCAGCGAGAATTGGCGCTACATCCAGTACGCCGACGGCAGCGAGGAGTTATACGACCTGCGCACCGGCCCCCACGAGTGGGTTAACTGGCCAAGCGCCCCGAGTACGCCAAAGTGATCGCCCGGCACAAAAAGTTTTTGCCCAAGTTCAACCGCAAGCCAGCCTCCGGCAGCCGCTCCCGCATTCTTTTGTACGAAAACGGCAAGGTAAATTGGCAGGGAGAGGACGTTGCTCCTGACCCCCCCATCCCGGGAATAGATGATTAAGTGACGACTTTTGATTCAGAACGCGCCGATGAGTTGCTGAGGCTGGGGTTGGAGCGTGCCGATGTTGCGTTTCGCGAAGGCCAGAGGGAGGCAATCGCGCACGTGGTGGAGGGGCGCGGGCGGTTGTTGCTGGTGCAGAAAACCGGCTGGGGAAAAAGCTCGGTTTATTTCATCGCGGCCAAGCTGCTGTGCGAGGCGGGAATGGGGCCGGCACTGTTGATCTCGCCGCTATTGGCGTTGATGCGAAACCAAATCGCTGCGGCGGAGCGCATGGGAGTGCGTGCGGCCACCATCAATTCCGACAACACGGAAGACTGGGAAAAAGTCGAGGCGCGAATGGTTCGGGGTGAGGTGGACATTTTGCTTGTCTCACCGGAGCGGCAGGCCAACGAGCAATTTTGCAACCACGTGCTGGGGCCGATGGCCGGGCGCGTGTCGCTGCTGGTGATTGACGAGGCGCATTGCATCTCGGACTGGGGGCATGATTTCCGGCCGCATTATCGGTTGATCGAGCGGATGCTTCGCGCGTTGCCGGCCAATGTTCGCCTGCTCGCCACCACCGCCACGGCCAACGACCGTGTGGTGGCGGATTTGCAGGTAGTGCTCGGGCCGAACCTCACCGTCTCGCGTGGCGACTTGAGCCGGTCGTCGTTGTTTCTGCAAACGATTCGCTTACCGGGCCAAGCCAGCCGTCTCGCGTGGCTGGCGAAAAACATTCGGTGCCTCGAGGGCAGTGGCATCGTTTACACGCTCACCGTGCGCGACGCCGAGCAGGTGGCCGGATGGCTGAAGCAAAACGGCATCGTGGCCAGGGCGTACACCGGCCAGTCCGGCGACGAGCGGCCCACCCTCGAGCAGGCGCTGCTGGACAACCGGCTCAAGGTGCTGGTGGCCACGACGGCGCTGGGCATGGGTTTTGATAAACCGGACTTATCATTTGTCATCCACTACCAGTCGCCCGGCTCGGTGGTGGCCTATTACCAACACGTCGGCCGGGCGGGCCGGGCGCTGAGCGCGGCTTACGGTGTGTTGCTCAGCGGCGAGGAGGAGACAGAAATCAACGATTATTTTATCAACACCGCCTTCCCCTCGCGGGCCGAAGTGGGGGCGGTCATCGATTCGCTCAAAGCGGCGGAGAACGGGCTGTCTGTTTCCGCGTTGATGGAAAAAGTGAACGTCTCATTCGGGCGCATTCAAAAAACTTTGTTGCTGCTCTCGCTCGAGTCGCCCGCGCCGGTGGTGAAGCACGATCGTCGCTGGAAGCTGACTCCCGGGAAGTTGACCGATGCTTTTTGGCAACGCGCCGAGCGGTTGACCGGCCTGCGCCGCGCCGAGCAAAAACAGATGCAGAATTATGTGGCGCTGGCGGATGGCCACATGGAGTTTTTAATCCGGGCACTCGACGGTGACCCCGGCCAGTATAAAAAGCCCGACCTGCCGCCGCTCTCCGTCGCTACGGCACCGGCGTTGGAGCAGCAGGCGGCTACATTTTTGAAACGCACGCACTGCGTCATTGAGCCGCGGCGGCGTTGGCCAAGCGGCGGTTTGGCGGGGCTGGAAATGAGCGGAACCATCGCGGAAGAAAACCGCGCCCGGCCCGGTCGCGCCTTGTGCCTGTGGGGTGACGCCGGCTGGGGCAAAATGGTGAGCACCGGCAAATACCGCGACGGCCATTTCCCCGACGAATTGGCCAAGGCCGCCTCAGCGTTGGTCCGCGAATGGCAGCCCTGGCCCGCGCCCGAGTGGGTCACGTGCATCCCGTCGCCCCGCCACCCAAAACTCGTGCCGGATCTCGCCAGCCGCTTGGCCCGGATTTTGAATCTGCCCTTCCAACAAGTGCTCGAATGGCGCGGCGAACCGCCGGAGCAAAAGACCATGGCCAACAGCAGCCAGCAGGCAGGCAACGTCGCCGGTTCGCTGGCTTTCGCCGGGCGCGCCATCCCGTCCGGCCCTGTACTGCTGATCGATGACGTGGTAGATTCGCGCTGGACGATGACTGTGGCGGCGCACCTTTTAGCCGCCAACGGCGGCGGCGCGGTTTTCCCGTTGGCGCTGGCCGCCACCATAAACTCCGGATGAACCCCGAACTCACGCCCAACACGCAGGCCACACTGCTGCTCACCGCGCCGCTCATTGTCGGCAGGCGCGCCGAACCGGCCGGACTGTTGGCACCCCGGGAGTACAATCAGCTTGCCCGGGTGCTGCAGGAAAATGAAAAGGAACCGGCCGACCTGCTCGAGCCCGGCGACTGGTTTGCAGCGGTCGCCGAACCCTTCGGCCGTGATCGACTGGAGGCGCTGCTCGGCCGCGGTTTTCTCCTGAGCCAAGCCATCGAGCGCTGGCGGGCGGCCACCCTCTGGGTCATCAGCCGCGCCGACGCCGTTTATCCCGGCCGCATCAGGTCACTTTTGAAAACGCAGGCACCACCCGTTTTTTACGGCTGCGGCGACTCTGCATTGCTGGAGAAAGGAGGCCTCGCCGTGGTTGGCTCCCGCCACGTGGACGATGCCCTGCGCGAATACACCATCAACATCGGCGCGCTTGCTGCGGATGCCGGCCGGCCGCTTATCTCCGGCGCGGCCCGCGGCATTGATCAAAGCGCGATGACCGGCGCGCTGCAAGCCGGCGGCGAATCGGTGGGCGTGATGGCCGACAGCCTCGAACGTGCCGCCCTCGCCCCCGCGCATCGCGAGCCGTTGCACGATGGAAATTTGGTTTTGATGTCACCGTACGATCCCGCCGCCGGCTTCAACGTCGGCCACGCCATGCAGCGCAATAAGATGATCTATGCGCTGGCGGATGCCGGGCTGGTCGTCAACTCGGATCATGCCAAGGGGGGCACTTGGGCGGGTGCGATCGAGCAGCTGGAAAAATTCCGGTTTGGCCCATTGTTTGTCCGGGATACCGGCGGTGAAAACAAGGGCTGCGCCGCCCTCATTCGGCAGGGCGGGATACCGTGGCCGGAGCCTTCGAGTGCAACAGAACTCGAGGCAGCCATCGAGAGCGCCGATGCCGCTTCCGTCCGATATCCTGAACAAGAAACACTCCCACTGTTTGTGCACGAGAAGTGAGGAGTTCGTTCCTTGCGGTCACTTGATTCACCAAATAAATCCACCGGCAAACCAAGCGCCGCAGCGGGGTAGTCTTAAGCCGGCGCAGTTTCGGATGGCGTCGGGCAGATCACCGCCAAGCTCGAAGCACTTGGCCTCGACCAAAACACGATCGTCATCTTCAGTTCCGACAATGGCGGGGAATCCAACGTGACCTCCAACGCGCCGTTGCGCGGAGGCAAGAGTCAGCTTTACGAGGGCGGCATTCGCGTCCCGCTCATCGCCAGTTGGCCGGAGCAAATCCCGGCCGACAGCGTCTCGCACCAACCCACCGCCAACGTCGACCACTACCCAACTCTGCTCGCGGCAGCCAACGCCCAAACGGATCAACGACAAAAACTCGACGGCACTTCGCTACTCCGCATCTGGCAAAAACCGGGCACTGCACTGAAGTGCGACCCGTTATACTGGCATTACCCACTCGAGAAACCGCACTTCCTCGGCGGCCGCTCCAGCGGCGCGATTCGCGATGGCGACTGGAAGTTGATCGAAAATTTCACCGACAACTCCGTCGAGCTATACAACCTCGCCACCGATCCGAGCGAAAAAGTGAATCTCGCCACTCAGCGCTTGGCCAAGCGCAAGGCCATGCTCAACCAATTGATCGCCTAGCGAGCAGCCATAGGTGCCACAAAAGACCCACCCAAGCGTTAAACCGTTGCGCTTGGCCAGCGTGCCGACAAGTTACCTCGGCGAACGCTGATTTCTGCGAACGAAATTAACGACGCCGTTTACCAGTCTTGTAGCGCCGTCTTCCAGATGCACGTTGTGCCCACTTTTGGAAATGATCACCCACGTTTTGTCGGCTGATTTGATCTGGTTGAAAAATGGCGAAAGCGTTTCAACCGAGGCATACGGATCGTGTATTCCGTTTATCAACAAGGTTGGGGTGCTGATTTTCACCGGGTCAAGTTGCCTCCATTGGTGGGTCTGATCCCAGTCGACCAAGACCGGATCGGCTTTAAGGCAAGCGGCCACGTAGGCATCGATCACAGCTTGCGTTGTGGACTCCAAAATAAAACCATCCGACGACCACTCGACGCTGTTCGGTTTCCTCGGAGGCTTCACAAGAACTTGGTCATCATCCGGTGAACGCTTCTGGACTTCCTTTAGGAGCAAGATGGGGTGACCAAAAAGAATCAGTTCCGAAACCAACTCGGGACTCTTTTGCACAACCAAATGTGAAACCAATGAACCAAGCGAATACCCAAACAAACTGGGCTTGCCATTTTGAGGATGGCGCTTGGCCACCCACTTCAGAAAGTCTGTGACATCACTCGCCGCTTTTTCCGGCGTGTTCCAACCGGACTGATCTCTTGGGGTGTTCCCAAAACCGCGAAGGTCGATGGCATACACATTAAACCCGGACGCAACCAACGCATCCATGAACGACCTGTTCTTTGAGCCAACCTGTAAATCAAAATTAGGCAGTGCGCTGATCGTTCTGCCGTGGATCAGAACGATCACATTTGCGGGTTGCGCTGCTCGTTTTTCGTAAACGGCGAATGAATGGTTGTTGAATTGCACCTCATGTTTTATCAGCGGCTTTTTGGGAGGGAGAGATTCTCCACTCACAGAAGCGATACTCAGAATCGTTAAACAGATTGTGATTAAAACAGGCTTCATCTCGCCCGAAATTGATCAGCTTTGATCATTTTAGCAATACTTCAGTACACGGTTTGCGGATTGCGCTTGGCCAAGCGCTTGGGAAGTATCGCCCGTGTGATGATTTTTCGAATAACGGTAGAGGCGACGATGGCTGCGCTTTTTGTTTTGGGCCCCGGCTTGGCCATGGGCGCGGACGAGGCCGTCCAGTACAAGACCGATGCCGACATCGCCTACCGCACCGGCCCCGGGCTGACCGACTATATGAAATCTCGTTGCCGTTTGGACGTGTATTATCCCACCGGCAAAAAGGAGTTCGCGACGGTAGTCTGGTTTCACGGCGGTGGGTTGAAGAACGGCAACCGCTCCCTGCCCGCGGCGTTGAGGGGAAAAGGCATCGCCGTCGTGCCGGTCAACTACCGGTTACATCCCAAGGTCCAATCCCCCGCGTACGTGGAGGACGCCGCAGCGGCCGTGGCTTGGACGCTGAAAAATATTTCGCGCTACGGAGGTTCAGCAAAGAAGGTGTTCGTCAGTGGGCATTCGGCGGGTGGGTATCTGACGAGCATGGTGGGTCTGGACAAACGCTGGCTGGCCAAGCACGGAGCCGATCCGAACCAACTCGCCGGGCTCATCCCGTACAGCGGCCACACGATCACTCACTTCACCGTGCGCGCCGAGCGTGGCATCGACGGAAAACAGCCCATCATCGACAACATGGCTCCGCTTTTTCACGTGCGGAAGGATGGCCCGCCGCTTTTGTTAATTACCGGCGACCGGAAGCTGGAGTTGCTTGGACGCTACGAGGAAAACGCCTACCTCTGGCGGATGATGCAGGTCGTCGGTCACCCGGACACCACCCTCATGGAACTCGACGGCTACAACCACGGACAAATGGCCGACCCTGCCCACCCACTGCTGTTGCGATTCGTGAGGCGGATTCTTAGCGATAAGTGATCAGTTTTTCTTGGTGCCGATGCAGTGGAGGTGGCTGTGGGTGCGGAGGAAAATCTGTTGCTGGCTAATCGCCGGGCTGGCGGATACCGATCCGCCGATTTCGTTTTGCGCGACGATTTCAAATGTTTCGCCGGGACGAATGACGGTGGTCACGCCCCGGTCGGAGACGAAGTAAACCAAGCCATCCGCTGATACCGGTGACGGGCTGTGGCCGCCGGGAAGCCGTTCCATCCAGTGGCGTTTGCCGGTCCTGGCCTCGAAGCAACTGGCGATTCCGCTGTCGGCGACCATGAGCAGGTAGCGTCCGGAAATGATGGGCGAGGGGACATAGGCGGCGCCGCGAGTCGTGCGCCAGGCGATGTGCGTGTCGGTGACGTTGCCCCTGCCGCCGGGCCGGATCGCGACGGTGTGCCGCTCCGGGTAGCCGCCGGTCGCAAAGACGTATTTCCCATCGTAAACCATCGATGCAACAAACTGCTCAGTCGGGCCATCCACGATCCAGTGGCGCTTGCCGTTGCGCGGGTCGTAACTGGCGACGCAAAGGCTACCGGACAGGAGCATCTGCGTGCGGCCGTCGATCTGTCGTATGATCGGTGTGACGTAGCTGCGGGTTTTGTTTTCGCGCCGGGTTCGCCACCGTTCCCTGCCGGATTGGCGGTCGAGCGCGACGAGATAGGCATCGCCATCGTGGTCACCGTTGAGGATCACCAACTCCTCAAAAAGCACCGGGCTAGTGTTGAAGCCATGCGCGCTGACGAAGTCGCCGACGGTGGTTTTCCACGTTTCGTTTCCGTCCAGGTCGTAGGCGGCAACAACGATTTTGCCGGGCGTGATGAGGCGCTCGGAGCTGACATTCGGCGCGACAACCCGGTCACCCTCGGCGCGCATGAACGTGACGTAAACCAGTCTGCCGTCCGTGGCCGGAGTGCCGGAGGCGCGGCTATTGAGTCGGTGAATCGACTCGGGCGGCGACTGCACAACGTCTCGTCGCCAAACCGTTTGGCCGCTTGGCCGGTCGAGGCAGAGCAGGGTGCGCTTGTTTTTTTCGGTCAGGCTGCTGGTGAGGAAAACCTTGTCGTCCCAAACGATCGGCGACGAGTGGCCCTCGCCGGGGATGGCGACTTTCCAGGCAATGTTCTCGGTGCTGCTCCACCGGGTTGGGATGTCTTTTTCAGCGCTGACCCCGTCGCCGCTTGGCCCACGCCAGCCCGGCCAATTCCCGGCTGACACCGTTGCGGTGAACAAAAACAATGAAATGAGAGTTCGCACGCCGGGAGTCTAGCCCGCTTGGCCAAGCGCACAAGAATCAACTCCGCACCGTTGCCCCGGCCTTTTTCTTGCAGTCGCTTTCGGTGAATGGGAGGATCGTCGTTATATGGTCGGCCGGCCTTTTCAGTTCGCGCAATCCAGATGTAAAGTTGGGTCTTTATGAACGTCGCATTTTTCACCGGCATACGGGCATTGGAGATTCGTGAGCGGCCGACGCCGGTCTTGGAGCGGGCGGGCGATGTGTTGTTGCGCATCGACACGGTGGGTGTGTGCGGGTCGGACATTCATTACTACACGGGGGGGCGGATCGGCGGGCAGGTCATCGCACACCCGGCGACGCTTGGCCACGAATGTGCCGGCACGGTGGCGGAGGTCGGTCCGGGTGTCACTTCGTTGACGGTCGGTCAGCGGGTTGCGGTGGACCCGGCGATCTCGTGCGGCCAATGTGACCAGTGCCGGGCGGGCCGGGCGCACACCTGCCGGCAGCTCCAGTTTCTCGGCTGCCCGGGTCAGGCTCCCGGCGCGGTGGCGGAATACATCACAATCGCCGCCGAGTCGTGTTACCCAATACCCGACTCAATGACGATGGTGCAGGCCACGCTGGTCGAGCCGTTGTCAGTCGGCATTCACGCCGTGCGTCTTGCGGAGATGCAGCCCGGCGGCGCGGTGGGTATTTTGGGGGCGGGACCGATTGGCTTGAGCCTCCTCCTGGCGGTGGGTGCGCTTTGCCCGAGCCGAACATTCGTCACCGACCTGTATGACAATCGACTCGGCTTGGCCAAGCGCTGCGCTGCCGACTGGATCGGCGTGCCGACCAACCGCGACGTGGTCGCCGACATACTGAAGGAGGAACCCGGCGGCCTGGATTGCGTCTTCGAATGCGCCGGCCGGCAGGAGACGCTTGATCAGGCGGTCGAGTTGCTCAAGCCGGGTGGTGTGCTGGGGCTGGTCGGTATCCCGGAGGGCGAACGGATTGATTTTCGCACGGACGCGCTGCGCCGCAAGGAGCTCCGGCTGCAAAACGTCCGCCGGCAAAACGACTGTACGCAGGCGGCCATCGATCTGGTGGCCAGCGGGGCGGCTGATGTGGATCCGCTCGCGACCCATCACTTTGGCTTGGAGGATTCTAAGGCGGCATTCGATCTTGTGGCAGACTACTCGGACGGGGTCGTCAAGGCGATCATCCACGTGTCCGGTCAGTCGAATCAGCACGGATGACGGGACGCGTTTGGCATGGCTTGGCAAACCTCGAAACGGCCGGTTTGCGACAAAAACCCAATAAAAACGGAGGTTTCAACCCGCTTGGCCAAGGGGAATTCGGTTTACAAATCCTGAAATCTGGACTCAGTCTCAAAAAATAGCTTGCGCTTGGCCTGATTTTTACCGATGAGTCGCGCCGCTTTTTGCGATGGCGACGATTTTGGACATGGCGCTTGGCCAAGCGCAACCGGCTGACACGCTGATCTGTCACTGTTTTCAGGTGACAGCGTCGGCGATTCGCCAGGCGATCGACGAGGGCGGCGCGGCGCGGGTCGAGGAGGTGTCACGGTTGACCGCAGCCGGTTCCGGTTGTGGCAGTTGCCAATGCCGCATCGAGCGGATGTTGGCCGGGCTGCCGGCGGAGTGCGGGCCGTGCGCCCTTTGTCCGGGCTGCGGCAGCGTCCGGACATTGTGCGACTGTCACGCTGCGTAGGAGCCGGACCATCCGCCGGGCGGCGTGTGGGATTAGGTCTCATTGTCACAAAAAAACGCTTTCATTTTCCACCCGCTTTTGGCTTACACTCGTCGCGTGTGAAATTTGGTTTCGCCCTGTCCGAAATTTGGGCGGCGGAATCGCAATCAAAAACAAATCATGAAAGGAAACGAACAAGTCATCGAGGCGTTGAACGCCGGCCTGACCATCGAGTTGACGGCGATCAACACATACTTCATCCACTCCAAAATGTGCCGCAATTGGGGGCTCAACAAGCTGGCGGATCATTACTACGCCGAGTCGATCGAGGAAATGAAGCATGCCGATGAGGTCATCGACCGCGTCCTGTTTCTCGACGGGCTGCCGGCCATCTCACGCTACGATGTCATCAACGTCGGCGACGAACCTCAGGCGCAAATCGAGAATGGCATGGCCTTGGAGATCAAGGGCGCGGCCACGTACAACGAAGGCGTCAAGCTGTGCGCCGAGGTGAAGGACACGGCCAGCCGCGAGTTAATGGAGCGCATGGTGGTCGAGTCGGAGCAAAGCATCGACTGGGCCGAGGCGCAGCTTGATTTGATCAAGATGGTCGGGGTTGAAAACTACCTCGCTCAACAGATGGAAAGCGGTGGCAAATAGCCAACCGGCTATTTCAATCCCTTCTTAATAAAGGGCCACATCTTTTGAGGGTAGAAGCGGTGCCCGCTGCTGCCCCATTTGAGGGCGGTGTGGTTGCGGACACCTGCGGCTTGGAATATATTCCCGATGTTGACAGCCAGTTTTTCCACAGTCGGTGGATGGTGCAAACTATCGTCCGCGCCGTGTACGATCAAGAGGTGCCGCGGGGCAACGAGGCCACCGAGTTCTTTCCAGTCGCCCCAATCCCGGAGTTTGGGAATGAGGCAGCAATCGCAATGAAAGATAAAGCCTTCAGCGCTCATGACTGAGGTGAAAGAGCAGCTTGGAATCGCGACCCTGATTCGCGTGTCGATCGCCGCAGTGTAGGCGGTGAGGACGCCGCCGCCGGAATTGCCGGTCATCGCGATGCGCTTGGGATCGATGAGCGGATGTTTCTCTGCCCAGTCGAGCAGGCACTGCATATCCCATACCCGCTCCGCAATCGGGGTGCGCCCGGCGAGCAGACCGTGAATGAGTTGAGCCCTGCAGGGGCGGTTGCCGTGGCGACCTTTGGGATCGGGGATCAGCACCTCTTCAGCAAGCCCGCGTGTGGCTGGGGCAACCACCACAAAACCGCGCCGCGCTGCCTGTGCCCCGATATCTCCTTCTTTTTTGAGAACTTCCCTTTTGTGTTTTTCATCCTTGAATGCGCCGGCATAGGAATGCAGCCCGAGCTTGTCGTGGCCATGCGGGCAAAGCAAAAGTGGGCGCGGTTTTGTAGGTTCCGCATCCTTGGGCACGAGCAAATAAAAGGGAACAAATATCCCGGGCTCTGTTTCAATGGAGCAAAGTGACCGGGTAAAAGAATCTTCTGTTTTTTTCGGTTCGCCAAGCTTCACTTTTGGCATGAAGCCAGCCAGTTCCTTTTCCAACTTCTTGAGTCCGGTGAGCTTAATGAGAGCCTTGCGCGCTTTTGTCTGCCACTCCTCAAATCCTAAAGAGGGATCAAAGGCATGTGTTTGCTTGCCCTGTTGTATGCGCTTCAGGTAATTCCCAATTGAATTCGAATAGGTCACAAACGGCTGGGCTGCATCTTGCGCAGAGAGACCTTGACAAAAAAGCAGATGGGAAAATATCCCGATCATAAGTGAAGAGATGTTAATTGTCCTCGTGAATGTGCGGACAGAGAAAGTGTGGAAAAAGTTGTTCATGTTACGGCCCATTTAATTACGCTGATTCTGCTGGCAAGGCGAACGCAAAACTCAATTCACATGATGCTGTTTCCCTCAACGTGATTGCAGCTTTCACAGCCCTGTTGAACACCTCGTGGAACCGTGCTGTTTGTACCGGTGCAGAGGACCTATGGCGCTGGGCCACGGTTACGCGCTTAAACGAGAAGAAGATGCATTTCACCTTTGGCCAAGCGTGTTGTTCTTTTTAGGAGCAAAAAACATTTCCAAACCGAACGGAATTGTTAATCTGGGTGCTCAGCCGGTTCCGTTGGATGAGAATCATCCCTATGCGACCAAATCCACTAAGACAATCAATATCATCATGCACATTCTGAGGATTCTGTTCGTTCAAGCTCTCATCCTTTTCAGCGTTCAAGCCGCGGAGAAGGGCAATTGGAAACGCCACGTCATCTGGGAGGGGCTGCATAACAACGTGGCAGTGGCAGCCGATTTCACAGGTGATGGCAAAGTGGATGTTATCAGCAATGCCGGTGGCAAAACCCGGCTGTTTGTGGCACCGGACTGGAAGGAGATCATAATTGGTGATCACAAGGATCACACCTTTATTCATGGCGAGACGTTTGACGTGGATGGTGACGGAGACGCGGATTTCATCGGCGCACGCTATCAACCTGGCCTGATTGTGTGGTTCGAGCAACCGAACAAGAATGCAGCCGCCGGCCCATGGAAGGCTCGCATTGCCGAGGACGAAATCATCGGCATCCACGGCGTGCTCAAGGCGGACGTGAACGGCGACGGCAAGATCGATCTCCTTGCCAACAGTGCCCAACCGAGGGGGAGATTCCCCGATTCCGCCGTCTGGCTTGAGGTGCCGAAGAATCCCCGCAAGGCCGATCGCTGGACACGTCACGTGTTTGCAAAAAACAACGCGCCCGGCCTGAGCCACTATCTCGGGGCAGGCGACCTCAACGGAGACGGCCGACTCGATATCACTCTCGCCGCCAAGGGCGGACCATCGGACAAATCCGGTAAAGGTGAATGGTTTGCATGGTGGGAGGCGGGAGAGGATCCGACCAAGCCGTTCAAGAAACATCGGCTGCCGGGCAAGCATCCCGGAGCCACCAATATTCTTCCTGCGGATGTGAACGGTGACGGCAAACTGGACATCGTTGCCAGTCGCGGTCATGGAACCGGCCTTTTTTGGTACGAGTATCCCGGGTGGAAAATCCACGACATCAACACTGAACTCCTGTCTTCACATTGCCTGCAGGTAGGTGACATTGACGGTGATGGCGACATCGACGCCGTCACCTGCGCCTATGTGAGCCGTAAGGCCGCCTGGTTTGAGAATGACGGTAGAGGCCGGTTTACCACCCACATCATCCACGATGACCAGGCCGCCTATGACATTCGCCTCGTGGACATGGACGCCGATGGCGATCTCGATACCGTTATCGCCGGGCAGCAAAGCAAAAACGTGGTCTGGTTTGAAAACCCTCTTCGCAATCCCTAAAAACCTTCTGTAAATTGTTCTATCCGAAGAGGTTCCATTGATTTTCAATTTTCATGAAATTATGAGAATTCAGCATTTAACAGTGGTTTGAAGCTGAACTTCTCTGAACTTCTTCTGTACTCATCCAAAGTCTGACTCACTGTCATTGATTAAGATCAAAATCCTTATCAATTGTGTGTGTTATTTAACTGAGCTTTGGGGCTCACTACGTTTGGTACAGAAGAAGAACAGAAACATTCGATTACTCCAAACTCTCTTAGATCGAAGATTTCAAAACCTTACTTTCTAATCAGTTGGGTTACCCCATTGTATAAAAAGTAAGGTTTTTTCAGTTCATCTCCTCTACGAATCTCTGAATTGATGAATAATGGGAAATCATCAAAAGAGAACGGTGTGTGAATCTATGAGAGAAGTAATGATGGACTAATCAAAAAATTAAGTATTATCTAATTATTTAATTTTTGGGTGTTCGAGAATCCAATCAACTAGCATTTTCTTCATTGATTTTGAATATTCTTCAACATGTACACCGTTCTTAACTTGCCAAAGTTCAACGTCACAACCATTCTCTTTATTTTTATAACTAATTATTTTTGTTTCATTTCCTGGAAGTCTAGCAACCAAGTCTAGAGCTTTTTCTTTTACATAATTAGGCTCGCAATTATTAAACTTACTCCAGTTTAATATGTTTTCTTGAACACTTGGTGTTGGGGCATGATAAAAAGGCAAATCACCTAATTTTGTACCATGAAAGTTTTCTTCCAATGTACCGTGTACATGTAAAACATGAATAGGAAATTTCGGTGAATATTTTGTATCCATAAAGCTAATACTAAGGAGTGCGTAGGTAAGTAGACATTAGATTTATACCTTGATATGATTTGCGGCGTGAAAGAGCACGA
>JACNJE010000096.1 GCA_014382705.1 Verrucomicrobiota bacterium | reverse complement strand
AATCCGAGGGTTTTTCCAGGATAAAAACCTAGCGTATATTACATCCTGACGGGAAATTGTGTCTACTTACTTACGCACTCCTTAGTAATTACCGGGACTGACCCCTCAACTTTAAAAACATTTTATTATGAGCAATAAAGAGACAATTCAATTTGATGGCGCGTTTGTGTCAAGACACTCAGAATGTATCTCTACGGAAGAAATTCAAAAAATAATGGACGCTTACAAGGGTTGGCATGAGATTCAAAGCGATCAGCCTGAAGTATATCAGGTGTCCAGGGAATGGTTGCCGATTTATCAACAATATCTAACAGAGACGGTAGACGCATATTTAAGTAACAACTTAGCTTTTATTAAGCATGCATATGAAAATTTTTTCAGACATCCGATCAGTACTGGTCTTCATGGACTGCATTTTCAGATGACTGAAATCTACATGAACCCTGGTCGGCGCCCGACTGAAGATGAGAAAAATCGTTACGTTGAGTCTGCATTACTGGGGTTACAGACGTTTTTATTGACCTGTCCGAATGTCCCTTTAGAAAAGTTGGCAAGAAAGCCAGTGGGAAACCCATACGGATATAAGATAAATGAATTCGAGGTATTTCCAGGTGCAGAATATCATTGTGCGTTTGCTCAAAAAATTAATATGTTGGTTCGTAAATTTGATCGCCCCACAATTTTAGAAATTGGTGGCGGATTTGGAGGGCTAGCCTATTACTGCTTAGTAGAGAATCCTAGGATGAGAATTGTCCTATCTGATCTACCCGAAAATTCCGCCTTACAAGCGTTCTACTTGAAATCTATGTTTCCACACAAAAAAATAAAACTTTACGGCGAAATAGAAATCGATGGCGATTTTGATATTTTGATAACACCAAATTTTGCTTTGGAGGAAATAAGTGAAAATAGTGTAGAGTTGACTTTTAACTCCTATAGTTTGGCTGAAATGAGTAGAGAAACGGTTAATCGCTATATCAATATTATTTGCAATGTTACGAACCATTACTTCTACCACTTGAATCATGTTTTTTGGGAGATGAGTTCGGATACGTTCCCGATAGATTTTGACAAGTTTGATTTACTGTTTAGAAATCCAACACTTTGGGGAAAAGATCCCAAAGCATACCAGATGGACCAGCATGAGTATTTGTATATCGCCAAGGATTAGGGATGTTTGTGTGTGGAATCACTATTCAGGTCGCATAAGGTTTTAGGGAAATTATAGTATCACAGTAAAAAAGTCAGTTCGATAGCTGAAGAACCGCAAAGTGAAAAGATGATCCATAATCTGAAACTAGTGGCCAACATTCACCGGCGAGTGAGAGCAATACCCACTTGGCGGGCTACACCAAGGATTTCGGTGATTGGGCAGAACCTACATTTGGCAATTGTCGGGACTGACCCCTTTAAGGCTGTCACAACACGGAACTGGGACATAGCAGGTTCCACCTTAAAAAAGCCGATCCGTGGTCGAAGAGTGGGGGTAGGCGCATACAGTAACGACTAATGAGGATCCCAATTTTGATATTAATGCCATGGTGTTTCTTGCTGGCACATGTTGCCGGTGCCGATGCTCAACCATGGAAGACAGTAAATGTTTGGCCGTCAAACGCTCCGAGCGAAAAGGGGGATATTGGCAAGGAGAAACTCTCTAAGATTGAGTACAAGAAGGGGGTTTTTTATCATCGTATAGATAATGTATCCATTCCGACCCTGAGTATTTACAGGCCATCACAGGAAGAAAGTAACGGACTCATAGTCGTTGTTCTTCCGGGTGGCGGATACAAGGGGTTAACATGGGATATCGAGGGCTTAGAGATCGCTGAATGGTTGAACTCCTTTGGCGCAACTGCGGTACTACTGAAGTATCGAGTGCCGGGAAGAAAGGGGCGGAAGAATTATGAAGCTCCACTCCAGGATGCTCAACGTGCTATGAGCATTGTCCGGTCAATGGCAAAAGCTTGGGGGGGCGATCCAAAAAGAATTGGCGTCGTTGGCTTTTCAGCTGGGGGTCATCTGGCTGTTGCCTTAATGGCAAACTTCAATCGCAGGACTTATTCAAGGATAGATCAGGTTGATGAGGTTAGTTGTCGACCCGATTTCGCTACGATTGTCTATCCGGGTAATATCATCAATGAGGATGGCTCAGGGCTTTCTCCAGAATTAGAATTCCCGAAGAACACCCCACCAGCCTTCATAGTGCATACTTTAGATGATGCTCTGGCAGACGTTGAAAATAGTATTCTGCTTTGGGAAGAGCTACGGAAGAAAAAGGTGGAGGCTGAACTCCACATCTTTCCAAAAGGAAACCATGCTTATGGAGTACGAAATATTGATGCTGGCGTCAGCATTTGGCCTGAACTAAACCGAACTTGGATGATGGGGGTTCAGTAATCTGACACAGTTGGGGAACGGCAATTTCGCCTGCCTTATGGAAAGGGTCTGGAAAGGGTCAGTCCGATAATTGAAGTATCGCAAAGCTAAATAAACATTACTTGGTTTAGGCAATCTCGAGGCCTTGCATGGGGCCGGTGCTGGTGGCGAACTTATCGGTTGGGAGACCCATGCTTTGCATCATGCTGACGAAGAGGTTGGGGAGGGGATAGTTGTTCGTTCGGTCGAAGGCCAGGTGCTGGCCGTGCTTCAACCGCCCGCCTGCGACGAGTACCGGCATGTTGGTCGTGGTGTGCTTGTTGGCGTCACCGAAATTGCTGCCGTACATCACGACGGTGTTTTGCAACAGATTACCATCGGCTTCCTCGATGCCCTTGAGGTCGCGGATGAGTTCTCCGAACAGTTGCATCTGCTCGCGGTCGATGGCGTCGAGCTGAGCGAGTTTGTCCGGGTTCATTCCGTGGTGCGAAAGGTTGTGGTAGCCGTCGGTAATCTTCGTGCCGGTGACCTTGATCGCGGGAGAGTTGTTGCCGTCCATCAACAGGGTAATGTTGCGCGTGGAGTCGGTCTGAAACGCCAGCCGCGCCATCTGGTACATCAGCCGTGTCATTTGCATGAACGCGTTGCGGTTGGAGGGGTCGTTGGGAATGCCGGCCGGGGCGGCCGGTTTTGGTTTGCGCTCCCACGCGCGGGCCATGACGAGGCGTTGCTCGGCTTCGCGAACGGCGGTCGTGTACTGATCCAGCCGATCGCGGTCGGCGGCGCTGAGTCGGCGTGTCAACGACTTCGACTCCTGCGCGAGCGTGTCCATGATGCTCTCGCCCAGTTGCAGTTTGCGCACCTGCCGCTCGATCTCGTCTTCGGAGCCTTGCAGGAACAATTTGCGATAGACTGACGAGGCGCGGTTTTCGCAGGGGATCAGCACGCCGGCATCGGTCCATGAAAGGCTACGCCGGCCCACACTGGCGTTGACGCCAAGCGAGATCGACGGGAACCGTGTGAGGTGTCCAATTTTTGCGGCGATGAATTGGTCGAGCGAGATGGAGTTGCGGAAACCGCCGCCGCCGGGGTGCGGTGCGCAAGTGAGGAATGATACGTCCGACGAGTGCGAGCCATCCACACCGGGATGCGATACACCGCTCAACACGGTGAAATCTTCTCGGTACGCCTTCAACTCATTGAGGTAGGGCGACAGCTCATACTCGCGACCTCTTGTCTTCGGGAAAAACCGATCCGGCAACAGGCCGAGATTGTTGCAAACGGCGAACATCCGTCTCGGCGGATCCGGTTGCTTGGCACGCGCGAACACCGGCGTCATCGACTCCAGCAGCGGTAGCGCCATGGCCACGCCCGCCCCGCGCAGGAATGTACGGCGGTTCAGAGTGCGGCTATCGGCAATGTGCGGTCCCTTCATGGCTGGGCGGAGTTTATCGGCTTGTAATGCGGATGCAATGCCGGTTCCGGTGTCATTTGTGCAGGAAAAGTTCACTTTGGATGAGCGAGTGGATGAGTGAGCGGACGCCGTAATTGTTATCCTCGCATTGGTCGAGGATCGCCTCGACGGCGGTCCGATCGCCAAATGCAACCGGAGCGCCGGTTGCGTAAACGACAAACTGGTGAACCAGATTTCGGGCGATCGCTCGTTCGTCCGAGAGAAGCAGTTTCTTCATTTCGGAAATGTCGTTAAACCGGCGTTCGTCCTCCAGTTCGCCAGCGCAGTCGATCGGTTTGGCGAGTCGAAACTTGAAGGCGTGTCCATTTTTCCCGAAGCCCTTCACGCGTTCACCCTCATCGCCCAACGAGCGGTAGTGGTCGCGCCAGCCCCCGGCCACGTCAAAACTCTCGAGTGCAAAACCAACCGGGTCGAACTTGCGATGGCAGGCCGCGCACGACTCAGCCTCGCGATGTTTGTCGAGTTGCTCGCGGATGGTGGTCGCGCCGCGTGTGTCCGGGGTGATCGCCTCGACTCCGGACGGCGGTGAGGGAATGTGCAGCCCCATGATGCGCTCCATCATCCAAGCACCGCGAACCACCGGCGAGGTTGTGGTGCCGTTGGCGGTCACGCGCAGCACGCTGGCCTGCGTCATCAAGCCACCGCGGGGGGAGTCTTTTGGCAGCACCACTTTTCGCAGTTGGATGCCCTCGAACGGTTCCATTCCGTAGAGCTTGGCCAAGCGTTCGTTGGCGAAAACGAAGTCGGAATCGACCACGTTTCGCGCCGGTAAATCGTTATCGATCAGTTCGGTTAAAAACGCGCGAGTCTCAAAAACGGACGCCTCAGTCAACTCGTCGTCGAGGTAATAATCCGGATACAGAATGGCGTCCGGCGCGTTGGCGAGGATGTCGCGCAGGTCGAGCCAGTAGTCAATGAACGAGTTCACGAACCGCTCTGCCTTGGCATCGTTGAGCAGTCGGTTGGTGTGCTTGCGCAACCGCTTCGGCTTGGCCAAGCGCTTGGCCTGCATGAGTGCTTCGTCGGGCGGACTGTTCCAGAGAAAAAACGAGAGTCGCGCGGCGAGTTGCCGTTGGCCAAGCGGACCCGGTTCGGCATCGAGATAAAGAAAATCAGACGAACACAGGATCGACGCGCAGGCGGCGATAATGGAATCGGTAAAGTCACGCCCAAGCGCTTGGCTGCGTTCGAAAATGGCAAGGTAAGCGTCCGCCTCGTCGTTATCCACCGGTCGGCGGTACATGCGTTTCATGAAATCGAGCAGCAATTTTCGGGCGTCGCGCTTGGCATCGTCCGGAACCAATTTGACGCCGCCCTCCAGCTTGAAGGGCATATCCCCGGCGACCGCTTTAAAACTTGCCGGAGGCCACTCGTCCTGCAGCGGCCCCTCAAGCTCCAGCCAGTTTAGCGCAAAACCGGGCACGCCTACGCGTGTGGCATTCGCGTTGCCGGACCAACCGGGCCGGGTGCGGATGAGTCGCGTGGCGTCCGGTCGGATGATTTCATTTTTCTTTAGGACGACCTCGCACTCCGAGACGCTGGGTTCGGGGTGCGAGTCGTAAACTGCGAGCCAGCGGCTGTCGGCGTTGCGTGACACAGAGTAAAGCGTGATCGGTTCGCTGCGCGTTCCGGGGAAGGCCACCGTGCGGCTTGGCCGCCACCACGCCTTGCGTCCGCCGGTCAGGCCGTGGTCATCCCCACCGCTCGCGCCGTTTGGTCCCGCAAGGAATGTGTAGGTCTTCATACGGATCTTGTAGCGGCCATCCACCGGTACCCGTACCCGGGTGAAATCGTATTTCGTTGTCGCCGTGTACGTGCCGGAAACAAAACCGACCGCTTCGCGTTCGCGCACCTCGGGGTCCGAGGGGCCGACGGTCATCGGCTGGTTCCCCCGGATGATCTCCGGCTGTGGCGTGGTGCCGAGCAGGGGTATTGACGCTCGAGTGGCAGCGGTCTGGATATTTGGTTTCCAACGGAGCGCACTTTTCATGTGGCTTTCTTCACGGGCGTAAAATTTTTGCGTGTTCGACTTGTGCGCGACCGTTTCCAACGCGGCACGCAGCGCGTATTCCGCTACCTCATAAAACTTTGTGATCTGCACGTGCGACACGTCCAGCCGCTCGCCCACTTTGTTGAACAGATGTGCTGTGCCATCCTCCGGCAACATATCGGACACAAGCAGCCAGGGCGCATGCAGTTGGTCGCGCAATGAGTTTTCAAATTCAAACCGGTTCAGCCGGCGAACCGTGGCGCGGCCGGATTCGGTTACTCGCTTGCGATTCGCTTGGCCAAGTGCAGCCGAGAGAGGGTTGAGAAACGCCGCCGACCCCTCCGGCTTGGGGCGGCGCTTTTTCTTCGGTGGCATTTCACCGGATTGCACCTTGTCGTGGACGAGCACCCACTGGTCGAACGTGGCCCGTTGGCCAAGCTCGAAGCCAAGCGCTTCCAAATTAAGATTTCCTTTTTGTGTCTCGCCGTCGTGGCAGTCGAGACAGTGATTTTCCAAAAAGGAATGGAGCCCCGCCGGCTTGGCTGCATGGGCCGAAACGGCAAACAGGATGCCAACATACAACGCTGCTCTGAAAAACACACTCACACCTTGAAGGGGGGAGTTTGGCAAGAATTCAGATGTGAGCAACTTTTTCCTGCCTGCCTTGGCGCTTGGCCAAGTGCTTGGTTGGAAAATCGCTCAAAGTGAAAAAGATGATGCTTCATCTGAAACTGGTGGCCAACATTCATCGGCGAGCGAGAGCAAAACCCACTTGGCTGGCCACACCCAGAATCTCGGTGACGGAGGCAGAACCTCCATTTGGCAATTGCCTTGTTTCCCACGGTTGACTTGGGGGACTTGAGCAAGTTTACTCCGCGCATGCAATCGCGTTTTTTCTCTGTTGGATTGTCGCTGGCCATCGGTCTGACCGCCGTGGCGGAACTGCCGAAGGTGGGGCTAAAGCCGGTTTGGAAGGGGCTAGAGACGACTCGGCCGCTTTGGCTGGAGACGGCTCCGGACGGCTCCGGGCGGCTGTTCTGCCTCGAACAGGGCGGTGCCATTATCATTTTGCCAAGCGACAAATCCGCGGCCCAGCCCAAGCGGGAGGTGTTTTTTGACATCAGCGAACGCAAGCCGTGGCGCGAAAACGAGGAGGGGCTGCTCGGCATGGCGTTCCATCCCAAGTTTGCGGCCAACGGCAAGTTTTACGTCTACTACTCGCAGCAGAAGCCGAAGCGCAGTGTAGTCAGCGAGTTCACCGTGGCCAAGGCGCACCCGAACCGGGCCGACATGAAATCGGAACGCGTCCTGCTCGAGTTTCCGCAGCCGTACTGGAACCACAACGGCGGGGTGATGGTGTTTGGGCCGGATGGCAAGCTGTACGTCGCCTCGGGCGACGGCGGCAAGGCGAACGACCCGCACGATAATGCGCAGAACCTGACGAACCTGCTGGGCAAGATTTTCCGGATCGACGTCGATGCCCGCACCGGCAAGCTGGCCTACGGCATCCCGGCGGACAACCCGTTCGCCGGCCGCTCGGACGGCACGCGCGGCGAAATTTGGGCGTACGGTTTGCGGAACGTCTGGCGCATGAGTTTCGACCGCGCGACGGGCGATCTTTGGGCGGCGGATGTCGGGCAGAACAAATGGGAGGAAGTGAACCTCATCACGCGCGGCGGCAACTACGGCTGGAACATCCGGGAGTCGTTTCACAAGTTCAAGGAGGACAGCCCGGCCAAGGGCGACTGGATCGACCCGGTGATCGAGTACGCCCACCACGCCGGCATCGAGAAGGAGTGCAAGTTCCCCGGGCACGGCTACGGTGTGAGCATCACCGGCGGCTACGTCTATCGCGGAGAGGCGATTCCCAAGCTGCGCGGCGCGTACATTTACGGCGACTTCACCACCGGCCTGATTTTTGCCGTCCGCCAGAAGGACGGCAAGGCGACCGAGCACGGCACGATTCATCAGCAGACGGGCAAGGTGTACCAGATCGCCAGCTTCGGCGAGGATGCCGCCGGCGAGCTGTACCTGCTGCCGTTGGTGGCCAACCCGGCGACCAAGCGCGACCCGGCCGGGAGCATCCTGCAGCTCGTCGTTGAGTGAGCTTGGCCAAGCGCTTGGCCAGCGGGCGAAAAAAGGGTTGCCCTTGGCCAAGCGGGGAGTCAGTTTTGCTCCGGTTCAGCGGGTTTTTCAGGCGCAGCCAAACAGCAAGATGGCAGGAAAAATCAACCGGGTGGGCACGAGCCGACCCTCCACGGCCTCGCGGGTGGCCGCTGCCAAGGCGGCCCGGGCGGCGGCGGTGGACGCCGTGGGCGGGGTTCGCCGTGCAGAGGCTGTCGATGAAGTCTCCCAACCGGAGAGCCCGGCCAGCATCGCGATAAAAAGCCTCGAGCTGGATGGCGCGAAAGCCGCCGACTTGAAGGTGCGTGTCGAGGCCAACGAGCGGGCGCTGGATGACCTGCAAAAAGTCCAGAGCAAGGCCGGTGACATCGCAGACAAGGCCGCCGAGGCCACGCCGGAGGCAATGAACGCCGCCGCCGGCCGGGTGGATCAATTGCTCGAGGAGGGCGTCTCGATTGCCAATCGCAAGGATGGGGAAGGCGGTTTTCTATTTGGCGGTGAACAGGCCAAGGACGTGCCGTTTGAAACGAAGAAGGACGCCAAAGGCAAAATCACTGAGGTCAGTTACCGCGGCAGCAGCGGGGTGGGGGTCGACGAACTCGGCAGCGGCTTCTCGGTGACGACTGACATCCCCGGCGAGAACGCCGGAGCCACCGGCGCAATCGGCCTCGTGAAGGACTCGAGAACCGGCGGCGACCTGTTTGCCAACCTGATTTCCCTGCGTGACAACCTGTTGACCGGTGAGAGGGAAGCCATCGTCGAGCGCGACATCCCGGCGCTGAAGAAGGATGCCGAGCATTTGATCCAGCATTTTGGCGAGGTGTCGGCCAACCAGATGATGCTCGACACGGTCGTCGCCCTGGCCACCGACATCCAGACTGAGGGCGGTCAGTCAATGAGTACCGTCGACAAGCTGGGCAACATTCAATATGCGCTGCACCGGGCGACGGTCGACAACCGCAACTACATCCAGCAGGATCCTCTTCGGCCGGTCCGCTGATCCCCGCTTGGCAAGCGCCGCATCTTGCTTGTGATCCGCCTTCGCCCGGCGTAGAAAAGCGGAGTCAACTCGATTATCCACGATGTCACAGGTGGTCACAAAAGCCGGAAAGGTTCGGGTGTTGTCGGTGGTCATGGGGGGCGGACAGGGATCGCGCCTGTTTCCGCTCACCCGCGACCGATCCAAGCCGGCTGTGCCGCTGGCGGGGAAGTATCGCCTGGTGGACATCCCCATCTCAAACTGCATCAACTCCCGGCTGAACGAGATCTACCTGCTGACCCAGTTCAATTCCGCCTCGCTGCACCGGCACATCTCCCACTCCTACAAATTCGACCATTTTTCGCGCGGTTTCGTTGACATCCTCGCGGCGGAGCAGACGCCGACGAGCGACTCGTGGTACGAGGGCACAGCCGATGCCGTGCGGAAAAACCTGATTCACCTGCTGAACAACGATTTTGAGTACATGCTGATCTTGAGCGGGGATCAGCTTTACCGGATGGATTTTCGTGAAATCATCGCCTCGCACCTGGAGCGGGAGGCGGAACTGACCGTGGCCACCATTCCGGTGAGCCGCGATCACGCCACCGGCTTCGGCATCATGCACAACGACGAGCAGGGCCGGATCAGTCGTTTCGTTGAAAAGCCCGGCACGCCCGAGCTGCTCGATTCGCTCCGGCTCCCGGCCGCGCAACTCGCCGAGCACGGCCTCGACCCGGCCCGCGACCATTACCTTGCGTCAATGGGCATCTACCTGTTCAACCGCAAGACCCTCATCGAGCTGCTCGAGAACGAGATGACCGACTTCGGGAAACACATCATCCCGCGCTCCATCGACACGCACACCGTCTACTCCCATGTGTACCAAGGCTACTGGGAGGACATCGGCACCATTCGTGCTTTTTTCGAGGCCAACCTCGACATGACCTCGCCGTTGCCGCAGTTCGATTTCTTCGAGATGGAGACGCCGGTCTACACGCGGCCGCGCTTCCTGCCGGCCTCCAAGATCAACGGGGCCGCCATCGACCAGGCCATCATCTCGGACGGATGCATCATCGACCGCTCACGCATCAGCCAAAGCCTCATCGGCGTGCGGAGCCTCATCGCGCCGGGTTGCCGCATCCACCGCTCAATCCTGCTCGGCTCGAACAACTACGAGACTGAGGCATCGAAGACCGCCAATGACCGGGATGGCATCCCGCGCATCGGCGTCGGCGGCAACACGCGGATCGAGAACACGATTGTCGACAAGAACGCCCGCATCGGTGCTGATTGCGTCATCACCCCGGAGGGCAAGCCGGAGGATTTTGACGGAGACAATTATTTCATTCGGGACGGCATCGTGATCATCCCGAAGAACGCCGTCATCCCGGACGGAACCGTAATTTGAGCGGCCAAGCGCTTGGCCAAGTGGGGAAGCGGCTTGGGCGAAAATGATACGTGTAAGTATTATTTTGTTGCATGGGTCACGCCGCCGGTTAGGCTGGCGGCGCTGTTTGTCCTTGGCTGTTTCGGGGGTTTCCCCTTGGCCAAGCGCTACTTTTACTGAGGTTTCAAATGAAAACGCGGTTTTTTCTGGGTTTGAGTCTGGCTGCCACAGCGGCGACGGCAGCCCCTGTCGAGGGTTGGCTCCACATGCGCGGGCCGCTGCAAACCGGTGTTTCGCTGGAGACCCATCTGCCGGACAGCATCCAGGCGGCGGACGCGCTCTGGACGGTTGATCTGCCGGGTCGATCCACCGCGACGGTAGCCAACGGACGCCTCTTCGTCGTCGGCCATCTCGGCGAGGGCGCCGACCTGCAGGAGGGCGTATTCTGCTTCGATGCCGAGAGCGGCAAGCCGATTTGGGAGCACAGGTTCAACGACTTCCTGAGCGACATCATTTACACGCGCTACGCTTCCTCAAGTCCGACCATCGATCCCGAGACAGGCCACCTGTTTTTTCAAGGCACGCAGGGAATCTTCGCGTCGTTCACGCCGGACGGCAAGATGCTGTGGCAACATTCATTGATGGAGGCGCTGGGCCGGATGACCTTCCCGAACGGCCGCACCGCCACACCGGTGGTCGACCGCGATCTGGTGATCACCCGCGGCATCATGGCCAACTGGGGCGCACAAGGGCCGCCGTGGGATCGCTTTTACGGCTTCGACAAAAAAACCGGCGAGCTGGCCTGGGCAGCCAAGCCGGGTGGGCGGCCCAAGGACAGCTGCTTCTCCTCCCCGGCGCTCGGCTGGCTTGATGGCAAGCGCGTCTTTTACGCCACCACCGGCGACGGGAGCGTGGTCTGCGCCAACGCACGCACCGGCGAGGCGATCTGGCAGGTGCCGCTCTTCAAGGCCGGCATCAATGCCTCGGTTGTTGTTTACAACAACGAAATCGCCGCGGCGATCTACGGCACACCGTACGAGCCGGGGCAGATGGTCGGATTCAAGATTCCGCATGTGCAGCCGAAGGATGCCAACCCGGTCGTCATCGAGCGCAAACAGGTTGAGCTTTGGACGCAGAAGATCACCACTTCCACCAGCTCGCCGATCCTCGTCGGGGACACCATTTATGTCGTCGCCGAAAAGGGCGAGCTGCACAGCGTCAATATCACGACCGGCAGGGAGAACTGGAAAATCAAGCTCGGCATCGAGCAGCGCAACGCCTCCCCGCTGTTCGCCGACGGGAAGATTTATCTGCCGATGCTCGAGAACCCGGCCGGCGAAGGCGGCGCGGCCAAGGGCGGCACCGGCACGCATGGCGCGTTTTATGTAATAAAACCGGGCAAAAACGAGGCCAAGATCTTGTCGCACGCGGTGCTAGACGGCCGCTGCTTTGCCACGCCGTCCGTATACAACGGCAAGGTCTACGTGCAGACCACCCGGAAACTTTACTGCTTTGGCCAAGCGGGCCGGAGCCGCGGGCTGGCCAAGGCGCCCTTGGCCAAGCGCTGGCCCAAGGCGGGCAAGGCGGCGCGGTTGCAGATTGTCCCTTCGGAAATCCTGCTCACGCCCGGCCAAGCGGTCTCCTTCCGAACACGCAAGCTCGACGCCAACGGCTTCCTCGTCGAGGAGGTGGACGGGTCGACGCTCCGGTGGGAGTCTTACATCCCGCCAACGGCCAAGGTAAAGGCCCGCATGAATGCGTCGTTCAACAATCGGGGCCAGATCGTCGCCGATAAAAAAATGGTCAGCTCCGCTGGTGCATTCCGGGCGACGCTAGGCGGACTGACCGGCGTGATCCGCGGCCGTGTGCTGCCGGCGCCGCCGTTGAGCGAGGATTTCGAGGGCTTCAACCTGACGGAGGACAGTCTCGTGGACGACGGCGTCAAATTCGCCTACCCGCCGCTGCCGTGGATCGGGGCGCGGTTCAAGTTCGAGGTACGCGAGCGGGACGGCTCCAACGTGCTGCGCAAGACGATCGACAACAAGCGGCTGCAGCGCGCCACGGTGTTCATCGGAGAACAGGGCATGAGCAACTACACCGTCCAGGCCGACGTGCTGACGGATGGCCGTCGCAGGAAGATGTCCGACGTTGGCATCATCAACCAGCGCTACTACATCGTGCTAAAGGGCAACGAGCAGAAGCTTGAGATTAACTCCAACCTCGACCGCATCCGGGTGCCGGAACGTGGCTCGCCGCCGAACTACCGGTGGAAGGCCAACACGTGGCAAACCATCAAGGCGCGCATCGACGTGGCCGCCGACGGCTCGGGGATGGTTCGGGCCAAGGCTTGGCCAAGGGAGGAAGCCGAGCCGAAGGGATGGACGCTGGAGTTCAAGCACAACAACGCGCACCAAAGCGGCTCACCCGGGTTGTTCGGGTTTTCCCCACAGGAGCCGGTGTACATCGACAACGTGAAAGTGACGCCCAATCGTTAATTTAGTCAGATAATGAAAAACTTGAGAAATGTGATCGCGGCCGGCTTGGCCGCCACTATTTTTAGTAGCGCTGCCATCGATGCGGCGGATTGGCCGCAGTGGGGTGGTAACACATTGGGCCGCAATATGTTCGCCGCCGGGGCCACCGGCCTGCCGGACAAGGTCGAGCCGGGCGATTTCAAGCAGGGCACCGAGGAGGTGGATTTGTCCACCGCCAAGAACGTCAAGTGGGCGGCCAAGCTCGGCACGCAAAGCTACGGCAACCCGACCATCTCCAACGGCAAGATTTTTGTCGGCACCAACAACGACTCGATGCGCGACCCGAAGCACGAGGGCGACCGCAGTATCTTGTTGTGCCTCGACGAAAAGAGCGGCGACTTCCTCTGGCAGCTGGTCATCCCCAAGCTCAAGTCCGGCAAGGTGAACGACTGGGAAAGCCTCGGTCTGCTCTCTTCGCCGACGGTGGTCGGCAATCGTGTGTACGTGGTCAGCAGCCGGTGCGAGGTGCTCTGCCTCGACGTCGACGGCTTGGCCAACGGCAACGACGGCCCGTACCGGGACGAGGCCGTTTATGTGCATCTCGACACCGGCAAGCCACCGGCCCAGCTCGGGCCGAAGGACGGCGACATCATTTGGCGATATGACATGATGGACGAGCTGGGCGTGTTCCCGCACAACGCATCGAACTGCTCGGTCATCGTGGTGGGCGGCATGGTGTACGCCTGCACCTCCAACGGGCAGGACTGGACGCACTCCAATGTGCCCTCCCCGCTCTCGCCGAGCTTCATCGCGCTGGATGCCAAGACCGGTGAATTGAAGGGCGAGGATGACGCCGGCATCGGGCCGAATATTTTTCACGGTCAATGGAGTTCGCCCTCCTACGGCGTGGTCAACGGCAAGGGCCAGTTGTTCTTCGGCGGCGGCGACGGGATCTGTTACGCCTTCGAGCCGAAGCCAGTTTACGACGAGGACGAGGACTTGGATTTTCTCCGCAAGATTTGGTGGTACGACTCCAACCCGCCGGAGTACAAAAAGGACGAGAATGGCAAGGCGATCAAATACCCCGCTGCCGAGGGGCCGAACGAAATCAACTCCACCCCGGTCTTTTACAATGGCCGCGTGTACGTGGCCCACGGGCAGGATCCCGAGCACGGCGAGGGCGTCGGCCACCTCGTCTGCATAGACCCCACGAAGAAGGGGGACATCACCGAAAGCGGCACGATCTGGTCGTACAAGGGCATTAAGCGCAGTATTTCCACCGTATCGATCGACCCCGCCAACGGGCTGTTGTTTGTCGGCGACTTTTCCGGCTTTGTGCACTGCCTCGACGCCGACACCGGAAAACTTCATTGGGTATATGACATGAAGGCGCACATGTGGGGCTCGACCTTTGTGGCCGATGGCAAGGTGTATGTGGGTGATGAGGACGGCGACTTTGTCGTGCTGGCCTCCGACAAAAAAATGAAGTTGCTCAGCGAGACCTATTTCCCGGCGCCGATCTACTCCACGCCGGTCGTGGCCAACGGCATTTTATACGTGGCGACCCAGTCGCACCTTTACGCGTTGCACGACGAGGCCCGCGCCAAGGCGACCACGGATCAACCGAAAACCAAGTGACCCGGCGCTTGGCCAATCGCATTTCATGAAAAAAGTTGTATTCGGCTTGATCATCCTGCTGGCCGTCATCCACCAAGACGTCTGGTGGTGGGACGACAACTCGCTGGTGTTCGGCTTCATGCCGCTTGGCCTGTTTTATCACGCGCTCTATTCCTGCATGGCGGCCGGCGTCTGGGCAATGGCCGTGAAGTGGGCTTGGCCAAGCGACATCGAGCGGTGGGCCGAGTCGGCTGACGAACCGGGGGGCGGCCAATGAGCGGCCTCACCCCGCTGATTGCGCTTGGCCAAGCGGCCGCGCCGGCGTCGCGCACGCCGCTCGTCGTGATCTGCCTCTATATGTGCCTGCTGTTTGCGCTGGGCTTGATCTCGAGCCGGCTCTTCCGCGGGTCGAGCAAGGATTTCTTCGTGGCCAGCCAGTCGATCGGGCCGTTCATGCTGTTGATGAGCGTGTTCGGCACGACGATGACCGCGTTCGCGCTGGTGGGCTCCACCGGCAAGGCGTTCAGCCTTGGCATCGGCACGTACGGGTTGATGGCCTCCAGTTCCGGGCTGATTCACGCTGCCTGTTTTTTTCTCGTCGGCATCCGGATGTGGAGCTTCGGCAAAAAATACGGCTACGTGACGCAGATCCAATTTTTCCGCGACCGATTCGAGTCCAAAGGTGTAGGCTATCTCATGTTCCCCATACTGGTTGGACTCATAATCCCCTACCTGTTGGTGGGTTTGATGGGTGCGGGAAAATATATTTTCGGTGTAACCGTTGGAATGTTTCCAGGAACATTTGCGGCCGGAGCAATTCCCGAATGGTTATCCGGGTTGGTCATTTGTGTGGTGGTGCTGTTTTACGTCTTCTTTGGCGGGGTGCGCTCTGCTGCCTGGGCGAACACCTTCCAAACCATCGTCTTCATGATCATGGGCTTGGTTGGATTCTACGTGATTGCGGATGCTCTCGGCGGACCGGCTGCCGCTTCTGAAAAGGCACTGGCCAACGCACCGGAAAAACTTTCGCGCGAGGGGTTGATGACCCCGGCGCATTTCATGAGCTACATGCTGGTGCCGTTGAGTGTCGGGATGTTCCCGCACCTCTTTCAGCATTGGCTGACGGCCAGGAGCGCCAAGTCGTTCCGGCTGACGGTCATCGCCCATCCGATCTGCATCATGATCGTCTGGGTGCCGTGCATCCTGATCGGCATCTGGGCCGCCGGCCTTTACGAGGCCAAGGAGCTTGTTGTGCCGCCGCCCAACGGCGATCCGAATCCGAACGCGGTGCTCAGTGCCATGGTGAAGACGTTCATGAATAGCAGCCCGCTGCTGATCGGCCTTTTTTCTGCCGGGGTGCTGGCGGCGATCATGAGTTCGCTCGACTCGCAGTTCGTCTGCATCGGCAGCATGTTCACCAACGACTTCGTTGTGCCGCTAAAGGGGGAGGTCAGCGACCGGCAGAAAGTCTGGCTCGGCCGAGGCTTCATCGTGCTTATCGTGTTAATCACCTATGCGATCTCGATTTTCAAACCGCAGAATGTGTTCAACTTGGGCGTCTGGTGTTTCAGCGGGTTTTCGGCGTTGTTCCCGATCGCCTTTGCTGCCGTGTACTGGAAGCGAGTGACCAAGGCCGGAGTCATCGCCAGCGTAATAGCGACGGCGGTGACGTGGTCGCTGTTTATTTACGATGCGCTTGGCCGCGAGGTTGGCGAGCAGTGGTTTGGGGTAAAGGAGCATGGCGAGTACCTTATTGCTGGCGTTATGCCGGTGACCTTCATTTGCCTGGCCTCGGTGGTGGCTCTCGTGGGCGTGTCACTGGCTACCCGGCCGCCCAGCCGCGACACGATCGACAAGTTTTTCCCGGCTAACGGCTGATCTTGCTTGGCCAAGCCGTCATCGACGAGACTACATTTTAATGGCTGATTTGACCCAACCCATTCAGGAGGCACGGGCGGCGCTGGATGCGCACGCCGTGGAGATTGTGAAGTGGCATTTTTCGCCCGAGACCGGCTGCCCATTCTGGCTCGACTGGGCCAAGGAGGCGGGCTGGAATCCGGCCGAGGAGATCAAGTGCTTCGACGACATCATCGCAAAATTCCCCCACTTTCAGGACGAGTGGCTGCGTGATAAGCAGCCGGAGGTGTGGGTGCCACAGGAATTCAAGGGGCAACCGTTCAATATCTTCGAGACCGGTGGGACTACCGGGATGCCCAAGCAGCGCATCGGCTGGAACGATTACAAGGTGGATTACAGTGAGTTTTCAGATTCGCTGGACGACAAGGAATTCCCCCGAGACCATTACTGGCTGATGGTCGGGCCAACCGGGCCAAGGCGACTGCGGCTCTCGATCGAGCACTTGGCGAACGTGCGCGGCTGCTCCTGTTACTTCGTCGATCTCGATCCGCGCTGGGTCAAGCGGCTGATCGCCGATAAGCAGTTTGACCAGGCCAAGGCGTACATGGAGCATGTGGTCGATCAGGCCACGACGATCATGAAGCACCGTGAGGTAAGCGCGCTGTTCACCACGCCGAAACTGCTGGAATCCATCGCCGAGCGGCTCGAGGACGAGGGAAGCAGCCTGTATGAGGCCGGCATCCGCGGCGTGTTCTGCGGCGGCACCACGATGGATCCGCAATACACGCGGTTCCTCGTGGAGGAACTGCTCGAGAATAAGATTGGTTTCAAGCCCACCTATGGCAACACGCTGATGGGCTTGGCCAAGCACAAGCCGTTTACTCCGGAGGACAAGTTTTCAATCACATATCACGCGCCCCAGCCGCGGGCCGCGTTGCGAGTCGTCAATCCCGACACCGATGACCTCGTCGAATACGAGGAATGGGGCCGCGTCGAACTGACCACATTAACGAAGGAGTTTTTCATGCCGCGCTTCCTCGAGCGCGACGAGGCTATCCGCCGGCCGCCCATCGAGCTGTACCCGTGGGATGGCGTGGCTGAGGTCCGGCCCTTCGGCGCAATGCAGAAGAAAATCGTCGAGGGCGTCTACTAAACCAAGCGGTTGACCAACATTTTTTCATGCTGAACATTCCTGTATTACGCTGGGGCGAACCATACGAAAGCCTTGAGACTGACGAGGTCATCCATCACCGCACCGGCGAGGTGTTGGCCAAGGTGGGCCAGGCCAATCCCGGCCTGCTCGCACGCGATATGCGCAAGGCCAATCGCGCCCGCGAGGCGCTGCGTGAGATTCCGATCAAGGATCTCATTGAGATAATGAAAAAGGCCGGCGACCTGTACCTCAACGCCACCCTGCCCCTCGGCGACGGCGAGCAGTCGCCCGACGATTTCGCCCGGCAACAGTCCGCCTCCACCGGCCTCCCGGAGCATATGTGCAAATTCAACATGGAGAAAAACCACTTCGTGTTGAACAACATGGATCAGATTTTTGATGCCCTCACGCGCGGGCTGGATTTGGAGATTCTCGAGCGCGGCTTCGGCGTGGAGGAGCGCGGCGTGCCGGTGAGCTATCAGGCGCAGTCGCCCGTGCTCGGCATGGTACTGCCCAGCAACTCTCCCGGCGTTCACACATTATGGATGCCGGTCATCCCGATGCAGATCGGCCTCGTGCTCAAGCCCGGCCCGCAGGAGCCGTGGACACCGTACCGCATGTTCGCCGCCTTCACCGAGGCTGGCGTGCCCAAGGAAGCCATCGGCATTTATCCCGGCGGCGGTGATATGGGTGCGGAGACGGTTTCGCGCTGCGGACGCGTGATGATTTTTGGCAGCACGCAAACGGTCAAAAATTATTCCGGCAACGAGCAGGTGCAGGTGCACGGCCCAGGCTACAGCAAGATTTTGCTGGGTGACGACATCGTTGACCAGTGGGAAGACTATCTCGATTTGATGGCAGACAGCATTTTCAAGAACAGCGGCCGCGGCTGCATCAATTGTTCCGGTGTGTGGGCCTCGCGGCACACCGAAGAAATCGCTGAAGCGCTCGCCGAACGCGTCGGCCCGTACGAGGTGAAAGACCCCACCGACCCCGAGGCCGGCCTCGCCGCCTTCACCGTCCCCGGCCAAGCCGAGGCGATTTGGGGGATGATCGAGGAAGGCTGCCAAGAGAACGGCACCACGCACGTCACCGAAAAGCACGGCGCGCGTCTCGAGCAATTGGAGCGGTGCGATTACATCCGCCCGACCATTCTCCACTGCGATTCGCCGAACCTGAAGATGGCGAACACCGAGTACATGTTCCCCTTCACCACCGTCGTGAAATGCCCGCAGGAACAGATGATCGAAAAAATCGGCGGCACCCTCGTCGCCTCCGCCATCACCCATGACGAGGCGTGGGCCGCGCAACTCACCGATGCCACCAACATCGACCGCCTCAACATCGGCGCCATCCCGACCATCGCGCTCAACTGGCTCCAGCCGCACGAAGGCAGCATCGTCGATTTCCTCTTCCGCGCCCGCGCCTACCAGACTCCCGACGAGCGCCTGCAGCGCCACTGCAGCCGGTAGCCAAGCGCTTGGCCAAGTGGGGATGCCTTGTATAGCTTCGTAATATATAATTAAACCCCATTGATGCTTCAGGTTTGCTCACTCACGAAAACCTTCCGCTTAGCCCGTAAGAAACGGGCCAGGGCAGACCAGCCGGATCCCCGGGAAAGGGGCCGGTGGTTTCATGCGCTGGACGGCGTCGATCTCGGGGTGCAACGCGGGCAGGTGCTTGGCCTGCTTGGCCAAAACGGCGCAGGCAAGACCACGCTGCTGCGCATTCTCTCCAGTTCGCTCAAGCCCGCCTCGGGCGTCGTGCTGTGCGACGGCGAAGACCTCACCCGGCACCCGTTGGAGATTCGGAAACGCATCGGGTTTGTCTCTGGCAACACCGGGCTCTACGGCCGGCTGACTGCCCGCGAGATGCTGCGCTATTACGGCAAGCTTCACGGCATAGCTGCCGCCGCGCTCGACGAGCGCATCGGGTCGCTGGCGGGGAGGCTGGACATGAGCCGGTTCCTCGACCAGCGCAACGAGACCCTCTCCTCCGGCATGCGGCAGAAGGTTTCCATCGCCCGGGCGCTGGTTCATGACCCGGAAATCCTGCTCTTCGACGAGTTGACGACCGGCCTGGACGTGGCCGCTGCGGAGTCGGTGCTAAAAGTCGTGACCGACTGCCGGGAGGAGGGACGGACGGTGCTGTTTTCCACGCATCACATGGACGAGGTGGATCAGTTGTGCGACGGGGTGGCCATCCTTCACGAGGGCAGACTCTGCTTCGAGGGGGGCGTCGATGCGATGCGTTCGCAAACCGGTGAGTCGTTTTTGGACAAGGCGTTCCTGAAGCTGATCCGGCCAAAAACGGAGGAGACGCAATGAAGGCAGGATTCCGAATCGTTTTTTTCAAGGAGATGCGGGACATCCTGCGGGATCGCAAGACGCTGCTGCTGATGATTGTCCTGCCGATCGTGGCCGTGCCGCTGCTGCTGAACCTGCTGATCGGGTTCGTAATGAAGAAGGAGCAGGAAGCCCGGACCGAGGTGCTCGAGTACGTCGTATTCGGTGCCGAGCATGCGCCGGAGCTGGCCAGGGCCTTCGAGACAGACAGCGGCTTCAAAAACGTTTCGCTCGGCTCACCCGACGAGCTCGCCGGGGCGATTCGCGGGGACAGGATCGACTTTGGCCTGGTGATCCCGGAGCAGGCCGCAGACCGGTTGAGCGGGCAGGAACAGGCGACGATCGAATTTCATTTTGACAACGCATCGGCCGGCAGCAAGGTCGAGGAACGCGTCAAGGACGTGGTCGGGGACTACAATGAGGAGTTGACCGCCGCCCGCTTGGCCGAGCTCGGCGTGTCATCGAGCCGGGAACGGAGAGCTGTGCTCGAGCCGGTCCGGCTGGAGGAGAAGGGCACCGGCAACATGCGGGAGGTCATCGGCGACCGGATCGGCGGGATGGTGCCTTATTTTTTCATCGCATTTTGTTTCATGGGCGTGGTGTACCCGGCGATCCACCTTGGCGCTGGTGAAAAGGAGCGCGGCACGCTGGAGACGTTGCTGCTGGCGCCGATCCCGCGGCATCAGCTTGTGATCGGGAAATTCCTCGCGGTGTTTTGCGGCGGGATCATCGCCGTGTTGCTGAATCTGGCGAGCGTCGGGACCTGGCTGGCCATCAAGGCGGGGCAGTTCCGCGGGGTGCTCGGCTCGCTCATTGGCTCGATCGACACGCTGGACTTGGTTTTGCTGGCGCTGATGCTGATCCCGGTCGCGGCCATGTTCGCCGCCCTGCTGTTGAGCGTCTCCATTTTTGCGAGGAACTCCGCCGAGGCCTCCACGCTGATCTCGCCGTTCGGCATCGTGCTGATCGTCCCGGCCGTGCTCGCCCTGCTGCCCGGCGTGGAGCTGAACGGGTTCTGGGCGTGGGTGCCGGTCACCAACGTCTCGCTGGCGATGAAGGAGCTGCTCAAGGGCACGATGGATTATACCATGCTGCTGGCCATATTCGCCTCCAGCACCGTGATCGCGGGCGGCCTGCTGTTTTTTTGCGCAAAATGGTTCAACCGCGAAAGCGTGCTTTTCCGGGTGTGACCCCGCTTGGCCAAGCGCTTGGCTTCAGACTGCAAACGATTCATTCAGCTCCGGCACGGTGACGTCTGCACCTGGCTTGAGTTGATGCAGCGTGTCGGCGAAGGCGAGGCTCGATTTTTCCTCGCCGTGAACGACGAAGATTTTTTGGATGTCGCCGGTGAGGCTTTTTACGTAATTGGCTAGCTCGTTTTTGTCGGCGTGGCCGGAGAACCCGTCGAAACTGGCGATCTTGGCTTTCACCTCGTGCGGCTCGCCGAAGATGTACACCGGGTTAATGCCGTCGCGGATCACGGAGCCCAGCGTGTTGTAGGCGCAGTAGCCGACGAACAGGATGAGGTCGTTCGGGTCGCTGATGTTGTTTTTCAAGTGATGCCGAATGCGCCCTGCCTCGCACATCCCGCTGGAGCTGATGATGATTGCCGGGCCGTCGAGGTTGTTGAGCTTGATCGACTCGGACGCCTTGCGGATGTACGTCAGGTTGTCCATGCCGAACGGGTTCTCTTTCTCGCGCAGGAACGTGTAGATGTCGCTGTTGAAACACTCGGGGTGCAGCCGGAACACCTCGGTGGCGTTCACGCTGAGCGGACTATCCACGTAGATGGGGAAGGTCGGCAGCCGCCCGGCCTCGACGAGCTGGTGCAGCGTGTAAACGAGCAGTTGCGTCCGCCCCACCGAGAACGCCGGGATGATCACCTTGCCGCCGTTGTTCAGCGTGCCGGAGAGCAGCGCCTCGATTTCGCCCGACAAGCCGGATTGCGCCGCGTGCTCGCGGTTGCCGTAGGTGCTCTCGACAAGCAACACGTCGACATCCTCGACTGGCTGCGGGTCGCGCAGGATCGCGTGGCCGCCGCGGCCGATGTCGCCGCTGAACAGCAGCCGGCGTTTCGTGCCACTTTCGTCGATGTCGAGGATCACCTGTGCCGAGCCAAGGATGTGCCCGGCGTCGCGGAAGGTCAGCGTCACGCCGTTGGCCACCGGGATTGGCCGCTCGTAGCCCAGCGCCACGAATTGCCGCAGCGCGCGCTCTGCGTCTTGCGGCGTGTAAAGCGGCTCGACCGGTGGCAGGCCCTTCTTTTTGTGCTTCTTCGAGACGTAGGCCGCGTCGGCCATTTGGATTTGAGCCGAGTCTTCGAGCATGATCGACGCAAGGTCGCGCGTGGCGAATGTGCAGTAGACGTTCCCCTCGAAGCCCTGCTTGTGGAGGTTGGGCAGATTGCCGATGTGGTCGATGTGCGCGTGGCTGAGGATCACGGCGTCCACCGACTTGGGGTCGAATGGGAACGCCAGGTTGCGTTCAATCGACTCTTGGCGCTTGCCCTGGTATAGTCCGCAATCCAAAAGCAGCCGCACGCCGTTGACCTCGAGCAGATGCCGGGAACCGGTCGTGGTACGAACCGCGCCGTGAAAGGTAATCTTCACGCAGCCAGCTTGGCCAAGCGCCACGCCGGGGCAAAGCAAAACTTGGCCAAGCGCCAATTTTGGGCTGTGAACAAAATTGACTGGTTCGGTGCCGCGCTTGGCCTGACAATGCCTCGGCCGCGCGATGGCGCGAGCAGTCGATGAAAGCCAAGATAGTCATCACCCCCAAGAAGGCCGTGCTCGATCCGCAGGGCAAGACGGTTCAGGCCGCGCTGGAACAGATGGGCCACGACGGCGTGAAGGCCGTCCACGTCGGCAAATATCTCGAGATCGAGTTGGAGGGCGACGCCGAGGCGTGGCGGCCGAAGATCGACGAGGCGTGCCACAAGCTGCTCAGCAACCCGGTGATCGAGGATTACCATTTCACCATCGAGTAACCCCGGATGCGCTTCGCTGTTCTCCAGTTTCCCGGCTCAAATTGCGACCAGGACTGCGTCCACGTCCTCAGCAACGTGCTTGGTCAGCAGGCCGACTATCTGTGGCACAAGGAGGAATCGATCGGCGGCGCCGATGCCGTGGTGGTGCCGGGCGGCTTCAGCTACGGTGACTATCTTCGCACCGGCTCGATTGCGCAATTCAGCCCGGTGATGAATGCCGTGAAGGCGTTCGCCGATGACGGCGGACTGGTCATCGGCATCTGCAACGGGTTCCAGATTTTGTGCGAGAGCGGCCTGTTGCCAGGGGCTCTGGTGCGGAACCGGTCACTGCAGTTCCGCTGCGAGCATGTGCATCTCAAAGTGCCGACCACCGATTCGCCGTTCACCCGCGAAGTGCCGGAGGGGAAAGTGCTGCGTGTGCCGATCGCCCATGGCGAGGGCTGCTACTTTGCCGACGAGGCGGCCTTGGCCAAGCTGCAGGCGGACGACCGGATTCTTTTCCAATACGCCACCGAGGCCGGGGAATTGACCGACGAGGCCAACCCCAACGGCTCGTTGCTGAATATCGCCGGCATTTGCAACGACGGCCGGAACGTCTGCGGCATGATGCCCCACCCGGAGCGGGCCAGCGAAAACATCCTCGGCGGGGATGACGGCCGGCTGGTGTTTGAGGGCATGCTCCGCCATTTCGAGGCCGGGGCCGGCGTTGGCCAAGCCGCAGCCGCAGCCGCTGAGGCTTGATTCCGTTGGGCATTTTGGGGGTTGCGTTGAGGGAAATTCGGGGTAGCTTTGGCGTTCAGCGACCTGTGGCATCCCCCTCCCATCCCAGCCATGGGTCGTAGGCCGTCGGCAAACCTCCACACCCATCCCCTTGCCGGCGGCCGTTTTTTTATCCCAGCCTGGCCAGGGGAAGCTCGCCATCGGCCACCCTGTCAAGATGCCGGAAGCCGGGCCGCATCATCCAGGCCCAGACTCCCACGCCGAGCAGCGCGCCGGTGATCGAGTCCCAGATGAAATGCTGCTTGGTGGTCATCACGCTGACACAGAGGCCAAGCCAGGCCGGCCAGAGCAACCAGACCGCCACGATCCATTTGCGCTGGAGCCACCAGCGCGCCAGGGCCGCGGCCATGACGAAGCTCTGGGCGATGTGCAGGCAGGGCCAGGCGTTGAACGGCTCGTCCAGTGCGTGGAACGCTTCGTAAAGAAATCCGTATAGGCCGTGCATTTCGCCCAACTGCCAGCGCAGGTCGATGTCCGCCGGCAACACGGCAAAGATCGGATAGGCGATCCAACTCGACACCACCCAGGCTTGGGCCATCACCAGCGACTCCGCCCGGCCACGATCGGTTTTTTGCGCCGCAAAAAACGCGCAGTAGTAGCCAAAGAGCGAGAGATAAAACCAGATCGTCCAGTCGACAGCCGGGATTTTATAATCGAGATAGCGGCCCTCGCTGTCGCGGAAGAGCGACTTCGGGTCCCACGCCGTGCGCTCGTCCTGCTGCGACACCTTGAGCGTGTCGCGCTGTGCGACGATTTCCTCGCTGATCGGCGTGTGATTCGCCCAGGCCGCCAACCGGTTGATGACGATGTACGGGCTGATGAGCAGCAGCACCCAAAAGAGCAGCAGCGCCGGGAAAAGCATCCCGTTGGCCTTGTGGCGTAACTGCCAAACCGGCCGCCAAAGTCGCCAAAACCGTGCCCCGAAAGGGATGATTGCTGGATCGGCCACGGGCGGGTCAGCGCTTGGCCAAGCGGCCCGGCTCGCGCTGGCCTGCACCCTTCCGGTTCTGGTCGCCCAGCTCTTCGCGCATCGCTTGGCCAAGCGCCTGCAGCTTGGCCAACACCTCCGGGTGCTTGTCCTTCACGTCGGTGGTCTCGCCGATGTCCTTCTCCAGGTTGAACAACGACAGGCCGATCTTGTCCTGGCTGTAGGCGGTCGGGATGCCGTCCCTGCCGCCGGGCCGGCCGGCCATGGTGCGGTAGCCGTGCGGGAAGTGCAGCTTCCATTTGCCGGAGCGGATGGCCTGCAACTGCCTGCCGTAGTAGAAATAGTACGCCTCCTGCGGGCTTTCGTCGCCGGTGCCCTTGACAAGGTTCACGATGCTTTTGCCATCGATCTTGTTGCCGGGCAGCTTGGCCCCGATTAACTCGGCGACCGTCGGCAAAATGTCGATCGTCATCGCCGGCGTGCGGCAGACGCTGCTGGGTGGCACGGTGCCGGGCCACCACATCAACGTGCTTTCGCGGCAGCCACCGTCGAACATCGTGCCCTTGCCCTCGCGCAGCGGCGCGGCCGAGCCGGCGTGGTCGCCGTAGCTGAGCCACGGGCCGTTGTCGGCGGTGAAAATGACGAGCGTGTTTTTATCAAGCTCGTGTTTGCGGAGCGTGTCGAGGATCCGGCCGACACTCCAGTCGACCTCCATCATCACGTCGCCGAACAGGCCGGCTCCGCTTTTGCCCTTGAACTTGTCGGAGACATACAGCGGCACGTGTACCATCGAGTGTGGTACGTAGACGAAAAATGGACGCTCCTTGTTCTGCTCAATGAACGAGACGGCGCGCTCGGTGTACTCCACGGTGAGCTGCTCCTGATCCTTCCCGGAAACTTTCGCATTGATGATTTTATTTTTGTCGATGAGCGGCAGGTGCGGCCACCGCTTGAGGCGCTGCTCCATCGGCAGGTGCAGCACGCCGGGATGGTACGGCCACATGTCATTCGAGTACGGCAGGCCGAAGTAGTCGTCGAACCCGTGCTGCATCGGCAGGAACGGCTTGTGATGGCCAAGGTGCCATTTGCCGTAGATCGCGGTGGCGTAGTTTTTCTGTTTGCACAGTTCGGCCAGCGTCATCTCGTCGGCGTTGATCCCATGCCTCGCGCTGGGGCCAAGCGCGCCGAAGATGCCGACGCGCACGTTGTAGCAGCCGGTGAGCAGCCCCGCCCGCGACGCGCTGCAGACGGCCTGCGTCACGTAAAAGTCGGTAAACTTGCGGCCCTCCCGGGCCATGCGGTCAAGGTGAGGTGTGGGATACGCCGTCGCCCCGAACGGCCCGATGTCCGCGTAGCCCATGTCGTCGATGAAAATGACAACGACGTTGGGTGGCTGCCTCTCGGCGGCGGCAACCTGAGTCGGTGAAACCGGCCCAAGCGCAAAGATACCGATCAACCCGCACAATGATGTAATCCGGATGACAATGTTCATAGGTCGGGCGAAGCCTTCCGCAAATCAGGCCGCTTGGCCAGCCGATTCCACCGGTTCAAAGCGTGCCCTTTTCCGGGGCGTTTCGTCGATGATCCAGCTGCTCCAGCAGATCGCAGAGTGTCGCGAGACGCGGTGCGTTAACCCCGGCGGCCCGCGCTTGGCCAAGCGGCAGGCGAAAGAGCGCGTCCAGTTCCAGCGGCAGGCCACGCTCGAAATCGATCGGTGTCGAGGCTCGGTAAGCCTTCATGACGCGGGTGCGATTGCGCTGGTGCTCACCAAGGCCGGGCGGGAGATCGTGGCCAAGCGCGCGGCCCGTTGCAATGACCTCGTCCATCAGTTCCGTGACGAGTTGCTCCCACGGCCCGTTGTCGAGCAGGGCGTCCGTGGCGAGGCAGGGGCCGATCGCTCGGCCGGGGTCGAGCCGCCCGGCGAGGGTGGCATCGAGTCCCGCCGCGCTGGCGACACTCAGGCCGTTGAACGGAATGTTCCAGACCAGTTTCTCCCAATGCGCCCGTTCGAGGTCGGGTGAGACATCGACCGGGATGCCGGTGGAGCGGATCAGCGCGGCGACTGCCCCGGCCATTTCATCCGGCGGGCCGCCGTGGCGGCCGAGGACGATCTTGCCGTGGGCCATGTGATGGATGACACCCGGCTCGACGCGGTTCAGGCAGACAAAGCACATACCGCCGAGGATCGGTCGGTCTGGAAACAGCGCTGCCAACGCAGTCTCGTTGCCCAGCCCGTTTTGAAGCGTCAGCAGGACGGTCTGTTCGCCGACCATCGGCGTCAGCAGCTCGGCGAGGCGGTGGTTCGCCGTCGACTTGAGCGCGACGACCACGAGGTCGCATGGGCCGATTTCCCCGGGCGATCTGGCGGCCTTTGGATGGGCATGAAAATCACCGTCCGCGCTCCGAATCTGCACGCCATTGTTTCGAACAGCCTCAAAATCTGAACGGAGCAAAAAATGCACGTCGCGACCGGTTTGGCACAATTTCGCCCCGTAAAAGCCGCCCACAGCGCCGCAACCAACCACGCCGATTTTGTCCAGCCTGTTCCTGTTCGCCTCCATGGTTGCACAAAAAAAGCGCCCAGCAGAACGCGGGCGCTTTTTATCGGAATGATCTGAGCCTCAACTGGCGATGGCGTCCTTCGCGGCCTTGGCCACGGTGAATTTCACCACGGTCTTGGCAGGGATTTGGATGGTCTCGCCGGTGGCGGGGTTGCGCCCCATGCGAGCTTTCCGGTTCACCAGTTTCAGCTTCCCAACACCTGGGAACGTAAAGGCACCAGTCGTCTTGGTGCTCGAGATAGCCAAGTCAGCCAGATTGGCCAGTAGGTCGGTGGCCTGCTTCTTGGTGAGACCGTTCGCCTCAGCGATAGCTGCGGCGGTTTGTGATTTTGTCAATGGTTTGTCTGACATATCGTTACTAATAGTACGGGTTATTATTACTCCTTGTAGTAGTGGTGCACCACTGGCAGTCGGTTGTACGAGCGGCCTCCGGGGTTCGCAAGCAGAAAAACCAATAAAATGAACTATTTTTAAAGCTTGTTGAACCCCTGTTTTTTGAGCCGGGACGCCGGTTCGGAACCGTTCATCCCCTTGAGTCGGAACTAGCTGTGCAGCGCCCCGGAGACCGTCCAGATCAGCTCAATTAGTTTTGCGGCTCAAAAAAAGACCGGCCGCTGCTCCCTGCTGGCTCACGGCAAGGTCGGTTTGCCCGTCCTTGTTAAAATCGGCAGCCACCACCCCGCGCTGCTCTCCGTGGAGCACGATGCCGCTCTGGGAGGCGGGCACGACAGTGAAACTGCCCGCGCCATCGCCGCGCAGCAACAGACCCCGGCCGCTGTCATAACGCGAGTGGCGTTCGGGCACTCCGAAGTCGTTTTGTGTCAGGAACAAATCAGCCAAACCATCGCCGTCGAAATCCTCGGCACACAGCCCAAACGCCGGCGAGAATTGAGCGGCATCCGGCAGCGCACTCATCTTAAACCGCCCGTTTTTGTTGAGAAAAACCGCGCTGGACAAGGTGCGAATCTCGACCGAATCCATGTCATGAAACGCCGGGCCGATGATCTTCGGGAGTGACAAGGCAGCAAACGCCTTGTTGCGTGTGACCATGCCCCGCACCCGCGGGAAGGTGTTCGCGAACACATCCAGTTTGCGAATTGGTTTCCACTGATTCGTTCCCGCGTCGACGTAACCTTCGGCCAGTTCCAACACGTCATCTCCGTCGCCGTCGCCATAAAACAACCGCACCGGCTTGGGGTGCAACTCGTAGACGGTGTTGCGGCCGGCGTTGCTCGCGGCGATGTCGAGCCTGCCATCGCCGTCAAAGTCCGCCAGCGCCACTCCGTGCCACAACCCGGTGTGTGGGGCGAGGCCCCAAGGCTCGCTTGCGTCGGTGAACACGCCCCCCTTGTTGAGCAGCAACGTCACGTTGCCCCATTCGCAGGCAAGCACGAGGTCGGTGTCGCCGTCCCTGTTAATGTCGGCAGCGGCGCAACCGGTCACGAGCCCGACCTGGGGCAGGGGGGTGCCGGCGTAGTCGCCGTCGTGGTTCATGAAAAGTTGCGATCGGGCTGCGACCGGAAATTGGCCAAGCGACGAGCCGCCGCCGATAAACAGGTCGAGATCTCCGTCTCCGTCTGCGTCGAGCGTGGCGGCGCAACTTGGCGTGCCGTCGAAGGCCAGGCGCTTGGCCAGGCGCAGCCGCCCGCCGTCGATCGTGTAGAGCGTCGGCGGCTCGGAGAGGTGGAGCAGTTGCTGCGCTTGGCCGTCATTGAATACAACCACCCCTCTTCCGCCAACCGGCAGCGAGCTTGGCGACTCGGCGAAACGTCCGCTGCCGTCGTTCAACAGGAGCACAAGCCGAGCGTCGCTGGTGTCGGTGACGATCAAGTCCTGGTCGCCGTCACCGTCAATGTCGGCGGTGGCCAAGGCCGGGCCGGCACGGTTCAGGCTGCGCGGCAGACCGGGCTGTATGGCGAAATTGTCGCGAGAAACCGTTTTGTGGACATACCCAAGCGGCGCGGCCGAACTACTGAAAAGAGACTGTTTTTCGCCTGTTTTGGGTGTGATTGGCCGGGAGCTGGATTGGTGGATCTCATAAAGATGTCCCGCCATGGCGTTGGCCACGGTAGTGCGCGTGCCGTCGCGCCAATCGACCTCGATGGTGAACGGCTTGTCCGCTTGGGCGGCGAAGGTGCGCCTTGCCTGGTCGCCGCTGACGTACCGCCCGCCGCTCATGATTTCCTGCGACTGAGGCGCTTGGCCAAGCGTGCTGATGACCCGAATGCGGCCGCCGGTGCCCTCGGTGTTTTTGCCGCGGCCGGACAGGCGGACGGCAACCCGTGGCGCGGCGGCGTTGTTGTGATACAGCAGCGCCGGACCCTTGAGACAGTTGACCACGGCGTCGAGGTCGCCGTCGTTGTCGAGGTCACCGAGCGCCATGCCGTTGCCGTCATGCGCGTCGTCAAAACCCCACTTGGCCCCAACCTCCTCAAAGCGCAGGTTGCCGAGGTTGCGAAAGGCGACGTTCGGTGTGTCGAGCGGCGGGAAGAGGAAAATGGTCTTCCGCTTCTGCGCCACCGACAGGTTGCCGAGCCGGTTGATGCGGGCCTGCGTGTCGAGGTCGTCGGTGTCGAATTCGAACCCGTTGGTGACGAGAATGTCCTCCCAGCCGTCGAGGTCGACATCGAGGAAAAGGCTGCTCCACGACCACTCGGAAGCGGCCACGCCGGAGAAGTAAGCCGTCTCGGCAAAGGTGCCGTCGCCGCGCGCCACATAAAGGCAGTTGCGCCGGCTTTGTGGCCGGTGGGTGAAGTTGCCCGGCTCAACCCTCGCACCGGGAACCGTGCCCTGCTGGGTGAGGCGCCGCTCGTGACTGCGGCTGAGCATCTCAACCACAAAAAAGTCATCATGGCCGTCGCGATTGATGTCGGCAAAATCCACGCCCATCGACGAGTAGCTGAGCTGCCGGAGGGCCAGCGGCGCAATCTCGCGAAAGTTTCCGGCGCCATCGTTGATCCAGCAGCGATCCTCGGTGAAGCCGTCGTTGGCAATGAACAAATCAGGGGCGTGATCGCCGTTCATGTCGCGGAAAATCACGCTCAAGCCCTGGTCGCGGTACGGCCCGGTGAGCGGCTTGCCGGAGTGTGTCCGGAAACGGCCATCGGTCCAGTTCAGCAGCGAAAACCGGCCGTTTCCGTCGTTCAGGTAAAACTCATCCGGCTCGCCGTATTCAAACATCTGGTTGTCGATGAACTTGATCCGGTTCGCGTACGGGCCGCGGACGGTAAGCGTTCCGTTGGTCCGCACGATGTCGAGTTTCCCGCCGTCCTTGAGCACCGACTTGGCACCGTAGTTGGCGATGTACAGGTCGAGGTCGTCGTCGCCATCGATGTCGGCGAGGGCGATTGAGCTGCTGCCGTAGCGCGTGCCGATGCCGGCGGTGGCGGTGGCGTCGGTGAACGCGCCGCGACCGTCGTTGCGAAAAAGCCGGTTGGGCTGGCCCATTGCCGTGACCAGCAGGTCGAGGTCGTGATCACCGTCAACATCGGCGAACACCGCCCCGGTGGAGAATTGGCCGGGGCAGGCGGTGCCGCTGGCTGAGGTGGCATCCTCAAATCTCCAGCCGCCGAGGTTGCGGTAGAGGGTGTTGTCACCATCGAGCCGACAGAGGTAAACGTCGCACAGGCCGTCTCCGTCGTAGTCGCCGAGCGCGACGCCGGAGCCGTTCAGTAAATTTTTATTCCCGATAAGGATCGCCGTCGAGAGGGTGTTCGTGAACTGCACACCGGTTCGTCCCGGAGTCATGCGCGTGAAGCCAGGTTGGCCGTCGCCGGGATCGGCCAGCCTGGCCCAGCGGTGGCCGCCCGCCTCCTGCCACTCCAGCGAAACGCCGTTGGCCACACCAAGCCCGGGGGCAAGCAACAGCCCCGCAATGATTCCGAAAACTGAAAACGGATTTCTGAAAACGGTTAACTCTTCATCTTCCACTCGTTCATCAACTCCTTTCCTTCGCGGCTTTCGTAGGAGCGGGGTGTCCAGCGGTGGAGCAACTCGAACGACCCGCCTAACCGCGTGTCCAGTTCGGTCGTCGTTGTGCTGAACGGCGGTTCGCCGTTGTCGTCGGTGATCATGTAGTTGACGGCGAGGTACAGCCCGCCCGGCTTGAGCCAGCGGAGCAGGGCCTGCACGTAGTCATCACGCCGCGCCGGCGGGATGGCGCAAAACAGCGTGTGCTCGAAGACGAGGTCAAACGTTTGGTGCGGCTCGTCGCGCAGGAAGTCACCGACGCGGTAGTCGATCTCGAGGTGTTCCTCCTCGGCCAAGCGCTTGGCCAACGGCACGGAGCTTGGGGCGATGTCCAGCCCGGTGACCGACCAACCAGCCCTTGCCAGAGCGCGGGCATCGTGGCCGTGGCCACAGCCGGGAATGAGCGCTTGGCCAAGCGATGCGTTCAGGTTGGCAGCGAGGTGATCGACCAGTCCGGGCGAAGCCTCACCGTGATCCCAAATCATTTCATTTGCCTGATAGTGCGATTCCCAATCCCTGTCCTCGTTGATTTGCATTGACGCAGTGCGCAAAGCGGTTAGGAACTTGGCCGAGTTTTTATGAAGAATCAAATCCTGACTGGGCTCATCCTGAGCATGGCGATTGCGACCCCGGTTGTGGGTGCAAAGAACAAGGTCGTGAAAATCGGCGAACGCCCCGAGAGTGTGACGAAAGGCTTCGGAGGCAAATATTACATCACCGTGATGAACACCCCCGACAAGGAGGGCGACGCGGTGATCAAGGTGCTCGACGGCGATTCGTCGAAGGTGTTCGCCAAGGGATTGAACGAGCCGAAAGGCATCGCCTTCACCGGCAAGTACCTCGTCACGGCCGACCAGACGCGCGTGATGAAGATCGACCGCAAGGGCAACGTGAGCGTGTTGGCTGCGAAAAAAGATTTCCCGCGCGAGGTGCGCTTCCTTAACGACGTCGCGGTGTCGGCCGATCGCAAGAGCGTTTACGTGACCGACATGGGCGCGGTCAGCAAGATGTTCGATCCCGACAAGGAACGCACGCTCTGGCCGCTCGACAGCAAGCAAGCCAAGGAGCTTCCGGCTCACGGTTGCGTGTACAAGATTTCGGTTGAGAACGGCAACATCTCCGACGCCGTGGCACCGGGGCAGGCGAGTGTGCCCGGCCCGAACGGCGTGGGGCGCTCCGGTAAATCCGGACTGTTGCTGGGCGACTTTTTCACCGGCAACATCGTCCGCAAAACGGCGAAGGGCAAACTGCGCGTCATCGCCAAGGGGCTGCGCGGTGCGGATGCCATCGACCCGGACGGCAAGGGCGGCATCTATGTCTCAAGCTGGACGCAGGGCAAGGTCTGGAAGCTGACCGACAACGGCAAAAAGAAGGAAGTGATCCTCGACGGCCTCAAGTCGGCCGCCGATTTTTACCTCGACCGCAAGGCGAAGAAGCTGATCGTGCCGGACATGCTCGCCGGGACGCTGATTTTTGTTGATATCAAGTAGCCAACGCCCGTTTGATTTGCGCCTCCGGGGGGCACGGCCGCTGGCCCGACGCCCGGGGGTTTTTTATCCATGATCATACTGTCAGGAATCCAGCCGTCGGGGACGCTGCATGTCGGCAACTACTTCGGCATGATGCGACCGGCGATCGAGCTGCAGGAGCAGGGCGAGGCGTATTATTTCATCGCCAACTATCACTCGATGACGTCGGTGTTCGACGCCGGTGAGCGCCGCAGCAACACGGTCGGCGTCGCGCTCGATTTCCTCGCGTGCGGACTCGACCCGGCCAAGGCGGTGTTCTTTCGCCAGAGCGACGTCCCGGAGGTGTGCGAACTCACTTGGCTGCTGACGACGCTCACGCCGATGGGCCTGCTCGAGCGTTGCCACAGCTACAAGGACAAACTGGCCAAGGGACTCTCGCCAAACCACGGGCTGTTCGCCTACCCGGTGCTGATGGCGGCGGACATTTTGATTTACGACTCCAACGTGGTGCCGGTTGGGCGTGACCAGAAACAACACGTCGAGGTCACGCGCGACATCGCGATCAAGTTTAACCAGGCCTACGGCGAGACGTTCGTGATCCCGGAGCCGCAGATTCGCGACTCGGTGGCGGTCGTGCCGGGCACGGACGGCCAAAAGATGAGCAAGAGCTACGAGAACACCATCGACATTTTTGGTGATGAAAAGCCGCTGCGCAAAACCATCATGCGCCTCGTGATGGACAGCCGCCCGCCGGAGGAGCCGAAGCCGGATGCAGACAAAAACATCGCCGTGCAACTGCTGCGCCTCGTGGCCCCGGAGGACGTCGCCGCCGATTGGGAGGAGCGCCTGCGGGCGGGCGGGCTCGGCTACGGCGACCTGAAAAAGGCGCTGTTCGAGCATTATTGGGACTACTTTACCGAGGCCCGGGCCAAGCGCGCCGAGCTTGAAAACAACCTCGATTTTGTGAATCAAGTCCTGATGGACGGCGCCGAAAAAGCCCGCGCACGGGCCACCAACGTCCTTGACCGCGCGCGCAAAAACTGCGGCCTGGCCTGACTAAACCCAGACGCCCAGCGCGTTGAGCAGGTAGAAGATAACGCCGGCGGCGCTGGCAACGATCACGACTGCCTCTGTCACCAGCAGCGCCACGGGCGGCAGGCCAAGCGCGCCGGCTTGGCCGGTCGGTTTGCCCGCTTGGCCAAGCGTGCCGAGCATCAGGCCGCCGGTCATCACGACCACCTGCGTGCAGACAAACACCATCAGCCAGGCGAACGCCTTGTCCATGAAGCCGTACGAGTGCAGGCCGATGCCGAGCATGTTCGTCCCGAAGAATGACCAAGCGGTGACGGCGTTGCCGAAGATCGCCATGGCGACGAGGCCGCGCTCGCGGATCATTCCGCCCCAGCGCGCGTGCAGGATGGCGGCGTTCCAGATGACGATCATGAGCGCGCCGTTCTCCTTCGGATCCCACCCCCAGAAACGGCCCCACGACTGGTCGGCCCAGATGCCGCCCAACACCGTGCCGACGAAGCTGAACAGCGTGGCAAAACAGACGATGCCGTAAATCATCTTTGTGAGGGATGAGCGGTTCGCCTTGCCGAACGGCACCTTGTTGGCGACGAAATCGCGCACCACAAAAACGATCGCAAGGAACCCGGCGACGAACGTGGCCGAGTAGCCGATGGTGATGATCACCACGTGCGTCGCGAGCCAGAAGTTGGTGTCGAGCACGGCCTGCAGCATCTCCATCGTGTCGCCGCTCAACGACAGCCCTCCGGCGACGAGCAGCGTGACAAAGCCGACCGCGCTGGCGACGACGTTGCCGATGCCGTCCCGGTAGATCCGCTCGAGAATCAGCCCAAGAATCACCGCGCCCCAGCCGACGAACACCGCTGCCGAGTACAGGTTGGTCACCGGCGGGCGGCCCTCGAGCCACATGCGGAAGATCAGCCCGGAGGTGTGGATGACCGCGGCCAGCGCGATCAAATTATAGGCGGTTTGGTTGGGCCACTTGGCCAGCGTCAGCCAGCCGCCGCAGGCTAGAAGGAAGGCCAGCACGTAGAGGATTTCGCACTTGTAAAACGGGTCGAAGTTGTTGAACGCGAACTCTTTACCGGTTTTGCCAAGCGCCGCATTGTGCCCGCTTTTTTCAAGATAGTCGCGGTAACCGGCGAGGGCGCTGTTGAACTTCGCGGCGTCGCCTTTCCCGTAGGCCGTGACCATCCCGGCGTACGACTTGGCCGCGTTGTCGATTTCAATTTTCCAGTCGCTGTCCGCCGCCGCCGCGTTGGTGATGCTGTGAAACAGGCTCGAATTCAGGGATCGCCAGCCGGCATCGCTGTCCTTTCCCGGCGGGATGACCCGGGGCGAGAACATCACGCCGCTCCGGTCCCCTTCGTGCGCCCCGGGCTCAATCAAGGTGTCGATCAATCTCGTGAACTGGTGATGATCCTCCTCGTTATGCTCGGCACCGGTTTCGTGTGCCCGGGCGGCGGCCATGCCGACCGGGAAGATCGTTTCAAACTGATCAAGCTCACCGGAAAAATCGACCGAACGCTGCGGCCGGAAGCTCTTGGCCAAGCGCTGGTAAATCAGCAGCGAGTCGGCGACCGCCTTCAGCGATTTTTCATACGGCGTGCGCAGCGAGGCCTCTTTGGAGTGGATGCGCCCGCTTTCCCGGGCCAGGCGCTCGAAGTTGTCGCCGGTGGTGATGTCGTTTACCGAGAAATGCTTCTCCTCCTTGGCCAAGCGGAGGTGATCCTTCACCTCCTCGTTGTCGATGCGGAACACCGGCCGGGTGCGGGCCACGTCTGGCTTGGCGGCCAATTCCAGCAGCCACTCGATCGCCGGAATGGTTTCCACCTCGCCACCACCCCGGGCGTAGCGCCCGGTGGACTTGTGGCGGATGACCTGCATGGCGTTGCGCGCAGTGGAGTCGATCGGCTGGATGCGCCCGTCGAGCAGCACCGGCAGTTGGCCGAAGCCGTAAAGGTCCGCCTGTTGGCTGTCGACTTTCGGCATGCGCACCAGTCCCATCAAGGCCCACAAGGCCATGACCACGACGATGACGAGCGGGACGGGCAGTTTTTTCATGCGGCAGCCTTTCGTTTTTTGTTGAACGAAAACAGGTGGGTCAAAAACTGGATGAGCAACCCAAGGCCGACCAGCGCGCAGGAGATGTACGGGGTCACCCAAGCGGGGTTCCGAACGACCTGCAGGACGGTGGCTCGGGGATTTTCCGGGTCGAAGCTGGCCTGAAAGTAGGTTTTGCCATGGGTGCGCAGCGGGTGGTTCATCCAGATGTTCACCTCGCGTTCGGCCCCGGTGGCGCGGTCGCGCACGATGACAAGGCTGGAGAAGTTCCGCGCCTTTTCGGTACCCTGAAACTTGTCGTGCTTGAAGTCGACCAGCTCGATGTCGTACGGCGTGTGGTGGCGCGTGAAGCGCAGCGCCAACTCGTACTCCTTGCCGCCGTGCTCAAACGTCTGCTCCGGGATCGGTGTCGTCAGCGCGCCGAACAGCGCGGAGACCATCCACGTTCCAAGCGCAGCGCCGTCGGTCGATTTCAGCTGCAGGTAGGCGGCGGGAAAGTTGACCTTCTCAAGCGATGTGACCGATTTTTTCCGCACGGCAACCAGCTCGAGCCCCTTGCCGCGCGTGGCCTTTTTCTCCTGCCCTTGGCCAAGCGCGGCGAGGTCGGAGTTGGTGAAAAAGTCGAGCACGGTCACCTCGAACGGCAGGGTGCCCATTCGGTGGGGGGTGCCTTGGCCAAGCGCCCCGGCCGGGATGGCGGCAACGGTGTCGGTGTCCGGTTGGCTTTTGTCGATGATCACCAGCTCGCACGCACTGCTGCTGATGGAGTAGCCCCTGCTCTGCCCCTCTTCGAGCCGGAGGTTGCTCTCGACCTGGAACTTGTCGGTGACCAACTGGCCCAGCAGCATGAAGATCAGCCCGGCGTGCGTTATGAAAATGCCGATCTTTTTCCGGGAGAACGTGAACCGCTGGAAGTGCGCGGCGAGCAGGTTGACCAGCAGCACGATGCCCAAAAGATAACCGCCGACGAATGGGAATCGAAACATCACCGGGTAGCGGGCGGAGCGGACGTAATCCTCGAAGGCCGCCTTTTCCTTCATCACGGCGTCAGTGTCGCCGGTGATCTTGTAAAACCACGTCTCCGGCAGCGAGCGGTAGGAGAGGGAGTGGATGACGCCCAGTGTCGTGGCCGGGCGGCCGTCGCGCGTGCCGCTCATCTCGACATAGGTTCCGGGGTTGCCGTCCACATCGAATGGCTGTGTCGTTTCCGTCAGCTTGGCCTGATCGATTTTCCCAAGGCCAAGCTGGCCGCGCCAACGGTTGACGTTGTCCAGCAGGTCGGCATTATTTTCCAGCTTGGTGACCGAGATGACCGCCGTGCTGCCGCCGTGCTGTGCCTCGAAATTAATGAGGCTGAACTGCGCGCGCTCAGTCTCGCTCCAGTTCGCGGGCGGCTGCCACTCAGAGCCGCCGAGCCGAATCTGCGCCCAGCCCGCCCCGCCGATGCTTTCCGGCACGAGGAAGTAGCTGCGGAAATATTTCTTCTGCGCGTCGTACAGCCCCTGATCGACCTGCGCCAGCGTACCGACGAACACCAGCACCATCGCCGCGATCAGGCAGGCCACGGTCAGGCGGAGCGAGCACCAGAATTGGACGAACGTCTTGAGGAGCGGCATCACGGTTTGGGGAGCTGAATGGACTGGATGAACTCCATGAACGCGCCTTTCTCGGCGGTGACCACCGCGCTTGGCCCGGAAATCTTGTAAAACCAGGTCTGCCCGCCCACAGGGTGATAGACGCTGATCGAGCCGGTCTGGTCACCGATGGCCTCGACGAGCGTGGCCGTTGTCCCGCTCACGGTTTGTTGCGATGTCGCCTCGACCAGGCCGGCGGCATCGACCGGCGGCAGCCCGGACTGGCCGCGCCACCGGTTGACGTTGGCCAGCAGCCCGCCGACGTCGCCGGGGAAGGTCATCACCGTGATCTCCGCCTGGCCGTTCCCGGCGGTGAAGTTGCCCAGCCGCATCGAGGTCGGCGGCTTGGCCGCCCAGCTGTCCGGCTTGGCCCACGTTGGCGCGGCCGCCGCCGGGCTGGCCGCCGCCGGCCGGGCCGCCTCGGCCTCGGCCATCAGCCGGTCAAAACTCACCTCGCTGGCTCCCGGCTGGAACCGGAGCGTGGCCAGGAAATTGGTGAAGGCACCGAATTGCGGCTCGATCGCGTCGGCCGAGCCGGACAACTTGAAGAACCAGCCCACTTGGCCAAGCACCAGCGACGCAGTGACGATGCGCGGCGGGGTCTCCTGCCCCGCGAGCGGCTCGGTGCCGGCCCCC
>JACNJE010000043.1 GCA_014382705.1 Verrucomicrobiota bacterium | reverse complement strand
ACCCCAACATCAATAATAGCCCCTATTTACCGGGGTTTTAAACCGGACACTAGTGAGTGGTCTTAACAAAAAACGTCCGGCGGTTCACCCTCATCCGGCCTGCGGCCACCTTCTCCCTGAAGGAGAAGGAATCACGACTGGAGCGCTCGGCCAAGCGGGGCTGGGATGGCGCGGGAGGGGCAAGTTCCACCTTGCCCCATTTTATGTTTTGTTTGGGGCGAGGTGGAACTCGCCCCTCCCGGGATTTCCGGAGCGTTCCAAAGCGCCGCACAGCGCCGCACTCCACGACGCTACCGCGAAAGCTGCTCCCCCTCTCCCAGCGGGAGAGAGTCGGGGAGAGGGCGTTAATTTGTAACCACTCGCAGCACACTCTTTGACTGCCGAATAAATGAAAACAGCCCGTCCATTTGTGTTGATCAACATGGCGATGTCGGCCGATGGCAAGATTGCCCCACCGCATCGCCGCTTCGTCGCCTTCGGCAGTCGGCACGATCACAAAAACCTGCTTGCGCTCCGGACCACAGCCGACGCCGTGATGTGCGGCGCGCGCACGGTCGATTCCGCGCTGGTGACGCTGGACGCCGGCGGCGCTGTGTACGAACGGCAGCGGCTTCGTGCCGGCTTGGCCAGACAGAACTTGCGCGTCGTCGTGAGCGGCTCCGGCTCGGTCGATCCGGGGGCGAAAATTTTTCACCACACGGTGTCGCCGCTCATCGTGCTGGCGTCGGGCCAAGCGCCGAAGTCGCGCTTGGCCAAGCTCGCGCACTTTGCCGATTGTGTGAAGGTGTGCGGCAAAAACAGCGTCGCGCTTGGCCAAGCGCTTGGCTGGCTTCGGCGCGAGTGGGCCGTCAATCGACTACTCTGCGAAGGCGGCGGCGAGTTGAACTTCGAGTTGCTCCGACTTGGCCTCGTGGATGAGTTGCACCTGACCATCTGCCCGAGAATCATCGGCGGTCGGGACGCGCCAACGATCGCCGATGGTAAAGGGTTTGCCCGTTTGGCCAAGGCGGCGAACCTGACGCTGTCCCGTCAACGCCGCATCGGCGACGAGCTGTTCACGACGTGGTGCGTCAGGCCAGAATCTCGTTGACAACACGCGCTCCCTGCACGCTGGTCAGGCGCTGGTCGAGTCCCTGATAGCGGTAGGTGAATCGCTCGTGGTCGAGGCCAAGACACTGCAGCACCGTGGCGTTGAGGTCGTTGATGTGCACTGGGTCGCGGACGATGTTGTAGCAGAAGTCGTCGGTTTCGCCGTGTACGTGCCCCTTCCGGATGCCGCCGCCGGCCATCCACATCGAGAAGCAGCGGCCGTGGTGGTCGCGCCCGTGGTTGTCCTTGGTCAGCGCGCCCTGCGAGTAGATGGTCCGGCCGAATTCACCGCCACAAATCACGAGTGTGTCGTCGAGCATGCCACGTTGCTTGAGGTCCTTCACCAGCGCGGCGGTGGGCTGGTCGATATCCTCGCATTGGTAACGGACATCGCGCGGACAGTTGCCGTGCTGATCCCAACCGCGATGGAACAATTGCACGAACGGCACGCCGCTCTCGAGCATGCGCCGCGCGAGGATGCAGTTGTAGGCGTACTTGCCCGGCTTTTTGGAATCGTTGCCATACAGGTCGAAGACATGTTCCGGCTCGGACTTGAGATCGGTCAACTCCGGCACGCTGGCCTGCATGCGAAACGCCATCTCGTACTGGGCGATACGCGCCTGAATTTCCGCGTCGCGCGTTTCGGCGAACTTTGCCTCGTTCACGGCTTTGATGCTGTCGAGGATTGCGCGGCGCGAATCGCGGTTGATGCCCGGCGGGTCGTTGAGGAAAAGCACCGGCTCGCCGGAACTGCGGAACTTGACGCCTTGGTGTCTCGACGGCAGGAAGCCACTCCCCCAAAGTCGCGAGTACAGCGCCTGGCTGCCGCCGCGCCCCTTCGAGATCATCACGATGTAGCCGGGCAAATTATCGCTTGGGCTGCCGAGTCCGTAGTTGAGCCAAGCGCCCATGCTCGGATGGCCAAGCTGCTGTGTGCCGGTGTTGATGTAGGTGATCGCCGGATCGTGGTTGATCGCCTCGGTGTTGACGCTGCGGATGAGGGTCATCTCGTCGGCGAGCGAGGCGATGTGCGGCAATATCTCGCTGTAATACGCACCGCTCTGCCCGTGCTGCTTGAACTCAAACATCGGCGCAACGCACGGGAACGACTTCTGCCCGGAGGTCATGCCGGTGATCCGCTGGCCCTGTCGGATGGAGTCCGGTAACTCGATGCCGTGGACCTTGCGAATGCCCGGCTTGTAATCGTACATGTCGATGTGCGACGGGCCGCCGGAGAAGAACAGGTAAATCACCCGCTTGGCCTTGGGCATGAAATGCGGGTCACCCAGTGCGCCGCCGTGGCGTCTGGCTGCGGCGTTGAGCAGGCCCGGCTGGGCGAGCGACGCGAGACCAAGCGCACCCATGCCACGCGCGCCGAGGTTCAGGAACTTGCGCCGGTCGAGCAGATGATCAGAATTGAATAATGGAATCATGGGTCACTCCTTGGTGATGACTTCGTCGAGATTGAAAATGGCGCTGGCCACGGTAGTCCAGGCAGCGTGCTGGGCCAAGTCGAGCGACTCGTCACGCCCGGTCTCGCCAAACTTCAGCAGCTCCCCGGCGCGCTTGGCATCAGCACTGAACGCCGCAAGCTGACTGTCGTACAAGTTGCGGAACACGCGTTTTCGCAACTCATCCGCCGGGCGCGCCGTGGCGAGCATAAACGCATAGTCGAGCTGCGAGTCGAAGTCCGCCCCGCCCTGCTGCAGCACCCGCTGCGCGAACACACGCGCCGCCTCGACGAACTGCACATCGTTCATCGTCACCAATGCCTGCATCGGCGTGTTGGTGCGCGGCCGTTGGATGACGCATTTTTCGCGCGTCGGCGCGTCAAACGCCATCATGTTTGGCATTGGCGCGGAGCGCTTCCAGTAAGTGTACATCGAGCGGCGGTACAGTTTCGCGCCTTTATCCGGCTTGTAAAACAGGCCGCCGTTGAGCGCGACCTCGTTCCAGATGCGCGGCGGCTGGTACGGTTTGACACTCGGCCCGCCGATCCTGCCGTTGAGCACGCCACTCACGGCGAGCGCGTTGTCGCGGATGAACTCACCCTGCAGCCGCAACCTCGGCGCATGCGAGAGAAACACATTCTCGGGGTCGCGCCGGAGCTGTTCCGCCGTGGCGGCGGACTGCTGCCGGTATGTCGCCGACAGGAGCATCTGCTTGAACATGCGCTTCACATTCCAGCCACTGTCGGCGAAATCGCGCGCCAGCCAGTCGAGCAGGCCCGGGTGGCTCGGCAGCGCGCCACGTGTTCCAAAGTCCGACACCGTCGTCACCAGCCCTCGGCCGAAAATCATCGACCAGTAACGGTTCACCGCCACGCGAGCCGTCAGCGGATGGTCGTCATCAGCGATCCAGTTGGCCAAGCCAAGCCGCTTGGCTGGAGCCCCCTCGGGCAACGCCGGGAGCGCGGCAGGGATGCCGGGAGAAATCTCCTCGTCCTTTTTCGGCGATCCGTAATGACCGCGCTCAAGTAAATAAGTTATGCGCGGCTTGGCCAAGTCACCCATCGTCATCACCGTGACGATCGACTTGTCGTAGTCGGTCACCGCCTTCTCAGCGGATTTAATCCCGGCATCCAGTTCGCGGCCAAGCGACCAGACTGATTTCTCGTAATAATCGCACAGTTTACTGACGTGCTCGGCGCTCAAAACGTCCTCCGCGAGCAGCGCCAAGATGTTCTCCGGCAGCGCGGAATCGCCGATCTTGAAGTAAAACCCGGCCGGCCCGCCGGCGTTGACGATCTTGAGCAGCAGATGATTTTCGCCCTTGGCCAACGCGAGCTTGGCCTTGTCCTGGTCGGGGGCCGGGCCGCGGGAAGTGTTGTTGGCGAACACCTGTTTGCCGTTGAGAAACACCTTGATCGCGTCGTCGCTGCCGAGCGACACCATCACCTCTCGCGCCTTGGCCGACGTCACCGTGCGATAAAGATACGCCGCGCTGTTCTCCGGGATGGCCAGCGTGTGCACCTTGCCGTCCTCGTAAGTGCGGGCCTCCCATTTTTTGCCGTCGTGCGCCTTGGCCAAGTCCACTTTCTTCTCCGGCCCCCAGTTTTTGTTGAAGGCGGCGTCCTTGTTTTTGCCGGTGAAACTGCCGAGGAATTGCCACCCGCCCAGCTTGGGGGGCTGCGGCAGTTCGCTGGCGCGATGGTCGGCGATCCACTCGTCCATCTCCTGCGCGCTTGGCTTGGCCTGGGCGCGCTCGCTCTTCGCGGCGGCCACCTTGTCGCGGCGTTGCTGCAACTCCGCGCTCTCGGCAATGCTGGGCACCTTGACCATCGGGGCCGAGTTGCCGTTGCGCGTTTGATTGCCGGCGTCGGAGTTGATGTTGAAGTAGGCGTAAAACTGGTAATACTCCTTCTGCGAAATCGGATCGTACTTGTGGTCGTGGCACTGGGCGCATTCCATCGTCAGGCCCAGCCAGACATTGGAGGTGGTCTTGACACGGTCGACATTGTACTCGACGCGGTACTCCTCCTCGATCAACCCGCCCTCGTCAGTCGTGCCGTGGTTGCGGTTGAATCCGGATGCCACCTTATTCTCGAGAGACGCGTTCTCGAACTGGTCACCGGCCAACTGCTCCACCGTGAACTCGTCGAACCGCTTGTTGTCGTTGTACGCCCGGATCACCCAGTCACGCCACGGCCACATGAAGCGCACGCCGTCATCATGGAACACGCTCGAGTCGCCGTACCGCGCGGCGTCCATCCAGGCCAACGTCATCCGCTCGCCATATCGCTCGCTCGCCAACAGCGAGTCGATGAGCGTCTCGTAGGCGTTCGGGTCGGTGTCGTTGACAAACCGCTCGACCGCCTCCGGCGACGGCGGCAACCCGGTCAGGTCAAGGCACACACGGCGGATGAGCGTCCGGCGATCCGCCTCCGGCGACGGCTCCAGCCGGTTGGCCTCCATCCGGGCCAGCGTGAAAAAATCGATCGCAGACCTTGGCCAAGCGCGGCGCTGCACCTTCGGCAGTTCTGGGCGCATTGGCGTGACAAATGCCCAATGCCCCTCCCACTCCGCGCCCTGTTCAATCCAGCGCTTGAGTGTGGCAATCTCGTCTGCCGACAATTTCTTTTTGGACTCCACCGGCGGCATCCGGTCATCCGGATCGTGCGCGATGATTTTTTGGAACAACAAACTTTCGGCCGGTTGGCCCGGCACAACGATCCGCTCGTCGCCGGAACCGCCGAAGAGGCCGTCCCGGGTGTCGAGCCGCAGCTTGGCCTTGCGATGTTGCTCGTCCGGCCCGTGGCATTGCACGCAATGATGGGACAGGATCGGCCGCACATGCACCCCAAACCGCACCTCCGCCGGCGCGGCACCGAACGCTTGGCCAAGCGTAATCCCCCCGGCCAGCACATAAAAAGCTTTCCGCAGAATAGTCATAAAACAGAAATCGGGCCGCGGGAAACCTGCCAGCACTCCCCCACAAAATCAAGCCCCCCCGCTTGGCCAAGCGCAACAATTGGGAATCGAAAACTCCACTAACCACCTGAGCCAAGCAGTCCCAGCTTGAGGAACCCAAAGCCGATCACCCCGGCGGCGAGGGCGTAGTAAGCGAACACCAGCATCGTCTTGCGGATGACGTCCCCCTCCCTGCCGGTCAGGCCGACCACCGCGGAGGCGGCGACGACGTTATGCACGCAGATGACATTGCCGGCCGCGCCGCCGACCGCCTGCAGCGCGACCATCCACGTCGCATCGACCCCGATCCGGACGCCGACCTCAAACTGGAACAGCGAGAACATCATGTTGCTGATCGTGTTGCTGCCGGCCACGAACGCGCCGAAGCCGCCGACCACCGGGGCCAGCAGCGGATACGCCTCGCCAGCCAACGCCGCCACGCCGTTGGCGAGGGCGATCGGCATTTTTTCGTAGCCGGCCAAACCGCCGTCGGTATTCAAAAACACCTGCACCATCGGCACGGTGAACAGCAGCGCGACCGACGCCTTGGCCGTCGTCTTGAGCGACTCACCCCACGCGGCCCTTACGGCCGGACCGTTCATCCGGTGCAACGCCACCGCGATGAGGGACACGACGACGAACACCGTGCCCGGCAGGTACAGCGGCTGCAGCGAGGCATCGATGGCAGTCTCGAAGATGCCCGACCACTTCAACTCGACAGCCTTGAGCCAGGCGGCAAACGGCAGAGCACTCAGTCGGGAAACAACCAACAGCGCCGCCACGAGCAGGTACGGCAGCCAGGCGGCAAAGGCACCGACCTTCGCCGACCCGCCGGCTTGGCTTGATTTCAGATCGATCTCCACCCCGCCCATCCATCCGGCCTCCCACTCGGCGCGCGGCGGGAAGTCCCACGGCTCGCCCTTGGGCATGAGCCAGCCGCGCTTGGCCACCGGCACGACAATGGCCAGGCCGATCAGCGCACCCAACAGCGACGGAAACTCCGGCCCGAGAAACCCGGCCACCAGCACGTACGGCACCGTCAACGCAAACGAGGCGAACAACGCGAACGGCCACACCGCCAGCCCTTCGCGAGCCGATTTGTTTTTGCCAAAGAACCGCGTCACGAACACCACCAGCAACAGCGGGATCAGCGTCCCGACGATGGCGTGCAGTAGCGCAACCTTGAATCCGACGAAGGCAAGGAAGCCGTCCCACTGCCCGAAGCCCATGTCAGCGACCGCCGTTTGCACCGACTCGTCACCGGCCAAACCCTTGTTGACGCCGACGAGAATCGGCGTACCCACCGCGCCGAACGACACCGGCGTGCTTTGAATAATCATTCCCGCCACCACGGCCGCCATTGCCGGGAAACCGAGCCCAACCATCAGCGGCACCGTCACTGCTGCCGGTGTCCCGAAACCGGCTGCCCCCTCGATAAACGCCCCGAACAGCCAGGCGATGATGATCACCTGCACCCGCCGGTCGGCGGAGATGTTGGTGAAGCCATTGCGGATGACCGCCAGCGCGCCGCTGTGCTTGAGCGTATTCAGCAGCAGGATCGCGCCAAAGATGATGTAAAGCAATTGAACCGTAACCGTCAGCCCCTTGACGGTTGCAGCAGCCACCTTCGCCCCCGGCACCTGCCAGACGAACAACGCCAGCCCGGCCGCCACGAGATACGAAACCGGCATCGCGCGGCTGGCCGGCAAACGGAAGCCCACCAGCAGAACGCCAACGACTGCGATCGGGAGAAAGGCAAGAAGCGCGGTCATGGATCAATCGGTCGCCGCACTGTAGCGGCAGCCAAGCGCTTGGCCAAGCGGGGTTTGACCTTGCGCCGGCGGGGGTGCGTCCGTAGGTTTCGCGCATGATTTTGGCCGTGGCCGGCGCCGATCCGCAATTGTTCCAGTACCTGGGTGTTTTGTTCCTCGCGCTGGTGGTGATCGCCTTCGCGGTGGCCACCATGTTCGCGTCGAAACTGGCCGGCTGGGTTTTCAGCTCGCGCAAGGCCCGGGCGCTTGGCCGCCACACGCCGACGAAGGACACCCCGTACGAGTGCGGCATGCTGCCGGTCGGCGACGGCAGCTCACGCCTGTCGGTAAAGTTTTACCTGGTGGCGATGCTGTTTATCCTGTTCGACATCGAGGTGGTGTTCCTCTACCCGTGGGCGGTGGTGTACAAGGAGATGCTGGGCATCCCCGCGACGGCGAACGTGATCTTTGGCACAATGGTTTCCTTCCTCGGCATTTTGTTCGTCGGCTACGTTTACGCCATCAAAAAGAATGCGTTCGACTGGAAAAGCTGACCGAACCCGGCGCTTGGCCAAGCGCTCCCGCCAGTCGTGAAATCCCCCATCCAATTTGGCACCTCCGGCTGGCGCGGGCTGATCGCCCGCGACTTCACGTTTGAACATCTCCGACTGGCCGCCCAAGGGCTGGCTCTCACGCTCAAGGCGGAGTTGCGCCGCAAAAAATCGCCGATGCACGGCAGGCGTCCGTTGGTCGTCATCAGCCACGACACGCGGTTTTTGGGTCGCGAGTTCGCCTTGGCCACGGCGGAGATTTTGCAGCAGGCCGGACTCGAGCCGCTGCTGACCCATCGCGACGCCCCGACGCCGGTGATCGCCTTCAGCATCCGCCACAAAAAAGCCATCGGCGGCGTCAACATCACCGCCAGCCACAACCCGTTCGGCTACTCGGGGTTCAAGTTTTCGATGCCCAACGGCGCCGGTGCCCCGCCGGAGTTCACCGGAAAAATCGAGGCGCACGCGGAGAAACTTTTGGCCAAAGGTTGGCAATCGAAGACCGCCGTGATCGGCACGTTCCGTTGCCGGGAATTCGACCCCGCCCCGGCGTACCTCAACCGCATCCGCAAGCTGATCGACTTGCGGGCCATCGGCAACGCCAAGCTGCGCATCGCCGTGGAGTTGATGCACGGCACCGGCCGGGGCTACCTCGACACGCTGCTCGAGGAGGCCGGTGCGAAGATCACCCGTTTTCACGAAAACCTGAATCCACTTTTCGGTGGCGGCTCGCCCGAGCCGAACGAATCCGGCATGGCCGAGGCGGCTCAATTCGTCCGCAACGGCCAAGCCGATCTTGCGCTTGGCCTCGACGGCGACGCCGACCGCTTCGGCATCGTCGATCGCGACGGCACCTGGCTCACGCCAAACCAAGTGCTCGCGCTGGCGCTGTATCACCTCCGCAAAAATCGCGGCATCAAGGGCGCGGTCGTCCGCACCGTGCCGACGAGCCACCAAGTCGATGCCGTCGCCGGGTTGCTCGGCGTGAAGGTTCACGAGACGCCGGTCGGCTTCAAGCACATCGGGGCGTTGATGGAGAGCGAGCCGATCATCGTTGGCGGCGAGGAGTCGGGCGGGCTGAGCATCCGCGGCCACATCCCGGAGAAAGACGGCGTGCTCGCCTGCCTGCTGATGGCCGAGCTGGTCGCGATGGAGGGCAAGTCGCTGGGCCGCATCCTGCGCGATCTCGAAAAGCAAACTGGCGAGTTTCACACCGACCGGATTAACATCGCCGTGCCGCCCGCCGAGAAGGCGGCGATCCTGAAAAAACTCAGCGGTGGCTTCGACAAGATCGGGCGGTTCGCCGTGCAGCAGTTCATCACTACCGACGGCTTCAAGTTCCTGCTGCCGGATAACGAGTGGGTGGCGTTCCGCGCGAGCGGCACCGAGCCGGTGATCCGCTGCTACCTTGAGGCCAAGAGCGCGGCCCATTTGAAACAACTCAAATCGGCCTGCCGCAAAATCCTTTCGGGCAAGTAGGCCATGGACACCGCCGCCGAACCGCTGACGTTCACCAAGCTGCTCCAGTTGACCTCAGACTGGCTTTGGGGGATGCCGCTGCTGGTTTTGCTGATTGGCGGCGGGTTGTTTTTCACCGTTTACTCAAGATTTACGCCTTTTTTGTACTTGTGGCACAGCCTCCAGATTTTAAGGGGCAAGTTCAGCGACCCCAACGACCCCGGCGAGATCAACCATTTTCAGGCATTGTGCAGTGCCCTCTCCAGCACAGTCGGCATGGGTAACATCGCCGGAGTGGCGGTGGCGATGACCCAAGGCGGGCCGGGCGCGCTGTTTTGGATGTGGGTCTGCGCGCTGGTCGGCATGGCGACCAAGTTTTTCACGTGCAGCCTCGCGGTGATGTATCGCGGCCGCGACGCCCAGGGCCAAGCGCAGGGCGGGCCGATGTATTTTATCGTCGAGGGACTCGGCGCGAAGTGGAAGCCGCTCGCGATGGCGTTTTGTTTTTTCGGCGTGTTCGGCTGTCTGCCATTGATTCAATCAAACCAACTCACCGCCATTGTTGGCGACATGTTTTTCAAGCCGAACGAGTGGTTCGTCGGCGCAGATAAAAACGTCACCACGCTTGGCCAAGGGTTGTTCGGCTCGGCGATGGCGATCTTCGTCGGCACGGTGATTTTCGGCGGCATCAAGCGCATCGGCAAAGTCGCCGCCCGCTTGGTTCCGTTCATGGTGCTGCTCTACGGCGGCTGCGCGTTGGTGATCCTTTTCACGCACGCTGCGCAGGTGCCGGAAGCGATCGCGCTGATTTTCCGCGACGCTTTCACCGGCGACGCGGTTTCCGGCGGCGTGCTGGGCGCGGTAATCTCGACCGGCGTGCGGCGTGCGGCCTTTTCCAACGAAGCCGGGATGGGCACTGAGGCGATGGCCCACGGCGCGGCGAAAACCAGAGAACCGATTCGCGAAGGACTCGTCGCGATGCTCGGCCCGATGATCGACACCCTGATTGTCTGCACCATCACCGGGTTGATCATCCTTAGCACTGGTGTTTGGCAGGAAACCGGCGACAACCCGGACGGCGTGTTGCTGACCGCCGAGGCATTCACGAAAGGCATCCCGGTCGCCGGCCCGTATTTGCTGTTGCTCTGCGTGCTTTGCTTCAGTTTTTCATCGATGCTCGGCACTTCGTATTACCTGAGCAAATGCGGCATATTTATGTTCGGCCCGAGGGCTCGTGTCCCAATGATTTTATATTATCTCGCCTCCATCGTTGTCTCGGCGATTGTTGAGTTGGGGAATATTATCAACTTCCTCGACATCATGTTCGGCATGATGGCCGTGCCGACCATTCTCTCCACCCTGCTCCTCTCGCCGAGGGTGATGGCCAAGGCGCGCGAATACTTCGCCGCGCTTGGCCAAGCGCGATAGCGTTTGAAATGCCGCCGCCGGGCCACTACATTGGCCGCGACTTATGAGCACGATTCCTTGGTACGTCTGGGCGTTAATGACGGTTGTCTGCTGGGGCACCTACGGTGTCTGCATGCACACCGGCTCCGCGAGCATGAAAGACCCCGAGCACGGCCGCATCATGGCGTTTCTGTGGGTCGGCTTGGCCTATTTTCTCACCGCCGTCATCGCGCCGATTGTCATTCTAAAGCTGCAGGGCGGCCCGGTTGATTTCTGGGCTTACCCGGCCAAGGGCTGGCAATGGTCGCTCATCGCCGGGACGCTCGGCGCCATTGGCGCGCTGGGTGTGCTGCTGGCGTTCGGCGCATCGCCAAACCCACCGGTGTACGTGCCGGTGATCATGTCGATCATCTTCGCCGGCGCACCGATCGTGAACGCCGTCGTCAACACCACGAAGAACAACGGCTGGGCCAACGTGCAATGGCCGTTCGTGCTCGGCATCCTGCTTGCGGCGCTCGGCGGCTACCTCGTCACCAAGCACGCGCCCAAGCCAAGCCCGCCCGCCGAGGCCAAGGCATCCCCGACTCCGTGATGCCGCGCCCGCCCGCCAGCAGTCGGGAGGAACTGGAGCGGATCCAGCTGGCCAAGCTGCGGGAGTTGCTCACGGCGGTTCGGCCAGCCAACGCCTTTTACGCGGCCAAACTTGGCCAAGCGAACATCGACGGTTCCGTTGCGTCGCTTGATGTGTTTCGCGCCAATTGCCCGTTCACGACGAAGCCGGAGCTCGCCGCCGATCACGCCGCCCACCCGCCGTACGGCAGCAACCTGACGTTCCCGCTCGAGCACTACACGCGCGTCCACCAAACCAGCGGCACCAGCGGCGCGCCGCTACGCTGGCCCGACACGCCGGAAAGCTGGCAATGGATGATCGACAACTGGTGCGACATTTTTCGCGCCGCCGGCGTGAGTGGCGACGACCGGATTTTTTTTGCGTTTTCGTTCGGGCCGTTCATCGGGTTTTGGCTGGCGTTCGAGGCCGGCGAGGCGCTCGGCGCGTTGAGCATCCCCGGCGGCGGCTTGAGCAGCGCGGCGCGGTTGCGGGCCATCTTCACCCACGACGCCAACGTCCTCTGCTGCACGCCGACATACGCCCTGCGCCTGGCCGAGGTGGCCGGGGAGGAAAACATCGACCTGGCCGCGTCGCCGGTGCGCACGATCGTCGTTGCCGGTGAGCCGGGCGGCAGCATCCCGGCCACGCGCGCGCGGCTCGAGGAGGCTTGGCCCGGCGCAACAGTATTTGACCACCACGGCATGACCGAGGTCGGCCCGGTGACGTACCCATGCCCCGCCCAAGCGGGCGTGCTGCACGTGCTCGAGGAGGCTTACCTCGCGGAAATCATCGATCCCGAGACCGCCGAACCGGTCGCCGCCGGCGGGACAGGCGAACTGGTGCTGACCACGCTGGGCCGGCACGGCTCGCCGCTGATCCGTTACCGCACCGGCGACCTCGTCACGGCTGCCGAGCCGCCATGCCGCTGCGGCCGGCTCGACCTCGCATTGCAAGGCGGCATCCTTGGCCGGGCCGACGACATGGTCGTGGTGCGCGGCGTGAACGTCTATCCCAGCGCGATTGAGGAAATCCTCCGCAGCGCCGGAGGGATCACCGAGTATCGCGTGTGCATCCGCCGCGATGATGCCCTCGTTGAGATGAGCGTCGAGGTGGAACCGGAAACCGTCGACGACAGCGGCTTGGCCAAGCGCTTGGCCACGGCGTTTTATGAATCGTTGTCACTGCGCGTGCCGGTGACGCTCGTCGAGCCCGGCACCCTCCCCCGCTTCGAACTGAAGGCCAAGCGCTGGGTTGCCGATTAAACGCAGGGGATCGCAGAGGAAAATGGGGATGGATGTGCGCGCCAGCGTCGTGGAGTACGCCGCTGCGCGGCGCTTTTGGAGAGGATCAAAATCCGCGCAAACCAAAGCGGTGCACAGCACCGCACTCCACGACGCTCCCGCGCCATTCGCAGGCCGCTTGGCCAACGGCTCACGGCTCACCGTTCCCGCCGTTGTTTTGCCTGCGTGGCCATTGGCGCTTGGCCGGTTCCGGCAGCGAGGTGTCGACCTTCGCGTGGTAGCTGTCCGGGCCAAGCATCTCGTTGACCTCGGCGCGCAACCGCTCCGACGGGCGGACGAAATACCGGTCGCTCGTGTCAAGGTACACCAGTCGGCCGTCCTGCCGCCGGATGCAGAGGTACAACGGGCACCGACCGGGATGACTCGTGGCGAGGCCGAAGAGTTCCTCCATCTTCTCCGGGCCAAGCTCGCCGCCATTGAACCGGAACTGCACCCGCTTGGTGAACTTGGCCGGGGCGTCGTCGAGCGGGATGATTTTCTGCGGAAAAATCTTGGGCGTGCTTTCGCTGTTGTTCGCCTCGCCGATGACCAGCACGGTCTTGTTGGCCAGGAGCAATTCCTGGTACTGGTCGTAGTTCTCGTTCATGCACAGCACCTGAAATGTGCCGTTGAGGTCCTCGACGGTGGCGATGGCGTACGGCTTGTTGGTGCGCCGGGAGATGCCGCGCTGCACGGCGGCGATCAGCCCGCCGACGCGAGTCACCTTGCGGCTCTCGAGCGCCTTGACCGACTCGCTGTCGTGCAGGCAGTACTGCCCGAGCAGTTCGCGGTACGGGTCGAGCGGGTGGCCGCTGACGTAAAAGCCGAGCAGTTCCTTCTCAGCGGCGAGGATCTCCCCGCGATCCCACTCGGCAAGACCGGGCACTTTGTCCTGCATCGACTGGCTGCTCTCCTCGAACGCGCCGAAGAGCGACGTCTGGCCGGATTCGCGGTCGCGCGCCTGGCTCGACGCCTTGGCCAAGGCGCGGTCGATGACGGAGAACTGCCCCGAGCGCGTGCCGTCCAGTCCGTCGCACGCGCCGCTCTTGATGAGCGCCTCGAGCACCTTGCGGTTCACCGTGCGCGTGTCGCAGCGGTCGCACAAATCGAACAGGTCGGCGAACGGCTCGCCGTTCTCCCGCGCCTGGATGATCCCCTCCACCGCGATGCTGCCGACCCCCTTGATCGCCGCCATGCCGAAGCGAATGACCGAGCCGTCCCGCGCCGGGGCAAACAACACCTGGCTTTCGTTGACATCCGGCGGCAGGACCTCGATGCCGAGCGAACGGGCTTCGTCGGTCAGCACCCCCAGCTTGGCGGTGTCGGCCATGTCGTTGGTCATGTTGGCCGCGAGGAACTCAACCGGGTAATGTGCCTTCAGGTAGGCGGTCTGGTAGGCCACCACGGCGTAGGCCGCCGCGTGCGACTTGTTGAAGCCGTACCCGGCAAACTTCTCGAGCAGGTCAAAAATCTCGTTGGCCTTGCGCTTGGAAATGTTGTTATGTTCAGCACAGCCGTGCACGAACAACTCGCGCTGTTCCTGCATCACTTCGACCTTCTTTTTGCCCATCGCGCGGCGCAGCAAATCCGCCGCACCCAGGGTGTAACCGGCGAGCACCTGCGCGGCCTTCATCACCTGCTCCTGATAAATCAGAATGCCGTAGGTCTCCTTGGCAATCGGCTCGAGCAGCGGGTGCGGGTAGTTAATCTCCACCTCGCCGTGGCGACGGCGGATGAAGTCCGGGATCAGATCCATCGGCCCCGGCCGGTACAACGACACAAGCGCCGTGATGTGCTCGATGGAGCCCAGCTTGAATTTTCGGCACAGGTCGCGCATACCGCCCGATTCCAACTGGAACACGCCGACCGTGTGGCCGTTGTTCAGCAGGTCGTACGCTTTCGGGTCGTCGGTCGGCACGCGATCCACATCGACATCGACGTCGCGCCACTGCTTCACCATCTCGCAGGTGTTGCGGATGACCGTCAGCGTCTTGAGCCCGAGGAAGTCCATCTTCAACAGGCCAAGATCCTCCACCGGCCCCATCGGGTACTGGGTGGTGATGGTGCCGTCCTCGTCTTTCTTGAGGGGCAAAATATTAACCAACGGCTCGGCGCCGATGACCACCCCGGCCGCGTGGACGGAGGAGTTGCGGGTGAGATCCTCGAGCACGAACGCCGTGTCAATCAACTCGCGCGTGACCTCCTCGTTGTCGTAGGCACCCTTGAGGTCAGGAGACTTTCGCAGTGCGTCCTTGAGCGTGATTTTTAGCTCGGTGGGCACCATCTTGGCCAAGCGATCCGCCTCGCCGTAGCTCAGACCCATCACCCGGCCCACGTCGCGGATCACCGACTTGGTCCCCATCGTGCCGAAGGTGATGATCTGCGCCACCGAGTCGCGACCATATTTTTCGCGGACGTACTCGATCACCTCCTCGCGGCGGTCGTCGGCAAAGTCGATGTCGATGTCCGGCGGGCTGACCCGTTCCGGGTTGAGGAACCGCTCGAAGATCAGCCCATACCGCAGCGGATCGACGTTGGAAATCTCCAGCAAATAGGCCACCATTGATCCCGCCGCCGAACCACGTGCCACGCAGGTGATTCCCTGCTCCCGGCCGTACCGAATGAAGTCGCCAACGATGAGAAAATAGCTGATGTAGCCCATCTGCTGCATGATCCCCAACTCGAAATCGACGCGGTCGATGAGCTCGCCGACCGCCTTGGCCACGGCCGGATCGTCCAGTCCCGGCTTGGCCTCCGGATCGGCCTCCTCCGGCGGCGAGTAGTTGGGCAGTTGGCCGGCATCGGCAAGCGACTCCACCACAAATGTGTCGCCGTCAACGCGCACCTTCATGCCGTAACGATCCGCAAAACCCTCCGCCAGAAACTTCCGCAGATAGCCCTCGCGGGTGTGGCCTTCCGGCGGGTGGAACACCGGGTAGTTCAACTTGCCGAACTCGATCTCGACATTGCACTTCGCGGCGATCTCCATCGAGTTGCGCACCGCGTCCGGCACCTCGGCGAACAACGCCGCCATCTCCTCCGGCGAGCGCAGGTAAAACTGCTCCTGCACGTAGCGCATCCGGTTCGTGTCCGAGAGCAGCGCCTGCGTGCCGATGCAGATCAGCGAGTCGTGTGCGTGCGAGTCGCTCTTCTCGACGTAATGGACGTCGTTGGTCGCCACCAGCTTGAGGCCCATGTCGCCGGCCCAAGGGATGAGTTGACGGTTGACCCTGGCCTGCTCGGGGATGCCGTGATTGTGCAGCTCAAGGTAGTAGTTCTCCGGGCCGAACGTCTGCTTGAACCAGTCGATCTGGTCGCGCGCCTTGTCGAGTTCCTCCGCCATGATCAACCGGGGAATCTCGCTGGCCAGACAGCCGCTCAGGCAGATCAACCCGTCACTGTGTTGCGCGAGCAGTTCCTTGTCGATGCGCGGCTTGTAGTAGTACCCCTCCAGCTGCGCGGCGGTGGCCAAGCGGACGAGATTTTGGTAACCGGCCTCGTCCCTGGCCAACAGCACGAGATGATAATACGCCTCCTTGCCGCGCGCGCCGGATTTTTTCTCATGCCGACTGCCGGGCGCGACGTACACCTCGCAGCCGATGATCGGCTTGATGTCCTTGGCGCGGGCAGCGCGGTAAAAGTTAATCGCGCAGAACATCGCCCCGTGGTCGGTGATCGCGAGCGAGCCGAAGCCCAGGTCGCTCGCCTTGTCGATCAGCCGGTCCACACGGCACGCCCCGTCGAGCAGGGAAAACTCGGTGTGGCAATGGAGGTGGACGAATTCCGGTTTCGGCACGGGCTCAATTTACCCGCAACGCTTGGCCAACAGCAAGAGCCGCGACTGATTGTGGATAAGTTCGGTTGAACAAGCGGCGATTACGCTACCACAAACCGCGTTGTAAACTCCGTGTTGCCGCCCGGCTTGGCGGTCAGTTTGAGGTACGGCGCGTGTTCGGTTTTCATGAATCGCGGCGAGACGATGCCGTCAAGTTGCCCGGCCGTCTCGTCGCCGCTTGGCCGCCACAGCTCGGCCAGCGCCCAGCCGTCGCCAAGTTCGACGCGCATCGTTACGGTTTCAGACGTCACACGAAACGCCCGCTCGCCGGTCCGCTCCACCTCGCAGCCGGGCGCGAACTGCCAGCGCACGACGAACTCGCCGACTTGGCCAAGCTGCCGCTCGAACGAGTCGCTCACGAGCCAGCCGGCCGGTTCGTTGGCCAGCGGCTTGACCGTGCGCGACAGCAGCCCGCCGCCATTGAGGCGAACCTCCGTTTCCAGCACCTCGCCGTCCAGACTCTGGAGTGGCTTGGGGTGCGCGGCCGTCCAGAGGAACGGCCCGGCGCGCCTGGCCAAGCGGGCTTCGTCCGGGCACAGGCCGTTGTGCGCCTCGCGCGAAGCGAGCCAGTTTCGAAGCTCCGGCTTGCCGTGGTAGTCGCCGGTGCCGGGATCGATCACCATCGCGCGGCCCTTGAGCCAGAGCGACAATTGCTGTGCGTCGAGGTGGCCGTGCGCCGCCATCGAGCCCGCGCCGAGCGGCGAGAAATCGAGGCGCGCCCTCCAGTGGCCCAGCGCATTGACGGCGATGCCGGTGTCCGGGAAAAGACGCCAGCCGCCCTGCTCCATTCCCGGGCCGTCACCCGTCCCGCTGTCGTCAAACGGCCCGCGCATGAGGTGCAAAAACGCCGACTCGGCGGCGTTGCCGTCGATCCAGTGCCACCACTCGGCGGCGGCGCGCGACTCGTCCGCAAACCACGGCAGGACGAAAGCGTCGTCCGAGTCGCCATAATCCCACGGTGCGGACGGCACCTGCACCTCGCGGAAAAACCGGGCCGCTTGGCCAAGCCGCGCGTCGATGCGCTCACGGCGTGCCGGGGGCAGCGCACCGGCGAGCGCCTGGCGGGCTTCCCGGCAAAATTCCCACGCGAAAAACTGGTAGTTGAGTGCCTGCTCGAAGTTGCCGCCGTCCCGGTGGAACTGCCGCAGCGTCTCGCGCTCGAGCCGTTGGCCGAGCTTGGCCGGGCCGGGACCCAGCTTGGCCAAGCCGGGCCAGCGCGCGGTGGCCAGGGCGAGGCCGCACAGCTCACCGAGCAGATGATTGTTCGCCGACGAGCCAAAGCTGCGATGCCGCCAGGTGAACCAAACGTGCGCCGGCAGGATGTCGACCCGCAGCTTGGCCAAGCGCTTGGCCAACTCGCCCGGCTCGCGCCCCTCGTACGCCGTCAGCAACGCATCGATCCACGTGAAGGCGATGAGCCTCATGCCACTCTCGAGCGCGCTTGTCCAGTGCCAGCCGGTGTACGGCGGATTGTTCGCGACCCAATCCTCGAGCCAGTCGAGGCAATGCTCGCCGCTGCGCCGGTTGCCGAGCAGCCAACAGGCCTGAGCCAAGCGCACCGGGCCAGCCCAGCGGCTGGGCTCCCACAGCGGCTTGATCGCCGCGCCGCCGGGCAACTCGCGGTGATTGAGAGTGAACGCCGAATCGCCGGTGGGGACATCGACTCCGGCGAGGTAGTCGCGCTGCCAGTTCGGCGGCGTGCCGGCCTGCACGTCGAGGTGGCCGAAGAAGCGAAGCCGGCCGGCGGCAACGCGCTCGGCGCCGCACTTCAGCGACTCGCGGAGTGACTCGGGCGCGGCGGCGGGATCGGGGAGTTTGGGAAACCCGGAACTCGGCGACAGGTCAGTGGCGGGCCAACGATCACGCTTGGCATCCTGAAATTCGTACCCCTTTTTGCGGAGTCGCAGTACAACCTCAACCATCCCCATCGCCCGGAGGCGCCGCCAATACCAGTTCAGATCCGCCATTCAACACGGTCACCGGCGCTTGGGACGGGTGGTTTTATCCTGCATCCACTTGACGTCCACGTTGTTGGGTGATGGCACATTCAGCGAGATGCTCCCGTTATGGCGCAGCTCTGGAATGGTGCGTTTATCAAGCCATTTGTGGATTTCAGCGTGGCCATCGGCGAAGGAAAAGCCGGCGGCGTTGTTGTGGTAACTGGCCGGATAATCAACCATCTTGGTGGATGACATGTTGGGATAACCGAACATCCACACCACAAAAAAACCGTCGTTGATGCTGTCCATCCGTTCGTCGATCAGCACCCAGGTCTCGGACGGCCCGGGCGCGACCATTTGCCCGCGCTTCAGGTAGATGGTGCCCTCACTCGGCCCGCCGAACCACGTGTGGTGTCCGCTGTTTGCGCCATTCTGGCCATCCCCCCCGACCCAGCTGTTCATGGACATGCTGCGAACCCGGGGTTTTCCCTTGATGGTGCTGGTGTCGGCTGGGCAACGAAAAACCTCGTGGTTTTTTCCAACATGCTCCCAGAGCGGACTTCGTGCGACATCCACCGTGTAGTCCCAACTGTTTTGGCTGCTGTAATTCAGGCCCGTGTTCCCCATCCAGCCGTGCCTGAAGACACGTTTCCCGGGGGTCACGCTGCACTTCCGGCAGCCGTCCCCGTATGCCCAAGTGATCCAGTCATCGCTGTCATCGGCGTAAAACGACCAGGCCATCATAAGCTGCTTGTTGTTGTTCATGCAGTAGATGCCATGCGCCTTGGTCTTGGCCTTGGCCAGGGCCGGCAACAGCAGGGCGGCCAGGATGGCGATGATCGCGATCACGACCAGCAGCTCGATAAGGGTAAAGCCATCACGCTTTGATTCGTTGGACGATGATTTAAGTTGTGTTTTCATTGATCAATAAATTGATATATCAACGACCGTTTTTAGATGGGGCACACCAGAGACGGTTGCGGCCTGGTTTCTCATTTTCCCTCCTGTACCATTCAAAACTCATAAATGCTGCGCTGCCACCAATCATACCTGTGATTGCCCCTTCACTATGGCGCTTGCTGATCCCCTCGGAATATATACCATTGCCTTGAACATACCCTGGAGTGCTCGAAGCATCATTGAAATTACCAATCCTCCTCTCATCCGGTTCCCAAAACAAAACGTCGTCTGTCCTAAACTGATTACGCTTGTGGGTTCGATTATTAAACCAACCATTTGGGAATTTACCCACAACGCCGTTCATTACGTAGCTCGAACTGTCCTGCAACCCGATCCGGCGGCGCTCGTCAATGTCCTTTTGTTTTTCAGCCACACAAAAGAACGAGCGCTTGTTACTCGCATATTTCCACAACTGCCCCTGCTCGGCGCGAAAGTATGACTCGCCACTGGGCAAGGTTTTGTTGTTGGCATCGCGAGTGGTGTACTTGTAGGCCCAACCGTAGGTTTGCACTCCCCAATTCGGGTACGGCATGTAATCCGCATTGTCGTCAGTGTACATATGAACGGCGACGAGAAGCTGCTTTTGGTTGTTCAGGCAGTTGGTGCGGTGGGCCTGGCTCTTGGCCTTGGCGAGCGCCGGCAGCAGCAGCGCCGCGAGGATGGCGATGATCGCGATGACCACCAGCAATTCGATCAGGGTGAAGCCCAACCGACTTCGCCTGACCAAGGGCAATGATTCCGTTTTCATCGTAAACTGCTTTCTCTCGAAGCAACAATTTACTCCCCGATTGGAGGGGCTGCAACCCCCGTTTGGCCGTTCAAGCCAGCCGCTTGGCCCAGCGGCGGAGCTGTTTTTTGACCTCCCCCGTGCCGGGCGAGCCGGTCGCGGTGCGCTTGGCCAAGGCCTGTTTCAGGTCAAACACCTCCAGCGCAGCGGCCTTGAATTTACGGCTGACGCCCCGCAACTCCTTCAACGTCAGTTGATCCAGCGGCTTGGCCAGGCTCTCGGCCAGCGCGACGACCTCGCCGACGAGGTGGTGCGCCTCGCGGAACGGCACCTTCTGCCCGACGAGCCAGTCGGCCAAATCGGTCGCCAGCAGCACGGGGTCGGCGGCGGCGGCGGCGCACACGTCCGCGTTCACGCGGGTGTGCCGCAGCATGGCGTCGGTCAGCCGCACGGTGGCGCGGACGGTGTCGGCGCTGTCGAACAACGGCTCCTTGTCTTCCTGCAGGTCGCGGTTGTACGTCATCGGCAACCCCTTGAGCAGCGTGAGCAACGAGACGAGGTTGCCGGCGAGCCGGCCACTCTTGCCCCGGGCCAGCTCGGCGATGTCCGGGTTTTTCTTTTGCGGCATCAGCGACGAGCCGGTCGTGTACGCGTCGGCGATCCGGATGAAGTCAAACTCGCTGCTCGACCACAGGATGACGTCCTCGGCCAAGCGCGACAAATGCACGCCGAGCAGCGACGCGACAAAGCAGAACTCCACCGCGAAGTCGCGGTCGCTCACGGCGTCCATCGAGTTTTGCGAGATCACCGGCCTGCCTTGCCGATCCTCAAAGCCCAGCGTGGCGGCGACCTGTTTGCGGTCGAGCGGCAGCGTGGAACCGGCCAGCGCGCCGCTGCCCAACGGGCAGACGTTTACGCGCGAGAATGCGTCGAGCAGCCGCTCGCGATCCCGCTCGATCATCTCGACATACGCCAGCAGATGGTGCGCGAGATACACCGGCTGCGCCCGTTGCAAATGGGTGTAGCCGGGAAGGATGACATCGCCATTCGCTTGGCCAAGCACGACGAGCGCCTGCTGCAATGACCGCAACTCTTGTTCCAGTTCCACGATCTCGTCGCGCAGCCACATCCGCATTCCCAGCGCGATCTGGTCGTTGCGCGACCGGCCGGTGTGCAGCTTGGCCCCGGCCGGCTCGCGCCGGGTCAGCTCCGCCTCGAGGTTCATATGCACGTCCTCCAGCGACTCGTCCCACTCGAACCGGCCGGCCTCGATGTCGTCCCCGATCGCCTCGAGCGCACGGACAACGCGCCTGGCCTCGGCCTTGGTGAACACGCCGATGCCACCCAGCATGGTGGCGTGGGCAATCGAGCCGACGAGGTCGTGCCTCCACAACCGCTTGTCGAATGAGACCGACTCGGTGAACTGGGCCGCGTCCCGCCCCGGCCCGCTCCCGAACCGGCCGCTCCGCGACACTGGCGATGATTGTTTCATCCGGCAGGAGGTTTTACGGCAGGCCGACGGGGTTTCCAATCAAAAGCGGGGAGGGAGGCATTCCACCTCGTCCCAAATTGGCTTTGAAATGGGGCAAGGTGGAACTTGCCCCTCCCGCGCTTGGCCAAGCGCTTGGCCAAGGGAAACCTTTGACGCGCCAGCGGGCATGCCGTAGCGTCCCTCGCCTTTGTTAAAAAGTGATGATGGGTTTTCTGAGTAAACTTTTTCCGAGTAAAAACGAGCGGCTGGTCAGGAATCTGACCGCCCGCGTGGCTGAGATCAACCAGCTGGAGGAGGCGCTGCAGGCCAGCACGGCGGATGTCCTGCGCCAAAAGACGCAGGTGTGGAAGGAGAAGCTCTCGGCCATCGGGGATGACCAGGAACTGAAGCGCGAGCTGGCCGCCGTCCTGCCGGAGGCGTTCGCGGTGGTGAAGAACGCCTGCCGCCGGCTTTATGGCGACAACATCGAGGTGCGCGGTCATCAGCTGCCGTGGGAGATGATCCCGTACGACGTGCAACTTGTCGGCGGCATGGCGCTGCACGAGGGCAACATCGCCGAGATGGCCACCGGCGAGGGCAAGACGCTCGTCGCCACGCTGCCGGTTTACCTCAATGCCCTGTCCGGGCGCGGCGTGCACGTCGTGACCGTGAACGACTACCTCGCCCAGCGCGACAGCGAGTGGATGGGGGCGATTTACAAATACCTCGGTTTGAGTGTCGGTTGCATCGTGCACGACATGAACCCGGCGCAACGCCGCGAGCAGTACAACTGCGACATCACGTACGGCACCAACTCGGAGTTCGGCTTCGACTACCTGCGCGACAACGGCATGGCCAGCCGCACCGAGGACCAGGTGCAGCGCGGGTATTACTTTGCGATCGTGGACGAGGTGGACTCGATCCTCATCGACGAAGCCCGGACGCCGCTCATCATCAGCGGCCCGGCGGCGGCCAGCCTCGACAAGGAATACCGCAAGGCCAACCCGAAGATCAAAAGCCTCGTGCAGGCCCAGCACAATCTCGTCGCCGGATACCTGATCGAGGCCGAGAAACTGAGCAAGCAACTCCGATCAGAGACACCGCCCGGGAACGCCGACGAACTGGGGCAAGAACTGGGGCTGCTGCTCTACAAGGCGCGGCTTGGCCAACCGAAAAGCGAACGGCTGCTCCGCCTCATGGAGGAGCCGCAGAATCAAAAACTCATCGACAAGGCCGAGCTCTCCCTGCACGCCGACCAATCCAAGAAGGATCTTTACGCCCAGAAAGAGGAGCTTTACTTCGGCATGGAGGAAAAGAGCCACGACGCCGACCTCACCGAGAAGGGCCGCACCTTCCTCAACCCGAACGACACCGAGGCGTTCATGCTGCCGGACCTCTCCGTGGAGCAGCACGACATCGACAACGACGAAAGCCTCGACGCCCAGGGACGGCTGGCGGCCAAGACCAAGCTGCAGGACGAGTTCAAGGCCAAGGCCGAGAACATCCACATCACCGGGCAACTGCTCAAGGCGTACAGCCTCTACGTCAAGGACGTCGCCTACGTGGTGCAGGAGAACAAGGTCATCATCGTGGACGAGCACACCGGCCGCGCCATGCCGGGCCGCCGCTGGAGCGACGGGCTGCACCAAGCCGTTGAGGCCAAGGAGGGCGTCACCATCGAGCAGGAAACCCAGACGCTGGCCACCATCACCATCCAGAATTATTTCCGCCTTTACACCAAGCTGGCCGGCATGACCGGCACCGCCGCCACCGAGGCACAGGAGTTTTTCGACATTTACAAGTTGGGCGTCCTCACCATCCCCACCCATGAGCCGTGCATCCGCGACGACGCCAACGACTCCATCTTCAAGTCGCGCCGAGAGAAGTACGACGCCGTGCTCGACGAGATCAAGGAGACCCACCGGCAGGGCCGCCCGTTGCTCGTTGGCACCGTGTCGGTGGAGGTCAGCGAGCAGATTTCACGGATGCTCAAGAAAAACGGAATTATCCACAGCGTGCTCAACGCCAAGTACCACGAGCAGGAGGCTGAGATCGTCGCGCGCGCCGGCCAGAAAGGCTCGGTGACCATCGCCACCAACATGGCCGGCCGTGGCACCGACATCAAGCTGGGCCAGGGCGTCGAGGCCATCGGCGGCCTGCATGTCGTCGCCACCGAGCGCCACGAGTCCCGCCGCATCGACCGCCAGTTGCGCGGCCGGTGTGCCCGGCAGGGGGACAAAGGTTCCACCCACTTTTTCCTCTCGCTTGAGGACGACCTGCTCCGGCTGTTCGCCAGCGGCAACAAGCTGTTTTCCTATGTCGAGAAAGGCATGGAGGAGGGCCAGCCGCTCGAGAGCCGGATGCTCAACCCGGCCATCCAGAAGGCGCAGCAAAACGTCGAGAAACACCACTTCCAGATCCGCAAACGCACGCTCGAGTATGACGACGTGATGAACAAACAGCGCGCGGAAATCTACGGATTCCGCAACGACGTCATGCACACCGACCAGGTGCAGGGGAAGCTGATCGACATCATGGACGAGGTCATCGCCAACAAGGTGCAGGAATTCTGCGACCCCGAGCTCGAGCCGGTGAACTGGAATTTCCAGTCGCTCTCGGACTGGGCCAACCTCACCTTCCCCGTTGGCGTCTCCCCCGACCTGCTGGCCGGCCTGGTCGAGGGCAAAGCCGCGTCCGGCCCCGGCGACGATCGGGACCTGACGCCACACCAACAACGGTTGTTCGACGACATCTCCGCCAAGGCCAAGGAGGCGTACCAGCTTAAGATCAGCTTCGAGGAGTCCGACGCGCTCGCCGCCGTCGAGCGCTACACCATCCTCAACTCCATCGACCGCCTCTGGCAGGAACACCTCTACGAGATGGACAGCCTGCGCTACAGCATCGGCCTGCGCGCCTATGCCCAGCGCGACCCCATCCTCGAGTACAAGGCCGAGGGGTATCACATGTTCCAGGAATTGCAGGTCAACATCTGGACCGAGATCTGCCAGAACATCTTCCGCAGCGCCTCCAGCGTCGACGCCTTCCAGAGCTTCCTTCGCAACCTGCCGGTGCAGGAGGTGCACCAAAGCACGAGCGCGTTCGGTGCCGAGGAACGCCGCGCCGCCAACGAGGCCTCCGACATGGTGGACGAGGCCACCGACATGGTCTCCCGGGCCGAGCCGGTGCGCACCGCCGTCAAGGTCGGCCGCAACGACCCCTGCCCCTGCGGCAGCGGCAAGAAATTCAAGAAGTGCTGCGGCTGACGCAAGCCAAGCGCTTGGCCAAGCGGCGGCAAGTTTCGTTTGATGCGGCTCGGTTTTGGCCTAGACTGCTCGGCCTTGCGCGGCTTGGCCAAGCCGCACTGAATTTTGGATCCTGCGCGCCAATGGTTTTTGTCCGCCGTCATCGGTTACGGCGCGAGCATGCTTTACTCCGCTTTCCTGTGGCGGCGCGGTTTTCAGCGGGACAACTGGATCAACTACGGACTGCTCGCGATCGCCTTCGCGCTGCACACCGTCGCCATGGCCAAGCGCGGCTTTTCGTTGAACCAATGCCCGGTCAACAACCTGTACGAGGCCACCGCGTTTGTCCTGTGGACCATCGCCGCCGGGAGTCTTGTATTCGGTCTCTGGCCCCGGTTGCGTTTCCTCGGCGTGTTCACGGCGCCGCTGCTCTTTTGCGTCGGCGTCTTTGCGCTGATGCCCGGCCTCGACCCGGCACCGACCGGCAAACCGCAATTCACCAACGGATGGGCCAGCCTGCACGCCGCGATGATCATGCTCGGTTACGGGGCGTTCGGCTTGGGTGCTGTCGCCGGGAGCATGTTTCTCACGCAGGAGCGCAACCTGAAATCCCACCGGGCAAGCGCGCTGTTCACCCTGCTGCCGCCAATCCAGCGGTTGGAAAAAATGATCACGGTCACGCTCGCCACCGGCTTGGCCCTGCTCACGACCGGGCTTGGCCTCGGCGCGGCATTCGTTGAGTTGCCAGAGGGCACCTCGTTTCAGGGCGACCCCAAGGTCATTTGGTCGATGCTTGTCTGGGCGATCTACGGCGTGCTGCTTGTGCTGCACTGGAAATTTGACCAGCGCGGCCGGCGCTACGCTTGGTCGGCGATCGTGGCATTTGGCTTTGTGATCCTCACTTTTTGGGGGACGAACCTGCTCTCCGGAATCCACAACCCCGCCCCGTAAGCCATGCCGATCGTCGTCACAGGCCTGAGCCATCACACATCACCGGTCGAGTTGCGGGAGCGCTTCGCCTTTTCCGACGCGCAGATCGCCGACGCGCTTGGCCAGCTCCGCGAGCGCGGCGTTGCGGACGAGGCGGTGATTCTCTCCACCTGCAACCGCGTGGAAATCTACGCCGCCGCCCCCGACAGCGAACCCGCGCTTGGCCAAGCGCTGCGCCGATTCGTCTGTGAATTCCACCGTATCAGCGAGGCACCGGAAGACGCCCTTTACACATACCGCGACCCGCAAAGCATCGACCACCTCTTCCGCGTGGCGTGCGGCATCGACTCGATGGTGCTGGGTGAGACCGAGATCCTCGGCCAACTCAAGCTCGCCTACAAGCTGGCCCACGCCGAGAAGGCCACCGGCGCACAGCTCAACAAGACATTCCAAAAGGCGTTCAATGTCGCCAAGCTGATTCGCTCCGAGACACAAATCCAGCGCGGCAGCATCTCCGTCAGCTCGGTGGCGGTGGAGCTGGCCGAGTCAATTTTCGACTCGCTCAAGGCACAGCAGGTGCTCGTCATCGGCGCCGGCGACACGAGCGAGAAGGCCGCCCGCGCCCTCCGGAGCCGCGGCGCGCAGAGCATCCTCGTCTCCAACCGGTCGCACGACAAGGCGCTCGCGCTGGCCGCCGAACTCGGCGGCCGGGCCATCGGCTTCGACACATGGGAGCAGGAATTTCAGCATGTGGACATCGTCATCAGCAGCACCGCCGCGCCCCACTATATGCTCACACGCGACAAGCTCGAGGACCTGCTCCGGGAGCGGGGCCACCGGCCGCTGCTGTTGATCGACATCGCCGTGCCGCGCGACATCCACCCCGACTGCAACCAGCTCGAGAATGTTTACGTGTACAACATCGACGATTTGCAGGGCATCGCCGGCCAATACCTCGAGCAGCGCGAAGCCGAACTCGAACTGTGCCAGCGCCTCATCGCCAGGAAACGCGACGAACTGCTCGACAACCTCAAGGCGCACCCCGCCAACACCGACCTCGGCCTGCACGAACAACCGGCCGGCGGCTGACCTCCCGCACCTTGCCCGAGACAAACAACATCCGGATCGCCACCCGCGGCAGCGCCCTGGCCCTCGCGCAGGCGAACATGATTTTTGCCCACTGCCGCAAAGCCTTCCCGCGTCTCAACTTCGAGATCAAGATTGTGAAGACCACCGGCGACCGGCTGCAGTCTAAGGGCGTCCAGCCGGGCCAGGCGCTGCCCAAGGGACTCTTCACGAAGGAACTCGAGGTGGAGTTGGTCAAGAACCGTGCCGACCTCGCCGTGCACAGCCTGAAGGATCTGCCGACCGAACTGCCGGCCGGTCTCACGCTCGGCGCCATCACCAAGCGCGAAGACCCGCGCGAGGTCATGCTCTACCGCGACTCCTCCGACCGTCGCGGCTTCGAGCCCGGGCTGACGATTGCCCAACTGCCGGCCGACCTCGCCGTCGCCACCAGCAGCCCGCGCCGCAAAGCGCAGCTAATTCGGCTGCGGCCCGACTGGCGCATTATCGACATCCGGGGCAACGTCCCCACGCGCCTCGACAAACTCGCCATCGATCCGCAGATCGACGCCACCGTATTGGCCCACGCCGGGCTGCGCCGACTCGACTTCGAGATTGGCAAAGACGGCTTGCTGCGGGGCGATGCCGTGCCGGATGGCACCTGCGCGACCGTCATCGAAACCGGCGAGATGCTGCCGTGCGTGGGTCAGGGGGCGATCGGCATCGAGATCCGCGAAAACGACGAGCGCATCGCCAAGCTGTGCCAGCGGCTGAACCATTTCAACACGCAGATTTGCGCCGAAGCCGAGCGGTCGTTTTTGAGCACGATGGGCGGTGGCTGCCAAAGCCCGGTCGCCGCTCACGCCGAGGTGCGCCTCGAGAAAATCCACATGCCCGGCCTCTCATTTGGCGATGGCTCGCAATACAGCGAAGCCATTGTCACCGGCGGACTCGACGAAAGCCAAGCGCTTGGCCAAGCGCTCGCCGCACAGGTCAAGGCCAACCTGTAACTTGGGTGTTACAGTTCGCGGACGAGGATGTTGCGCCAGCGCACCTTGGCGCCCTTGGGCCAACCGCCGCCTCCGTGCACCTGCACGGCGATCGAGCCTTTGCCGCCTAGCATGCCGCGAACTTTTTCGCGGTCGTAGTTCGGGTGCTTAAACGTTGCGCCGTCGAACTCGCAGATCTTCTGTCCGTTGAGCCAAGTCGTGATGCGCGGATACTTGCCGGCGCAGCGCACTTTCATCGTGTTCCACTTGCCGACGCGCCACGCCTTCACCCACTCGCCCGGCGTGCAGGTGTAGACGCAGCCGTGCTCGCTGGGCTTGCGGACATTGCCGCCAGTGATCGCCACCAGTTTGCCGTCCTTCACCTGGCCGTTGATGTCGAAAGCGCGGCTGTTGAACCCGCCCGTGCCCTCGCCGTAAATGTGCCCGACGTTGCCGGCGTCGTGAAAATCGACCATCACCTGGAAGCATTGGCCCTTGTCGTTGGAGCGCAGGAAAAAACCGGAACACGGCCCCCAGTCGTGGTTCATGTCGATCTTCACCTCGAAGTCGCCGAACTGGCGGTCGCTCAACAAAATCCCGCCGTTGCCGGAGCCGGGAGGATCCTGCTCGCCGACGATCGCGCCGTCCTCGACGAACCATTTGCCGCCGGTGCCGTGGCCGATGCGCTGCGGGTTTTTGTGCCAGCCATCAAGCGTCTTGCCGTCGAAGAGCTTGATCCATTCGCCTTCGGCGGCGTGCGCTTGGCCAAGCGGCAACGCGACAACAGCGGCCGTGGCGGCGGTGGTTCCCCTGAGGAACGTGCGGCGTGAAACGGGGTCAGAATTTGAGTGCATGAGCGGGACGCTACCGCAGCCGAACCGGCCTGTCACGCCGCATAAAACTTGCGCGCTTAGCCAAGCGCCTCCAACAATGGCGCGCCTCGCCGCCGGAGGCGTGCGCCGGATGAGAACCCTGCATCTTTACTTGACCCGAGAAACATTGGCCACACTGCTGATGACCGTGGTGGTGTTCACGTTCGTGCTGCTGCTGGGCAACCTGTTCAAGGAGATCGCCGCGTTGATGGCGTCCGGCCAGGTCACGCCCGGCTTCCTGCTTCAGGCAATCGGGTTGCTGATCCCGTACGTGCTGGTTTACTCGCTGCCAATGGGGATGCTCACCGCCACGCTGCTGGTGTTCGGCCGGTTCAGCGCGGACCACGAACTGACCGCCGCGCGTGCCGGAGGCGTCAGCCTGCTCTCCCTCTCCGCGCCGGTGCTGGCCATCAGCGTGGTGATGTCCGCGCTGTGCGGCTGGATGAATCTGCACCTCGCCCCGCAAAGCCGCTTGGCCTACAAGACGATGCTCTTCGAGTACGGACTCGAGCACACCGCGGCGGTGCTCACCGAGAAGGGGTTTACCGACTTCCTGGGCCACCGCGTTTACGTCGGCTCGATCGACGGAGGCGAACTGCGTGACGTGGTGATTTACCAGAACGACGAGGCCGGCAACCTCATGCGACGCATGCACGCCGAGGAGGCCCGGCTCGAGTTGAACGCCGAGACGCAACAGATCCAGCTCATCCTCCGCACCGTGGACGGCTTCGAGTTCGACAACGGCAAGGAACGCACCTTTGTCTATTCGAAATACGGCCCGATGACGCTCGGCAATCAATCGGAGGAGTTGAAACAGCGCCCGCCGAAACTGAAGGAGCTGGGTTTCTCCCAGCTGCGCGGGCGCATCACCGAGCTGAATCAGCAGGGCATCGACCCCACGCCGGTGCAGGTGCAGCTTCATCAAAAGGTGGCGCTTTCGTTCGCGTGCATCGGCTTCACGCTGATTGGCATCCCGCTGGCCATCCGCACGCACCGGCGCGAGACCAACTTTGGCATCGCCATGGCGCTCGTGCTGGTGACTGCCTACTACGGACTCATCATCCTTGGCCAGGCGCTCGAGAGCCATCCCGCCCTGCTACCGCACCTCTGGATGTGGCTGCCGAACATCCTGTTCCAAGGCATCGGCTGCGTGCTGCTCTGGAAGTTGAACCGGGGGATATAGTTCAAGTTTGAAGTTTCAAGTGGAGCTTCGATTGATTACAAAAACCGCGTGCACGATGTTATAAAATAATTCTGAAGAATATGGCAAAGTGGGGACTGGTTGGGGCGCTCGCAATGCCGGTCGCTTTTGTTCTGTATCATTACGCCTACGGCTTGGCAGTTCAACCGGACGAAATGAGCACGGCAGAATTGTTCAGCATGATTAATGACACCATCTGGCGTTGGGACACATTTCTGGAAAGTATCGTTCCAACTTGGATGCCCATTGGAGGCATGCTTGGTGTTGTCGGATCGCTTGTCACTCATGGAAAAAAGAAATCGTGAAACAGTCGTGAACGAAACCTCTGCAGATGGTCGGCTGTGTTCCCCCGCACCCCTGCCCTCTCCCGCTGGAAGAGGGATAGGGGAGCGCACGCGGCTCGCGCGCCGGTCTTGGCGGCTCGCCAAGACCCGTTCCGGCGGGCCGCCGGAACGCACACGCGAGCCGCGTATGCTCCCCATCCTCTTGCTGGCCACCGTCATGACCCTTGGCCTGGCCGAGTCGGTGGCGGCGGATTGGCCGCAACTGCTTGGGCCGCGGGCCGATGGCAGCTCGGCTGAGACGGGGCTGCTCAGCGCTTGGCCAAGCGGCGGGCCGAAGGTGCTGTGGAAAAGACAGATCGGCACCGGCTACAGTGCGCCGTCGATCCGCGACGGCCGCTTGGTGTTGTTTCACCGTGTTGGCTACGAGGAAATTGTCGAGGCGCTCGACGCGAAAACGGCCAAGCCGGTCTGGCGGCACGCCTACCCCACTCGCTACCGCGATCCGTTCGGCTACAACAACGGCCCGCGCTGCACGCCGCTGCTCACCGAAAAACATTGTTACACCTTTGGCGCGGAAGGCGTGCTGCTGTGTCTCGACATCAAAACAGGCAAGCCGGTTTGGCAGCGCAAAACGGCGGAGGAGTTCCGGATCCCGGAAGCTTTTTTCGGCGTTGGCGCGTCACCGGTGGTTGAGGGGGGGTTGCTCATCGTGATGGTCGGCGGCCAGCCGAACTCGACGATGGTGGCGTTCGACAAGGACACCGGCAAAACGGTGTGGCAAAGCGCAGGCCGCGACACGTGGCACGGCAAGCCGTCGATCGGCTGGCCCGGCGAACCGCTCGTCCGCTGGCGCGGCAGCGAGAAACTCGCCAGCTACTCCACGCCAACGCTCGCCACGATCCACGGCAAACGCACGCTGCTCTGCCTCACGCGGCAAGGCCTCGTTTCAATGGATCCGAAAACAGGCAACGTGAACTTCAGCCGCTGGTTTCGCGCGCGCGTCAATGAGTCGGTCAACGGCGCCAACCCGGTCGTGCTCGGCAACCGCGTTTTCTGCTCGGCCGCCTACTACGGCGTCGGGTCGTTCCTGCTCGAGGTCGGCAGCAACGGCAAGTCGTTCACCGAAGTCTGGAGCACGAACGAGCGCCGCAAGGCCAACCGGCGACTCGACCCGGTGCTGGGCATTCACTGGACGACGCCGATCCTTCACGACGGGCACCTGTACGCCTTCAGCGGTCGCGACGAGCCGGACGCGCAGTTTCGCTGCATCGAACTGGAGAGCGGCACGGTCAAGTGGAGTCGCGACGAGCGCTGGCAGAAACGGAGCAGCAAACAGCCCAACGTTTACGGGCGCGGATCAGCCATCATGGCCGACGGCAAATTGTTCCTCCTCGGCGAGGGCGGCCTGCTCGGCCTGTTCGAGGTCAACGCCGCGAAGCCGGTCGAGCTGGGCCGGTATCAGATCCCGGAGTTGCATTATCCGTGCTGGGCTGCTCCCATCCTCTCCAACAAGCGGATGGTGATCCGCAGCGAGGGTTATCTGATTTGTTTTGACGTGGCCAAATAACAACCCACTGCGAACGCGCTTGGCCAACGGCTTCACGCTGATCGAGTTGCTGGTGGTGATCGCCATCATCGCAATCCTCGCCGGGCTGCTGTTGCCGGCACTGGCCAAGGCCAAGGGCAACGCCACCGGCATATACTGCCTCAACAACCAGCGCCAACTCCTCGTGGCGTGGAAGCTGTACGTCGACGACTCCGAGGATCGCCTGCCGCCCAATGCCAAGCACATTCAGGATCCGCGCGGGTGGATCAACGGCTTCCTCACCTTCGTGCCAAACAACCGCGACAACACGAACCTGCTCTACCTCGTCGGCACGCGCGAACAGATGGGCAACCGTTACCCCAAGCTCGGCCCGTACACCAAGTCGCCCGGCATCTACAAATGCCCGTCTGACAAGTACACCTGCAAAATCGGCCGCAAGGAAATGCCGCGTGTGCGCAGCGTGTCAATGAACGGCTTCATCGAGGGCGGCCTGTACGACCCCACGATGAGTTCAACCATCTCGAGCATCCACGGGCGCGGCTGGCGCAAGTACGACGTCCTCTCTCACATCATTGACCCGACGCCGTCCGACCTGTGGATTTTTGCCGACGAACACCCGGACAGCATCAACAACGGCGGGTTCGTCCTGTACCCGCACACCGCCACCACCTGGCGCAACCTGCCCGCCAACTACCACAATGGCGCCTGCGGCTACGCCTACGCCGACGGCCACGCGGCGATCAAGAAATGGATCGACCCCATGCCCAAGAACGAGCCGGTGCAAAAGCGCATGCGGCTCGACTACTCCAACGCCGGCTCCATCAGCGGCAAGGCCCGCGACTACTGGTGGGTCATCCACCACTCCACCGCCCCGTTTAAAAAGTGAGCGGTGGGCTGACTCGGCGACTTAAACTGCACACTGCTCACTCCGTTTTCCCTTGCGCTTGGCCAAGCGGGTTATTCGCCGTTGGCTTCCGAAACAGCGACGCGGAAGAACTTGGCTGCCACTGCTGCCACATCGGGAGGCAGTAAAAAACGCCCGTGACCATGAGATGTTTCGGGCGAACCGACGGCTTTCCACTTGGCCAAGTCGGTGGACGATTCGATGGTGAAAGTCAACTTGGGTGTCTTGGAGTACGTCCCGAAAGGGCCGTAAATATCGACCGCTCCGCCCTTGCCCATGCGAGGATCGAGAGTAATGCTCGTTTGCTGAAGAATAAGGTTCGCGAGTTCCTTGTTCCCTTTTCGGATCGCCGCATCGAATGGCGTGCCGGACGTGCCTTGCCGTTGGTTGATGTCGGTTCCAAACGAGAGATGCAATTTGGCCAAGTCGTCCCGGCCCTTGTTGATCGCCTCGTAAAAACTCATCTTCGGGCCCTGTCTTCCGCCGGCATCCCGAATGAACCCCGCGATCTCGTCAAATCCTTCCGCCTCCGCGATGTCCAGCGGCGTGCGGTTGGATGAGTCGAGCGTGTTCGGATTGGCTTTCCCTTTCATCATCACCTTGATGACTTCCAAGCGATCATGGGAGACCAAGGCGTGCAAGTTCGGATTGGGCAGATTCTTTAAAGGCTCAATGCTCGCCCCCTTTTCAATGAGCAACTCGAAGGCTTGAAATTTCTCCGCGTCCAACGCCTGTCCCTCATTATGGCTCCAAGACCTGCTAATGCTGGCCATGGCATGAACCAAGGCGGTGTAGCCCCTTTTATCGGCTATCTCCAACTCAGCCCCGTACTCAAGCAGCAGTTCGATAAAATCGACTCGTCCAAACCATGCCGCACTCGCTAACGGAGTCGATCCGTAAAAATTCTTCAAGTTCGGATCGGCTTTATTCTGGAGGAGCAATTGGGTTTCAGCCAAACGATCATAAGAAACAGCGATCTCCAATACCGACTCGCCTCGCGTTGATTGTTGATTCACATCGGCACCGTTCTTGATCAAGGTGTCGATAACCTTGAGGTGATCCACTTCGACACCTTGTTTGACCAGCCATTTCCGCCAATCTTGATCTCCCCGATACAAGGCCCTCATCAGTGGTGAATCAGCATGCTTCGTCCCCGGATTCACCTTGGCCCCGCGTTGAATCAACAACTCCACCATTTCCGCCAACCCGTAATGGGCGGCGTGCCCCAGCGGAGTCCATCCCCGCTTGCTCGATTGATTGACATTGATTCCATTGTCGATCAACAACTCGACGACTTCCCTATTCCCCGTCACCACGGCTTGAGCCAAGACATTCTCTCCGTATTGATCGAGATGGTTGACGTCCGCACCGTGGTCGATCAGGAGTTGAACCGTGCCGGGATTCCTTTTCCAAACCGCACTGGAAAGCGCATTCCAACTTCTTTCCTCATCAGAATGGGTGGGTTTCGCCCCATGCTTGAGAAGCAATTTGTACATCTCCACGTGATCGTTGGTGATTGCATACATCAAGGCGTAGCCGCTCCCACTTTCCGGTTTTCCAAAATCGACGCCTTGATCAATGTGAAACTGCACGATCCCGAAATGATTGCTTTTCGCGGCGTCCGCTAAACTCTGCAATTCAGCGCCGGCATCGACCAACATTTGAACGATTTCCAAGTTGTCCATTTCGAAAGCAATATCCAAGGCTGTCCTGCGTGTGCCGTCCTGAGCGTTCAGATCGACCTTGCTCTTGATGAGCAACGCCACGGCATCCGCTTGGGACTTCAGAACGGCGTAGTGAAGTGGAGCCGATCCGCGGAAATTTTTTTGATTCAGGTCGGTGCCAGCTTTGATGTGCCCCTTTAGCGACTCGATGTCCCCCTTGTGAGCCGCCGACCAGACGCTGACTTTCGGGGTAACTTGGGAAATGGCATTCGATGAAAAGAGAAACAGACCGAGACCGGCAACGACGAGAAGATTCAGGCGATACGTTTTCATGGGGAGAATCACTCCAGAGTTGACCCCCTCCGTCAAGCTTTATAAGTGACAATTCACAATCTGTTCAAAATAAATGCCTTATCCGCCGGTTAACCGCCCCGTTTAAAAAGTGAGCGGTGAACAGACTGCCCGCAAAGCCCCTTGCGCTTGGCCAAGCGGGATCGCTCCTGTACTTGGTCAGGCAAGAATCTCCCGGATTACATTGCCGGCAACGTCGGTGAGCCGGAAATCACGGCCGTTGTAACGGTAGGTCAACCGCTCGTGATCCATCCCAAGCAAATGCAGGATGGTCGCGTGCAAATCGTTCACCGTGACCTTGTTGATTTCCGCCTTGTGGCCAATCTCATCCGTCTCGCCATAGCTGACACCGCCCTTGACACCACCACCGGCAAACCAAGTGGTGAACGCATGCGGATTGTGGTCCCGGCCCGGTTTGCTGCCTTTTTGCGCAACTGGCAACCGGCCGAATTCGCCACCCCAAACGACCAGCGTTTCGTCAAGCAACCCGCGCTGAGCCAGATCAGTGATGAGCGCCGCCACCGGCTTGTCGGTCTCCCCGGCAAACTGCGAATGGTTGCCCTTAATGTCGTTGTGGCCGTCCCAACTGCGCTGGTTTTCCATCCCACCGCTGTAAATCTGCACGTAGCGAACGCCGCGCTCGACCATCCGGCGCGCGGTCAAGCACTGCGCGGCTATGTGTTTGCAGCGCTCATCGTCGAGCCCGTAAAGCCGATGAACATGTCCCGATTCCTGCTGAACGTTCAGCGCTTCCGGTGCCGCGCTTTGCATACGGTAGGCGAGTTCAAAACTCTCGATGCGCGCTCCCAGTTCCTCCTCGTACGGTCGCGTCTCTAGATGCTGCCGGTTCAGTTTTCGCAAAAAATCCAGCTGTCGTCGCTGCTGTGACGCATTCATTTCATTAGGACGGTACAGGTTGTCAATCGGATCGCCGGAAGGACGAAAATGCGTCCCCTGAAACACACTCGGCAAAAACCCAGCACCCCAGTTGGCCGCGTGGCCCTTCGGCAGACCGCGTCCCTTGGGATCGCTCATCACGACGAACGCAGGCAGGCTATCGCTGCTGCTGCCCAGCCCATAAGTCACCCACGATCCCACGCAGGGATAGCCCATCCGCGGCAAGCCACAGTTCATCATGAACAACGCCGGCGAATGGTTGTTGCTCTCTGTATGCCCCGAATGAACAAATGCCATCCGGTCCACGTGCTGTGAAAGGTTCGGGAAGATGGACGAGATGTGTTTGCCGCATTGGCCGTAGGGTTTGAACTCGAACGGACTCTTCATCAAGCCGCCCACTGAGTTCGCAAAAAAACCTGTAAAGCGGTCAAAGCCGTCAAGTGTTTGGCCGTCGCGCTTGGCCAAGGCCGGCTTGTAATCCCACGTATCCACCTGACTATGGCCGCCATTGGCAAATATCCAAATCACCGACTTGGCCTTGGGCGCGAAATGTGGCCGCTTGGGGGAGAGGGTGCTTTGCCCGGCCAAGCCCTCCTGCTTCAACAGGCTCCAAAGGCCAAGCGCGCCCACGCCCATGCCACACCGCTGCAACATCGCCCGGCGACTGATCCAAGCTAACTCGCTCATTTTCACTCGGTTTTTATCGATGAGTTAATAAACGTAAATGAATTCGTTCAAGCCAAAGAGCACCTGGGCGAAATCCGCCAAGGCGAGTTTGCGACCGTCTTTCCGTCCAGACTTCAGATAGGTCAACTCCTGCGTCTCAATGAATCTGGTTGTGGCCTGTTGCTCAACCCGGGTCGGTGTGCGGCCGATGACCGCTTGAAACCCATTCCGAACAGCGGACTCGACGGACTCTCGCTCGTAATCGCGCGCCAGCGTCAACGCCGCCTCGCGCACCTGCCCGTTGTTCATGAACAACAACGCCTGCGGCGAGATGATCGTCGAGGGCCGTGTGCCCTGCCCCACCAATGGCTCCGGCGTATCGAACAATTGCATCGTGGGAATCAGTTTGCTGCGCTTGATCTGAAAATAAACACTGCGCCGTTTCATCTTCACGTCCAGCGTGCCTTTGCCAAACATCGTCGTGTCCAGCAGCCCGCTGACTTTGAGCAGACTGTCGCGGATCGGCTCCGCCTCCAGCCGGCGCGGAGTTCGCCTCCAATGCAACCGGTTTTCCGGATCTGTATCGGCCTTGGCTTGGAAAAACGCGGCGCTCTGTGCATAGGTCGCGCTCATGATGATCTGCTTGTGCAACGGCTTGAGCCGCCAGCCGTTGTGAATCAACTCACCGGCTAGCCAGTCGAGCAGTTCGGGATGCGTCGGCAGTTCGCCCTGCAGCCCAAAGTCACTCGGCGTGCCGACGATGCCGCGCCCGAGGTGGTGCTGCCAAAGTCGATTCACCATCACCCGCGCCAGCAACTGCCCCCCACCGTGCTCCGTGTCGACCAACCAATCCGCGAACGCCTTGCGACGAAAACTCGTCCGCGCCCATTCCGGTTTGGACGATTGCCAGTGCGCCTCCGTTTTTTGATTGTTCATCAATACCCGCAAAAAACCTTGCGACATCTTCTCCTGTTTTTGGCTGGGATCTCCCCGCTTGAGCAGGTGTACGTCCCGGTAAAAATGCGGAAACCCTCGCCCATCGGCGTGGTGACTAATCGGTTTATAGCCCTCGCTGCTGACCTGCACTTTCGTGGTCGTCATCGGTTTCGGCTTGGCCGCCTTGTGCGCCTGCAGTTTGGCGTTGTGTGCCTGCCACTCGGTGTCAATCACGCGATACGCCTCCATCAATTCCTTTCGCTTGGCCTCGCTTAGCGCGTCAAAATCCTTCACCTCGCCAACCGCCTTTTGCAGCTTGGTCAACGCGCCGGACAAAGTACTGCCCTTAAACGAAATCGGCTTCGGTTGACCGGTGATCGCGAAGCGCGGCCGGCCGATCGTGTGTTTTGTGTTAGTGTAAAAATCCAGCTCCAGCGTCAGCTTGGTGCCGCCTGGATGACTGACCGGCGAATCAAACTCGAACGCCGCTGACTGGGTTTTCCCAATGCCTCCACGATCGACCGCCCAACCGCTGGTGCGTTTGTTGCCATCGATGGAACTCGCCGCGGAGAGGTTGCCCTTGTCCTGCTCGTGAGTCGCCTGCGGGTTGACCAGTTTCACTGCCACCCGCTTGCCGCTGCCGTCGCGTGGCTCTGCGAACACCCGCAGGTCACTCAGCGAAAAATTGCCGTTATCGGCGCGGCCCGGTCCGTTTTTCTTTAACGAAGAATCGGTCAGCGCCTCGATGCGAATTCCGGTGATGGCGCCCGGGGAAGTGTTCGCAGTGACCACCCAGCGATCGTCTTTCGGATTATTGCCTTTCAGCAAAAACGAGCCGTCGTCGCGCCGCTCGATCCCGGCTCCGTTGAGCGACTTGAACTCCGCATCGTCGAGCACCGTCCAGTCAAACTGCGCCTCGACCTTGGCCGGCCGTGTCTCGAGCCATTTGCCGAATCGGCCCGGCAACGTGTCGCGCTCCCACTTGGCCAGCGCTTGGCCAAGCGCGACCGGCCCCAGCCGCCACTTGGCCCAGGCGACACGCGGCTCGCCCGGCTTGAGGGCGCCGCCCATCACCCGGCGGAGCGCCTTCCCGACGGTGTCGAGCAGGCCGTAGTAATCCCGTCCCGGGATCCGACCCACTCGGCGGCCCTGGCACCCCGCGCC
>JACNJE010000107.1 GCA_014382705.1 Verrucomicrobiota bacterium | reverse complement strand
TGCAGAGCCGCACGCCGTCGATGATCGAGGCGTGGTTGAGTTCGTCGGAAATGACCGCGTCCTCGGGGCCGAGCAATGTCTCGAACAGCCCTCCGTTGGCGTCAAAGCAGGAGGTGTAAAGAATCGTGTCTTCGGTGCCGAGAAAGTCGGAAAGTTTGTGCTCCAGTTGCTTGTGGATGGTTTGGGTGCCGCAAATGAACCGCACGCTCGCGAGGCCGTAGCCCCATGCGTCGAGCGCATCGCGCGCAGCGCCGACGACTTCCGGATGGCTCGCGAGGCCAAGGTAATTATTGGCGCACATGTTCAGCACCGGCGCCCCGCGCCCCACTCCCACGCGCGCGGCTTGCGGCGTGTCGATGACGCGCTCGCCTTTGTACAAACCAGCGGCGCGGATTTCGTCGAGTTCGGTTTGGAGTTGGGTTTTTAGGTTGCCGTACATTTTTTATTTTACCACAGAGACACAGAGAGCACAGAGGGTTGAAACCAAAAAACTCTGTGTCCTCTGTGCCTCTGTGGTGAATTCACCACTTCAATATCACCTTGCCGCTTTGGCCGCTCAGAGCCGTCTCAAAGCCTTTCTCGAATTCCTCAAATCCAAATCGGTGCGTAATTACCGGCGCGAGGTCGAGGCCGCCCTCGAGCATCACGGTCATCTTATACCATGTCTCGTACATCTCGCGTCCGTAGATGCCTTTGATCGTCAGCATGTTGAACACGACCGTATTCCAGTCGATGGCCATTTCCTTTTCGGGGATGCCGAGCATGGCAATCTTGCCGCCGTGGCACATGTTCGCGAGCATGTCGTTAAACGCATCCGGATTGCCGCTCATCTCGAGGCCCACGTCGAAGCCTTCGTCCATGCCCAGCTCGGCCTGCACATCGGCGAGCTTTTCGTGGGCCACGTTCACGGCGCGCGTCACGCCCATCTGCGTGGCGAGCTCGAGTCGGTACTCGTTGACATCCGTAATCACCACGTGCCGCGCTCCGGCGTGGCGGGCGATGGCCGCGGACATGATCCCGATCGGCCCCGCGCCGGTGACCAGCACATCCTCGCCCAGCACCGGGAAACTCAACGCCGAATGCGTGGCGTTGCCAAAGGGATCAAAGATCGACGCCACCTCGCGGTCGATGTCCGGTTTGTGCACCCACACGTTGGTCTGCGGCAGCGCGATGTACTCGGCGAAGGCCCCGGATCGCGTCACGCCGATGCCCGCCGTGTCATTGCACAAATGCCGCCGGCCGGCCATGCAGTTGCGGCAATGCCCACACACCACGTGGCCCTCGCCACTGACGATCTCGCCCACGCTGAAATCCTTCACGTCCGCGCCGATCTCCACAATCTCGCCCACGAACTCGTGCCCCACCACCAACGGCACCGGCACCGTTTTGCGCGCCCAATCGTCCCATTTATAAATGTGCAGGTCCGTCCCGCAAATGCCCGTGCGATCGACCTTGATCAGCACGTCGTTGCGCTCTACCTCAGGCCGCGCCACCTCCTCGAGCCAAAGCCCCTCTCCAGATTCCTTTTTAACAAGTGCCTTCATGTCCAATTGGCGTCCCCTTAATGAACGGAGAGCGCCCCCGTTGGGAAGACAAAAGTGCAGAATGAAGGCGACTGCGGTGCAGCAGGGGAGTTGATTGTCCGGGTGCGCCCGCTAAAATTCGTCTGCGTCGCTGTGTCATGTGCCGAGTTCTCCTGTCAGCAATCGCCTTGCCTGCCATGCTCCTCGCCGAGCCGGGGCCGCTTTCGCCGGCGGAGGCGCTGGAGGCGTTCCAGGTGGAGCCGGGCGTCCGGGTCGAGTTGGCCGCCGCCGAGCCGGTGGTGCGCGATCCGGTGGCGCTCTGCTTTGGGGAGGCGGGCCGGATGTACGTCGTCGAGGGGCGCAGCTACCCGCAGCTCGGCGACAGCCCGCTCGCGCTGGGCGCCGTGGCGCTGCTGGAGGATGCCGACGGCGATGGGCGGCTCGAGAAACGAACGGCCTTCGCCGAAGGCTTCACGTTTCCCAACGGCATCCTGCCGTGGGGCGGCGGGGTGTTCCTGACCTGCGCGCCGGACATCTGGTTTCTCAAGGACACCACCGGCGACGGCCGCGCCGACGTGCGGCAGATTGTCCTGACCGGCTTCGGCACGAAAAGCAGCAGCGAGCAGCTTCGCGTGGCCAGCCCGACGCTGGGGCCGGACGGATGGGTGTACGTCACCAGCGGCCTCACCGATGCGACGGTCACCAGCCCGTTGCACCCGGCGCGCGCCGCCGTGACGGCCAAGCGGCAGGACGGGCGGTTCCACCCGGAGACTTTTGTGTACGAGCCGCTCGCCGGTGTCGGGCAGTTTGGCCAATGCTTCGACGCGCTTGGCCACCGCTTCGTGTCGAGCAACCGCAACCCCCTCATGCACGTCGTCCTGTCGCCGGGCATCCTCAAGCGCAACCCCCATTTTGCATTCACTGAGACGGTTGAGAACGTCGTGCCGGTCGCCGCGAAGGTTTATCCGCTCAGCCCCGACACCACGGCGGCCACCTACATTCCGGGGCTCATCAACCAGCAGCATTCCGGCACGTACACCAGCGCCAGCGGCATCTGCATCAGTGGGCGCAGCGCGTTCATCTGCGAGCCGGCGCAAAACCTTGTGCAACGCCAGCGCCTCAGGCCAAGCGGGGCGACATTCCGCTCCGAGCACCCCACGCCGGGCCGTGATTTCCTCGCGTCGCCGGATCAATGGTTTCGGCCCGTGCACGCCACCGTCGGCCCCGACGGCGCGTTGTACGTTTGCGACATGGTGCGCCAATACATCGACCACCCCCGCTATCTGCCCGAGCCGATCCGGGGCAAGCTGCCGTTTCGCGCCGGGAGCGACCAGGGCCGCATCTGGCGCGTGGTGCTGCCGGGCGATGCCGCCGAAAAACCGACCGCCGAGGCCAAGGCGGCTGCGCACAAGACGCTGCGACTCAGCCAGGGCCAGCTTGGCCAAGCGCCGCCGTTGGCCGAGCTCGAGTCGCTTGCCGGTTCCGGCGACGCGCGCCTCCGTTTCCAGGCCGCCCTCCAGATTGGCCAACTGCCGGGCGCGGAAAAGATCGCGCCCCTCTCGCGGGTGTTGGCGGCCGATGCCGACGACAAATGGATCCGCGCCGCCGTGTTCAGTTCGATGGGTGATTTGTCCGTCGAGTTGCTCGACGAACTGGCCGCCCGCCGCTTGGCCAAGCGTGCGAGTCTCGCCCCGGCGCTGGCTGCGCTTGGCCAAGTCATCGCCAAGACGCGCCCGGCGAAAGAGACCGGCGGCGTGATCGCCCGGCAGTTGGGTCCCGACTCCGGTTGGCGCGAGCAGGAGCGGACGGCGCTGCTCGACGGCATCATCGGCGGCGCAGGTTCCAGTCTTGTGAAACACACGGCGGGAAACGTCAACGCCGCAGAGAACGTCAAGTCGATTTTCGCGGCGGCACGGGCGGCGGCCACGGGCGGCGATGGGCCTGATCGGCTGGCTGGCATCGCGTTGCTTGGTCACTCCAGTTTTGCAGCAGAGGGGGAGACGCTGCTCGCGTTGCTGTCGGCGACCGAGCCAAGAGCGGTACGCTTGGCTGCGGTGAACGCGCTTGGCCAATTCGATGACACCGCAGTGGCCGGGGCGCTGTTGGCCAAGCGGCGATGGGGCGGTTACGCGCCGGGGCTGCGCGAGGCGGTGACCGGCGTGCTGCTGGGGCGTGCCACCAATCACCCGGCGCTGATGACTGCGCTGGAGTCGGGCGTCGTGCCGCTGCACGCGTTGTCGCCATCGCGCCGGGGTGTGTTGGAACGCAGCAAGGTTGTCGGTGCGCGCGCAAAAAAACGGTTTGCCAAGCAGGCCGATGGTGACCGGATGAAAGCCTACGAGTCGCTCAAGCCAGTGTTGAAGATGAGAGCCGACGCGGCCGCCGGGGCGGCAATCTTCACCCGAGCCTGCGCTCTTTGCCACACGCACGGCAGCGACGGTTATGCGGTCGGGCCGGACCTCACGGGGCTGCGCAACCAACCGGCGGAGACGCTGCTGCTGCACATCATCGTGCCCAACCTCGAGGTGGTTGGCGGCAACACGATGTACGAGGTGGACACCGCTGACGGGCAGACGTTCGCCGGGCTGCTGGCCGCCGACACGCCGGCCCAGCTCACGCTCAAATTGCCGCTTGGCTTCACCAAGACGCTCGCGCGATCCGATGTCAAAGCGCTCCGGGCCAGTCCGTTGTCGCTCATGCCGAACGAACTGGAAAAAACGATGACGAGACAGGAGTTGGCCGACCTCATCGCCTTTCTGAAACGGTGAGCCGTGGGCTTGGCCAAGTGCGTTCAGTCATCGCGGGAGCGTCATGGAGTGCGGCGCTACGCGCCGCTTGGCAACCGCTGAGAACCGGAAACTTTTCGAACCACGAAGAACACGAAGAACAATTTTTTTGAACCGCTAATGGATGCAAATTAGATAATCCGCAGATGCCGCAGATTTTCGCAGATCATAGAAAAACATCTGCGTTCATCTGCGCCATCTGCGGATAAAAAACCGGGAACCGGTATTTTACAGTCCGAGTTCCTGCAGGAGCGCGCGGGCGGGGCCGTAGCTTGGCTGAATTTCCAGTGCGCGTTGTGCCGCCTCGATCGCCTCGGGGATGCGCCGTAACCGCAGAAGAATGGTCGCCCGGGCGTAAGGGATGCCGGGATCGTTTTGCTCCACGTTTTCCGCTTTCAACAGCGCGGCGATCGCGGCCTCGGGTTGGCCCGCCTGGTTCCGCGCGAGGCCAAGGTTGTACCACGCGCGCGGATGGCGGGGGTTCAACTGCACCGCCTTGAGCAGCGCGGGTGCGGTTTTATTTGATTGCCCGGTTTCGTTCCAGGCAAGGGCCAGCTTGTAGTGGTACTCGGCTTCGTTGGGGTCAAGCCGGATGGCTTCCTTCAGCGCGTCGATCGCTTCGTTGGTGCGGCCCATCATGCTCAACGCGATGGCGAACTCGTGCCGTAACGGCGCGGAGAATTTGTCCAACTCGATGGCCCAGCGGAAGTACTGCTCCGCCTTTCTGAACTCGAGACGGTCAAGGTGATACACGCCTTTTTGCAGCGCGCCGGTCGGCATGTCGACGTTGTAGGCCAGTTTGCGGAGCAGATCCTCTCCGGCCCTTGATTTCGGGTCAACCCGGTTGCGTGGGCCGGCTTTCGACAGGGGGTCAATCTGGTCACGCAACGTCCACGCCGCGTCCACCCGCACCTTGCGAACCGGGTCGTCCAGCAGCTTGCCGATGGCGGCATCGACCTGGGGGTTGTTTTGTTGCGCGAGCGGGCCAAGGGCACGGGCGGTTGTGCCGCGCAGCAGGGCGTTGGTGTGCGAAAGGTTGTCGAGCAGCAGGGTGGTGACCTCGGGATCGTAAGACCACGGATAGAGCAACTCGGTGGCGACCGCCTTCCAGAACGGCGTCTTTTCCTCCCGCAACAGTTGCAGCAGATGATCGCGTGAACCGTCCGCGCCCTCCCTTGCCAGCGCGATCGCGCGCGCGCGTTTACGCGACGGCCGATCCATGCGCGGGCCGTACCATTTCTCCACTGCGGCCAGCGCCCAGTCGGCGTCCTTGTCGGCGTGGCAGCGGTTGCACGCGTTGGGGATGCCGTGTTCCTTCGTGAGCAGCGGGTCGGGGATGGTGAACCCGTGGTCGCGCCGGGGGTCGCGCTGCATGTAGGTGGTCTCCGGCATGTGGCAGTTCACGCATTGGCCGCCCGCGCCGTTGAGCGAGTGATGCGTGTGCGACGCGGGATCGATCTTCGGGCTGTTGGGATAAGTGCCGGTGTGGCAGCGCATGCAGAGCGCATTGCCCGGCTGCAGGATCTTGGCGGAATGCGGCTCGTGGCAGTCCATGCAGCGCACGCCGGCGTGGTGCATCTTGCTGCTGAGAAACGAGGTGAGCACGTAGTTTTCCTCCCGCACCTGGCCGTCGGCATGGTAGATTTCCGACGCATCGGGAATGACGTGCGAAAAGTGGTCGAGATACCGGTCGCCCGGCTGGAAGTCGCCCGTCAACTCCGTGCGGCGCGAGTGGCAGGCGCCGCAGGCCGCGAGCCACTGCCCGTTGTCGAATGGGCGCACCGTCGGGTCCGCCCCGGCGCGGTCGGGGTGCTGCAACCGCCACTCCACGTGCGCCTTCATCGGCCCGTGGCATGCCTCACAGCCGATGCTCTTCTCGGGCATCGCCGTGCGGTACGAGTCGGTCGCCTCGTCGTAATTTTTTCGCAGGCGCGTGTTGTGGCAGGAGGCGCACTGGGTGTTCCAGTTCATGCCACGCCCGGTCCAGTGCCCCCATTCGCCGGGTTGGCGTTCCTCATCGCCGAACACGTTGAACCATTCGTTTTGGTGGGGATCGTGCGAGACGTCGACGGCCTGCAGCAGCCCGCGCGGGAACCGGACCAGGTATTGCCGCAGCGGCGTCTCGCCAATGACCCGCTCCACCTCGAAGGTTTCCTGATTGCCGGACGCCCCCTGGGTGGCGATGTGAAAACGGCCGCCTTCCGCGTACAGTTGCGAGGTCACCGCTGGGTGCTTGAATTCGCGCTTGGGATCGAACGCCTCTCCGTCCATCGCCGGGTCGGGGAGCCGTTCGGCCAGTTGATGATCCGAGCCGTGCCACAGGTCAAACTGAGCCTCATGACATTCGCGGCAGCTTGCAGAGCCGGCGTACCGGGCGAACAGTTGGGATTCCTCCTCCGGTTGCCACGACACCGTCTCGACCCTGGGCTTGGGACGGTCCGTATTCGACGGCCCCGGCTTTACCGTGGGGCCGGGCCGGTTGGCCCAAAAAATCGCACCCGACACGATTGCCACGGCCAACCCGGCGATCAGGCCGCCCCGGTGTTTGGGCCGCGAAACAGCCCCTTTTGGGGACGTATTGGCGGGTTTAGTCGGCGTCTTTTTGCGTGGAGCCATCCCGGGGAAGTTTAGGGGGGAGGCGGCCTTGGTTCAACCACGGTTACTGGCGGGAGGCGGCACGATTTTTGGGCTGATCTGGAAGGGCCATTTTATGTTGTGGTCGCCCCGGTTTTGTGGCTTGGATAGCTCCGTTCAGTCTGGAGGGCACACCCGTTGCGGGATCCAGCCGGACTGGCATGACAATCACATCCCGGATGAGCCGACTTGGATCGCCCTGGCATCAGTCTGGACGGATCGGGTGTATCAAGGTTGGAGGGCAGGTGATTGAAACCCGGTATGATGTTGAATGCCATTCAACAATTCGTTGTGAGGGTCGGCTTGAACCGCTTGGGCCGTATTCTCCGCCTTCGTTATATCCATTTTCAAACCAGATAACGCCATGAAGTTTCCTTCTTCAACCCTCAGTCGGGTCGTGTCCATCGGGGGCGCCCTGTTGCTCCTCTTTTCGGCCGTGCCGGCCCGGGCCGTTCCGCTGCTCCTCAATTTTCAGGGGCGCGTGACGGTCGACGGCACCGTGTTCACCGGCACCGGGCAGTTCAAGTTCGCGCTCGTCAACGCCGGCGGCTCGCAGAGCTACTGGAGCAACGACGCCTCCAGCAACGCCGGGAGCGAGCCGGCCGCCGCCGTCGCCGTGACCGTAACCAGCGGCAACTACGCGCTGCACCTCGGCGACACTGGCCTGGCCAACATGGGCGCGCTGCAGGCCTCGGTGTTTGCCAACGACGCCGTCTATCTGCGCGTCTGGTTCAGCGACGGCGCCAACGGCTTCGAGCAGCTTGGTGCCGACCAGCAGATCACCTCCGTCGCCTTCGCGCTGCAGGCCCAGTCGGCCGAGGTTGCCGACACGGTGACGTCTCTGCCCGCCGACTTCGTGGCCGAGGCCAACCTCGTCGCCGCGCTGCGAACCAAGCTGGCCAACCTGCAGTCCGAGATCACCACCCTCCAGTCCCAGGTCACCGCTATCTCAAGCAACGGCGGCGGGGACGGCAATGACAACAGCGGCGCGGGCGTTGGCATCAGCTCCATCGCCTCCGCCGACAACGGCGACGGCAGCTTTAAGCTCACGTTTGTCATGAGCGACGGCGGTGCCAATGTCGTCAACACCCCCGTCCTCACCGGCCCCGCCGGAGCCAAGGGCGACACCGGCGACACCGGCCCGCAGGGCGAACAGGGCCAGGCCGGTACGGATGGCACGGACGGCACCAATGGCATGGATGGCATGGATGGCATGGATGGCATGGATGGCATGGATGGCATGGATGGCATGGA
>JACNJE010000019.1 GCA_014382705.1 Verrucomicrobiota bacterium | reverse complement strand
GGGCCCCGCCGGCAAGGCGGGAGCGGCACGGCTAGCCACAGCGCGACCGGCCGAGACGCCCAACGGCGACCTGGGGCAACGGCTCAAGGACGCCGGCCACCCCTCCCGTGACCCGCGAAAGAAGAAGCGAAAGACTCCCGGCCAGCCCGGCGCACGGAAACGTTTCCAATACAGCAAACGCTAAATTGTAACCCTTTTCGAGCCCCGCTGGTTGAAACGCTGGCGGGGCTTTCTGTTTTCCGGTACCGTCATTTCAAGCAACCTTGGCCAAGCGTGGCCGAATTATTTTACCATTATGTCAGGGACAAAAATCAACGTCGCGATCGTGGGCGCCTCCGGTTACTCCGGCGAGGAACTGGTGCGCCTGCTGCTCGGGCATCCGCACGTCACCCTGTCAGTGCTGACCTCGCGACAGTACGCCGGCCAAGCGGTGAGCTCTGTGTTCCCGCGCTTCGCCGGGTACGACGGAGTCGGCGGCCTGACGTTTTCCGAGCTGTCGATCGAGCTCCTCGCCGACAAGGCTCAGGCCGTTTTCCTCGCGCTGCCCCACGGCGTCGCCGCTGAATTCGCCGTGCCGTTGGCCGAGCGTGGCGTGACGGTGATTGATCTGAGCGCCGACTTCCGGCTCAACGACGCCGACACGTACAACGAGTTTTACGGCACCGAACACCCCGCGCCGGAATGGCTGGCCAAGGCCGTTTACGCGCTGCCGGAAATCCGGCGCGACGCCATCGCCGACGCGACGCTGATCGCCTCGCCCGGCTGTTACCCGACGAGCATTTTGCTGCCAACCGTTCCTTTGCTTGAGGCCGGGCTGATCGATCCCGCGCAAATCATCGCCGACTCGCTGAGCGGCGTGAGCGGCGCCGGCCGGAAGGCCGACGTGCCGTTTTTGTACGTCGAGTGCAACGAGAGCCTCCGGCCATACGGCGTGCCGAAACACCGGCACCTGTCCGAGATCGAACAGGAACTCAGCTTGGCCAACGGCTCGCCGGTCACCCTTCAATTCACGCCGCACTTGGTGCCGGCGAACCGCGGCATCCTCACCACGCTTTACCTCGCCCCCGCGCCTGGCCAAGCGGACGACTTTGGCCAATGGACGGACGCTGTCGCCGACTGTCTGGCCAAGCGCTACGCCGACGAGCCGTTCGTCCGGCTCACCGGCAGCGACCGGTTGCCCGACACCAAAAATGTCACCGGCACAAACACAATCGAAATTGGCTGGGTGACTGATCCACGCACGAAACGGCTGCGCGTTTTCAGCGCCGAGGACAACTTGGTCAAAGGCGCCAGCGGCCAGGCGGTGCAGTCGTTCAACATCCGGTTTGGCCTCGACGAAACCGTTGGCCTGCCGATCTGAGCCATGGCCCAGTTTAAAAAAATCAACGGATCGATCACCGCGCCCCTGGGCTTCCGGGCCGCCGCCTGTTTTTGCGATGTCAAAACTCTCGGCACCGGCAAAGGCAGCGACAAGGGCCAAAAAAACGACCTCGCGCTGATCCTCTCCGACGCACCGGCCACGGCCGCCGGGATGTTCACGACCAACCAGATCTGCGCCGCGCCGGTGAAGGTGTGCGTCGAGCATTTGCGCAACAACCGCGCGAGCGCCGTCGTCATCAACTCCGGCAACGCCAACGCCTGCACCGGCCCGCAAGGCTTGGCCGACGCCCGCGAAATGGCCGCCCTCACCGCCCAAGCGCTTGGCCTGAAAACCACCGACGTGCTCGTCGGCTCGACCGGCCGGATCGGCCTCCCGTTGCCGATGCCGAACCTCCGCACCGGCATCGCCGCCGTGGCCAAGCGACTCAAGCCGACCCAAGCCGCTGCCGCACGGGCTGCCGAGGCCATCCTGACCAGCGACACGCAGACCAAGCAGATCGCCGTCGAGTTTTCGCTGGGCGGCAAAACCGTTCGGCTCGGCGGCATCGCCAAGGGCGCGGGGATGATCCAGCCCGGCATGAGTCCGACCGGCGCACGGCCCGCCTCCGCGCCGCAAGGCTTGCACGCCACGATGCTCGCCACCCTCACCACCGACGCGAAGATCGATGCGGCCAACTTGAAAAAGTGTCTCCGCGAAGCCGTCGCGCAAAGTTTCAACGGCATCACCGTCGATGGCGACATGAGCACCAACGACACCGTGCTGCTGTTGGCCAACGGCCTCGCCGGCAACGGCAAATTAAGCGGCAACGACTTGAAAACATTTCAAGCCGCTCTGAACCACGTTTGCCTCGCGTTGGCCAAGATGATCGTCCGCGACGGCGAAGGCATCAGCCGCGTCGTCACCGTGCGCGTCGCCGGGGCCAAGTCGTTCGCCGATGCCGACGCCGCGGCGCGGGCCGTCGGCAACAGCGCGCTCGTCAAGACCAGCTGGAGCGGCGGCGACCCGAACTGGGGCCGGATCATCGACGCGCTGGGCTACTCCCCCGCAAAAGTCGTCGAGGAAAAAGTCGACATCGCCTACAGCGCGAGCGGTTCCCTCAAAAAGACTTATTCACTCAAAAAGGGCCGCCCCACGCGCACCGCGTTCGGGACGCTTTGCAAGGCGGTCGAGCCGAGCGAGTTCGATCTTCACATCAACCTGAACCTCGGCCTAGCTGCCGCCGTGCTCCACGCCGCCGATCTCACCGAGGCATACGTCGAGTTCAACAAAGGCGACATCACCGACCCCGCAGCGATGGGAGGCTAAAACATGAATCATCTCATCTCCAAGGCGGGTACTTTGATTGAGGCGTTGCCGTATGTGCAGCGGTTTCGGGGGGAGACGTTTGTCGTTAAGTACGGCGGCAGTTTTATGGACTCGGACGACTCGGCGGTACGCAGCGGCGTGGCGCGCGATGTCGTTTTCATCGAGGCGGTTGGCATCAACCCGGTCATCGTGCACGGCGGCGGCAAGGCGATCACCCAAGCGCTCGCCATTTCTGGCGTGGAGACGCGGTTCGAGCAGGGGTATCGCGTGACGACGCCGGAGTCGGTCGAGGTCGTCGAGCAGGTTTTGTCACGGGAGATCAACCCCGGCATCGTCTCGATGATCAACGAACTTGGCGGCAAGGCGCGCGGTTTTTCAGGCACGGAAATTTTTCGCTGCAAACCGTTTCGCCCGCTTGGCCAAACGGGCGAGCGGCTCGATGTCGGATTGGTCGGCGAGGTGACGGAAGTGAACACCGCGCCGCTGCTAGACTGCATCGCGCAGGACATCACGCCGGTGATCAGCCCGACCGCCACGGGCGAGGACGGTCAAATTTACAACTGCAACGCCGACGTCGCCGCTGGCCAGGCGGCGGTCGCGCTCAAGCCCAAGCGCTTGGTTTACATGAGCGATGTGCCGGGGTTGCTGCAAAACCCGGACGACGCAGCGAGCGTGATTTCGCATCTGCCGGTGGCCGAGGTCGAGGCGCTCAAGTCGAGCGGCGTGATCTCAAAAGGGATGATCCCAAAAGTGGACAGTGCCGTGAAGGCGGTGGCGGCGGGAGTCGAGAAGGTTTTTTTCATCGACGGCAGGTTGAGCCACTCGCTGCTGTTGGAGATTTTTACAGACGCCGGAGTCGGCACGGAAATCGTGGAACAATGAGCCAGAACTTTTTTAATTCACCGATCGAACAACGGCCATCATCCAAAAACATTCGGTCGTTCACCCTCATCCGGCCTTCGGCTACCTTCTCCCTGAGGGAGAAGGAATCAGGCGGGACGCGCTTGGCCAGGCTCCCTCTCCCAGCGGGAGAGGGCTGGGGAGAGGGAGAACGCGTTAAATTTTGATGAAACCCGGCACACAACCAAATCAGCGCACCATTATGGAACGCTTCAAGCAATACGTCGCCCCGACTTACGGGCGGTTTCCGATCACGCTCGATCACGGCGAGGGCGCGTATGTGTGGGACACCGACGGCAAACGCTATCTCGACCTCGGCGGCGGGATCGCGGTGAACTGCCTCGGCCACGCGAACGCGGAGATCAGCCAGACGCTCGCCGAGCAGTCGGCCAAGCTGATGCACTGCACGAATTTTTACCACTTCGAGGGGCAAGCGCAGCTCGCTGAAAGCTTGGCCAAGCGGCTTGGCGAGGGGCGTGTGTTTTTCGGCAACAGTGGTGCGGAGGCGTCGGAAGTAATGTTCAAGCTGGCGCGGCGTCTTGGCCAAGCTGAGGGCAGGTTCGGAGTTATCACCGCCGAGAACTCGTTTCACGGGCGGACGATGGCCGGCATCTCGGCGAGCGGCCAAAAAAAGCTGAAGGACGGGTATGCTCCCCTGCTCGAGGGGTTCACGCACGTGCCGTTCAATGACATTGACGCCGTGCGTTCGGCCATCTCCCCGGACACGGTGGCAGTGATGATTGAGGGTATCCAGGGCGAAAGCGGCATCCGGCCCGTGTCGCCGGGCTATCTGCTTGGGCTGCGGCAACTGTGTGACGAGCACAACTTGCTGCTGCTGTGGGACGGCGTGCAATGCGGGCATTTTCGCACCGGATCGTTTCAAAGTTTTCAGGCGATTCTCGGCGAACAACTTGGCGATTTTTTACCGGACGCGGTCGGCATGGCCAAGGCGCTTGGCGGCGGTTTCCCGATGGGGGCGGTGTGGATTTCGGAGCAGCACGCCAACGTGCTTGGCCCGGGAACGCACGGCTCGACGTTTGGCGGCAACCCGCTGGCCTGCGCGGTGGCGAACAAAATTCTCGAGGTGATCGACCGCGACGGCTTGGCGGCCAACGCTCGGGCGCTTGGCCAATTTTTCGTCGAGGAATTGGCCAAGCTGCGGGAGAAATATCCGGCGGCCATCAAGGAAGTTCGCGGGCTTGGCTTGATGATCGGCATCGAGATGGGCAGCGGCTTCGCCTCGTTCGATGACAGCAAACCGGCGGCGGTGCAGTGGGTGTCGGCGCTGCACGAAGCAGGGATGCTGACCATCCCGGCCGGCTCGTCGGTCGTCCGTTTTTTGCCGCCACTCAACTTGACGCAGGAAGAGGCCCAAGCCGGTCTCGATTTGTTGGAGCAAACCATCCAAAAAATAATCGAATGAAACATCTGTTGAAGCTCGAGGGGATGCCAGGCGCGGCGATGGAGAAGATCCTAGCGTCGGCGAAAGCGATCAAGGCCAAGCGCGGTGCCGGCGAAATCAAGCCGCTCGACGGGCAGACGTGGGCGATGATTTTCACCAAGTCCTCCACGCGCACACGGGTGTCGTTCGAGGTCGGCGTCCGCGAACTCGGCGGCTCGGTGATGTTTCTCAACGCGAACGACCTGCAGCTTGGCCGCGGCGAGCCGATCAAAGACACCGCCCGCGTTCTCGGCCGGATGGTGCACGGGGCGATCATCCGCACCTTCGCGCAGTCGGACGTCGAGGAGTTCGCGGAGTACTCCGGCATCCCGACCATCAACGCACTGACCGACGACGAACATCCGTGCCAAATCCTGACCGACATTTTCACGTTTCAGGAATTACGCGGGCCGATCCAAGGCAAAGTGATCACGTACGTCGGCGACGGCGCGTGCAACGTGCCGGTCTCGTGGGTGTACGCGGCGGCGGCGCTGGGCTTCGAGTTGCGGATCGCCGCGCCGGCGGAGTTCCAGCCAAGCGCGGAGACCTTGGCCAAGGCGGGCGGCAATATTTCCTGCACGGAGGACGTGCGCGCCGGTGTTGATGGCGCGGACATGGTGTACACCGACGTCTGGGTGTCGATGGGAATGGAGGCCGAGGCGGAGGCGCGCTTGGCCAAGCTGGCCGGCTACCAGATCAACGGCGGGTTGATGCGCTTGGCAAAGCCGGACGCGCTGGTGATGCACTGTCTCCCCGCCTATCGCGGCAAGGAGATCGACGAGGAAACATTTGAGGCGCACGCCGACACGATTTTCACCCAAGCCGAAAACCGATTGCACACGCAGAAAGCCATCCTCGCTTGGCTCGCGGGCTGTTAACCCGCAGTGCGCTCTTCATCCGATCTTCTGCCACATTCCCCTATTGTGCAGGAATCACAAGTGAGGCTATTCCTTCAAAATCTCGAAATCGTTGACATGAATAGTGATCCCTTCATCAGCCACACTGATGTCTCTATCAATTTTAATTTGTTCAGGAAATTTCAACTCCGGAGAAAGAATCACGTAGCTGATGTCTGATCCTGCTTTTTCCTTCTCAAATAAATCAAAGATTTGCCCGAAGGTTCGGAAATGCGTCTTGTCTGGTTTCTTCTGATCATCTTCTCTATAGGAGGCAAAACTCACTTTATCCACTTTCACAACCATCCCATTTTCCACAGTGACCATTCCCTCTAATAGAAAAAAGGGAGAAGGGCTGTCGCCCGCCACATAATAACGGAACTTATATTTTTTAATCTTGTGAGATAACCAATCCTTTTTCAGGTCCTCTGATGTCACGACTGCCTTTCTGGCCCGGACGAAGGTTTTTTTCTTACCCGTTGTGTAAATACTATCTTTGGTTACATGCGCCCGCTTCAGTTTTGATTCAATATAAGCACGGGGCACCCAAGTTTTTAGGTCGTGGGATTTCTCGACAACAAAACTCCCTCCCTCGGAAGATTTAACCGAATATTGTAAATACCAAACAAGTTCCACGCGGTACTCATCACCGCGTAATGTCACTAATTGCTGACCGAATAAAAATATGTAAACAAAAATCGAAGCTACAAATATATTTCTCATTTTAATTTATTTCCTTTGTTAATCTTCATCGAAACATCACGCTCCCAATAAGGAAACACCGGAAAAGAATCTGTATGAACCCAAAATGCTTCACCGATAGCAACTTGTGGTTCAGAGGTCGTCCAAGAGTTCTGATTATCGACTTGTCAAGAAGGTAGCACGACTCATTTACTTCGCAAGCGGCTTCGAACGCATTTTAACTAATTCCTGTGTCGCAGACGTGGCGATCATGCATGAATCTTGTAACAGCTAAACCCCAATACTTTACAACCATTGATTTCATCACTCAAATCGTAACTGTACCTCCGCACGGGAGTTGCATTAGCCCCTCTCGCTCGATCCTCAAACTTATGGATCTAAGTGAGGGCGATAGCCCGATATCAATGATGATTAACAACATTCGGGCAAGTTGTCGGGTTTATAATTCCGTTGCCAACGGCGGCCCGCCGGTGCGACACTCCGCGAGATGCCGAGCGCAGCAAAGCCAAAGCGAATCAACGTCCGCCGGCCGGACATCATGGAGAAGGTCAAGGCCGAGGTGGTGACGCATTACCGGAGCGAACTGGTCGAATACCTCCGCGCCAACGGCTGCTCGTTTGCGTACGGCAACACCGGCATACGCTTGGCCAAGGAGTTCGGGTTTTGCTACGGCGTCGAGCGGGCGATCGACTTGGCTTATGCGGCTCGGCGGCATTTCCCCCGCGAACAGCCGGTTTATATTCTCGGGGAGATCATTCACAACCCGCACGTCAACGAGCAGATTCGTGACATGGGAATCACCTTCCTCTCCGGCGACCACAAAGCCGCTGACATCGACGATCTCGGCGAAGGCGACCCGGTGGTGATCCCGGCGTTCGGCACGGAGGTGAACGTCAACGAGACGCTCAAGGCGCGGGGCTGCACCGTCATCGACGCGACCTGCGGCGACGTGATGAGCGTCTGGAAGCGTGTCCGCCAAAATGCGCGCGATCAAGTCACGAGCATCATTCACGGCAAGGCGTGGCACGAGGAAACCAAGGCCACGAGCTCACAGGCCAAGGCGTTTGAGAACGGGCATTACCTCGTTGTGTTCGACCTCGACGAGACGGACGCCGTTTGCCGCTACATCACCCACGGCGGCGACCGCGAAACGTTCCTGAAAAAATTCGAGGGCGCCACGTCCGATGGCTTTGATCCGGACAAACATCTCGACGCCATCGGCTTGGCCAACCAGACCACGATGTTGCGCGGCGAAACAGAGGAAGTGCAGCGGCGACTGCGGGCAGCCATCGCCGAGAAGCACGGCGAAAACGCCATCGCCGATCACTTTCGTTACTTCGACACGATTTGCGGAGCGACGCAGGACCGGCAGGATGCGCTGCGCGACCTGCTCAGCCGCCCGATGGATTTGCTGTTGGTTGTCGGCGGCTACAACTCGTCCAACACTTCGCACCTCGCCGAGATGGGTGAGGGAAAATTGCCGACCTATTTCATCAAGGACGCCAGCGAGATGGAATCGGCGGAACGGCTTCATCACTATTTACAGCACACGCACGAGAGTGCCCGAGCCTCACACTGGCTGCCGCTCCGCCGCCCGCCGACACGCGGCCTCCCCGCCCGGACCTCCTC
>JACNJE010000035.1 GCA_014382705.1 Verrucomicrobiota bacterium | reverse complement strand
GCTCCGCATTCCAACATCAACTGCCCGACAATTGCCTCGGGATGAATAGGTCAGGTTAGGTGCTGCGGACGGTTAGGACAGCCGTCCCTACCTTCATCGCGACTTCGCGGCTTCGCGTGATATTTCTCCGGTTAAACTTCCGGGGTGCGGTCGGCATCGACCACTTCGAAGATGTAGCCGTTTGGGTCGCGGAAAAAGAACCGCTCGAATGGCGTCACGCGGATGGGATCGATCATTTCCGCGCCGCGCTTGGCCAAGCGCTCCTTCAATCCGGCAAAACCGTCCGCCGGATACTCGACCGCGAAGTGCCGGCCGAACTCCCGCTCGAAGTCGGACGGAGCAAAGTCCGGCACGTGGAGTAAATGCAGTTCCTGCCCGGGTGCGATGCGCAGCCAAGCGGCCTCGAAATCGATGTTGCCGGGGCGCTCAATCGGCTCCCAGCCAAGCGTCTCGGCGAAAAAGTCGCGCGACGCAATGACATCACGCGTGGCCAAGGTAAGGTGGGCAAAACTCATTGTTCAGGATATGGGATAATCCTCGATCTCAGCAGTGACGCAGATCTGCACGGCGGCGTTGAGTGGCATCTCGTCGACGCCGATGGCCAGCCGGGCGTGCCGGCCGCGCTCGCCGAAGACGGTGTTGAACAGTTCCGACGCGCCGTTGAGCACCTGCGGGTGGCCGCGAAAACCGGGCGCAGTGTGCACGTAGCCGTCCACCTTCACGATGCGTGTCACGCGGTCGAGATCGCCCGCCGCCGCCTTGAGTTGGGCGATGGCGTTGATGGCGCATTGCCGCGCCGCCTGATAGCCCTGATCCTCGGTGATCTCGCCGCCGCACCGGCCGGCGAAGGCCATCTCGCCGTGTCGCCATGGCAGTTGGCCGGAGGTGAGGACGAGGTTGCCGGTGCGCATCCACGGCTCGTACGCCGCCACGGCCGGCGGCGGCGGCGGCAGTTCGATGCCCAGTTCGGTTAGTTTTGCTTCAATGCTCATGGGTAAAATTTCGGAAAGGCCGCCCGCGTCGCGGCGATGCCCCGGGTGAAGTAGTCCAGATCGCCGGCAATGCTGAACAGTTGACAGCCAAGCTCGCGGCACTTGAGCGCGAACGCCTCGGTCTTCGAGAGAGCACCCCACGGTTTGCCGTTGGCCTTGGCTGCGGCAGCGATGCGCTCGATGGCGGCCAGCACGAGCGGATCCATCGGGTTGCCCGGCTTGCCGAGATTGTTGGACAAATCACTTGGCCCGACAAAAAGACAATCGACCCCGTCGACAGCGGCGATTCCCTCGACGCACTCCACCGCCTCGGCGGTCTCGATCTGGATCAGCGTCCAGCGGTCGCGGTTGCTGTCGGCCACGTGCTCCGGTGCCGGCTTGGTGCCGTACTCCGCCTCATGGTTGCCGAGGTACATTCCGCGCTCGCCCTCCGGGTGGTACTTCATCCAGCGCACCGCCTGCGCCACCTCGGCCACGCTGCGAACCTGCGCCATCATGACACCGCTGGCCCCGCCCTCCATCGGACGCATCACCGTGGCATAATCGGTCGGTGCCACGCGCGCGAAGGCATCCAGCCCGGCGGCGCGGCAGGCCAACAGCAACACCTCAAGATCCGGGTTGGGCAGTCCGGAGTGTTCCTGGTCGATCCACACGCCGTCGAGGTCGCCGAACTTTCCGGCAATCTCAATCAGTTTCGGGCTGGGAAACGCGCTGACCGCCATCACGCGAACCTCTTGGCCTTCCGCCATTTTTTGTTTCAACGTCTTGATGGGCATCGTCGCGAGGAAGATAAAAGCCAGCCGCCGGGAACACAAGCCAACCGCTTGGCCAAGTGCGGGATTGCGGGTAGCGTCGGCGCGTGAATGCGATCGATCAACGCACGTTCCTCAAGCGCACCGGCACAGGACTGGCCGGGCTGTCTCTCGCTCCCACCGCCTTGGCCAAGCGGCTTGGCCAAGCGGAACCAAACTCCTGCGCAACGCCCGTCGCCACGTTTTCCATCGTGGGTTACGACCCGAAAACCGGCGACCTTGGCGTGGCGGTGCAGAGCAAGTTTTTTGCGGTCGGCAGCGTGGTGCCGTGGGCCAAGGCCGGCGTCGGCGCCGTGGCCACCCAGTCGTACGCCAACGTCGACTACGGGCCGGAGGGCCTCGGGCGCTTGGCCAAGGGCCAATCGGCCAAGGAAACTGTCGACGCCCTGACCGAGGCCGATGCGAACCGGCGCCTGCGGCAACTGGGCATCGTGGATGCCAAGGGCCGAAGCGCCTCGTTCACCGGCTCTGGTTGCAAGCATTGGGCTGGGCACATTGAGAAACCAAACTTTTGCGCACAGGGCAATATCCTAGTCGGCGAAGAAGTCGTCCGCAGCATGGTCAGCGGCTACGAGCAATCACAAAAGAAAACCGGCACAGGACTATGCGACTGGCTGGCGCTGGCGTTAACGGAAGGCCAAAAGGCGGGTGGCGACTCACGCGGCCGGCAATCCGCCGCGCTGCTTGTCGTCCGGAAAAACGGCGGCTACTCCGGGGGTAACGACCGATTCATCGACCTGCGTGTGGACGATCACAAGACGCCAATCGTGGAGTTGTTGCGACTTCTTTCCATCCACAAAAAGATATTCCGCCGCGCCCACGAAAACCCGCCGAAGGCAGCTTAACTTTTCGCGGCGTTCACCTGTGCCGTCCGCCTCTTGGCCACGATGCGCTTGATGAGTTCATCGGCAGTAACGCCGCCGAGAATAACAAGGCCGATAATGGCAAACTCAAGGTGAGTTGAGATGCCGACAAGATTAATGGAGTTGCGCAGCAGACGAATGACCGCAGCCGCAATGATCACGCCGAAGATGGCGCCCTGCCCCCCGCGAAGACTGCATCCACCCAAGACTGCGGCAGCGATAGCATAGAGTTCGTAAAACTCACCAGTCTGCGCCGGCTGAACCGAGTCCAGTTCATAGGCGAATAGTAATCCAGAGACCCCCGCGAGAAAGGAGCAGATTACGTAAGCCGTGATTTTCAACCGATCGGTCTGAATCCCACTGTAGCGGGCCCCATCCTCGTTATTACCCAGCGCGAGCAGATACCGGCCCCAGATGGTACGATTGAGAAAAAACGCAGCCAAAACAGCAATTACGATGAGGAAGAATAATGGAGATGGGAGGCTGAACTGACCGAAGAGACCAACCTTACCACTGAAAAATGAATCCAAGCCTTCTGTGTTTGGGTATTGCATGGTTTGGTTATCCGTGAGCCACCTTGAAATACCCCGGTAAAACAACAGGCCACAAAGTGTGACGACAAATGGTTGCAACTTCACCTTGGTAATTAACAACCCATGAATCAGGCCGATGACAAGTGACAGGCCGAGCAAAAGAAACACAGTTAGCGTTGGGTTCCATCCCTGCTTAATCGCCAATGCCATCAATGCGGCCACAAGGCCAATCACAGAGCCTATAGACAGATCGATTCCACCGGTGATGATGACGAACGCGACGCCGATTCCCATGATGGCGTAAAGGCTCGACCACTTCACTAGGTTAGTCATGTTGTAGCCGTTGGCAAAATTCTCGTTGCTCGCCCAAGTGATCCCGAAAATCAAAATAAATAAGCCTAAAATTCCGAGCGTGTTTTTGTTCATGATACTTTTATGCTGCAGCCTTTTTTCCGGTTGCCAGTTGCATGATCGCTTCTTCGCTGAGTTGATCGCGAGGCAACTCCCCGGTGATCGCCCCCTCGTGCATCACCAGGGCGCGATCAGCCATCCCCAACACTTCCTCCATTTCACTTGAGACAAATAACACGGCTACCCCACTTGCCGCCAAGTCTTCCATGAGCCTGTAAATTTCCTGCTTGGATCCAATGTCGATACCACGCGTCGGCTCATCGAGCAGCAACAGGCGAGGATTCATCGCCAGCCATTTCCCGAGTACCACTTTTTGTTGGTTGCCGCCGGAGAGGTATTGGGTAATCTGCTCTGCATGCGGGGTCTTGACGTTCATTTTTACGATCGTCTCCTCCGCCAATTCGGCTTCACCACGGAAATCGATCATGCCCACTTTTTGATCCTGCCGGAGCCGTGCAAGACTAATGTTTTCTCGAACACTCATCTCCAGCACGAGGCCATGACGTTTGCGATCTTCCGGGGCCAAAACCACTCCGGAATCGATCGCATCCAGCGACGTTCTCGGGTTCAGCACCTTGCCCTCCAGTTTCATTGTGCCCCCGACAGCCGGGGTCACGCCAAAAATGGATTGCAGCAGCTCCGTTCGGCCGGCGCCGACCAATCCGGCGATGCCGACTATCTCGCCACTGCAAACGTTGAACGAAATCTCTACCGTGGGATGGACCGGCGTTCGTAGCCGATCCAACTCGAGCACCACCTCGCCGGGAGGCGTGGCGGTGCGATTGTAAAATTGGGACACGTCCCGACCGACCATGAGCTTCACCATGGCGTCGTGGGTGATTTCATCGCCAACCAACTCACCGGCGTTTTCACCGTCGCGCAGCACAGCCACGCGATCTGACAAATCCATCACCTCCCCAAGCCGATGAGAGATATAAATGATGGCGATCCCCTGAGACTTCAAATCTCGGATCACCTCGAAAAGGTTTCCCGATTCCTTTTTGGATAGGCTCGAGGTCGGCTCGTCCATGATGATGATCCGGGCATCCACCGAGAGCGCCTTGGAGATTTCGACCAACTGCTGATGCCCGATCGTCAGGTCAGCCACGAGCGTGTCGGTTGGAAAATCCAGCCCAACACGCTTTAGATAACCGGCTGATTCCTCGTAAATACGTTTGCGGTCCAGCACCCCGTACTTGTGTGGTTCGTTACCCAGAAAAATATTCGACGCGATATCGAGATTATCCGACAGGTTCAGTTCCTGATGGATTAGCGCGATGCCATGCTTCTGCGCTTCTCGAACCGATCCGATTTGTACCGCCCGGCCGTCCAGTTCGATGGTGCCCTCATCCGGCGTGTGTACCCCGGCGAGAATCTTCATCATCGTGCTTTTGCCGGCACCGTTCTCGCCCACCAAGGACAAAACCTCACCCTGATTCAAGGTGAGGTCGACGTTGTGCAGTGCCCGAACCCCGGGGAACTGCTTTCCAATTGCGGAGATTTTCAGCAGTGGTTGGGCGTCCGGCATTAATCCTTTTTCGCACCCAAAGCAGTCATCTTCCGTTTTTCGGCCCAGAATTCATCGATATTTTTTGCAGTCACTGACTTGTAGCCGACATCGATAAACTTGCTAGCGGGAACCACGGAATCGTCACCGTCCAGGATACCCTTTAACATGCGCACAGACTCGTAGCCATACTTCCACGGTTGCTGGCTGATCGTGCCGTAAGCATGCCCATCCTTGATCGCCTGAAGCAGCGCATCGTCCTCATCGAATCCGCAGACCTTGATTTGGCCAAGCTTGCCGGCCTCCTTGATCGCCTGCAGACAGCGCGGCGGGTTGTAGGCGAACAGGCCCACCATGCAGGCCAGGTTTTCATACTTGGTGATCGCGTCCTCGGCGTTCGACTTGGCTGCGTCCATAACGAAGTTGTCCGTGCGTGTGTCGACGATCGTGTACTTCTCTCCCTTAAACACCTTGGCCACCTCATCAAACTTGATTTGGCCAAGCGCTTGGCTTGGGCGGTCGAGCAGTTCGTCGATGACGCCCTGCCGACGCTGCCGGGCGTTCAACTGCTCCAGTCGGCCGACAAAGATGGCCACTTCGCCGCCATCCGGGATCGCTTCCTTCACCAGTTGGCCAAGCGCACGACCTGCCTTGTAGTTGTCGGTGCCGATGTAAACCAAGCGATCGCTTTTCGGCGCGTCGGCATCGTGCGTGATCAACTTGGTCTGTGCGGCCACCTCATTCAAAAACTTGGTTTGACCGTCAGCATCAATCGGGCTCACGGCGATGCCCTTGATCCCCTTGGCCAAAAGCGTCTCCAGAATGCTCTTCTGGTCAGCCAAGCCCTTGGGCGGAAAATGCACCTCGCACTCCACGCCTCCCAGTTCGTTCTCGGCCTGGCGCACGCCGGCAGCACACAGATCCCAAAACGGGTCGATGCCATTGGTCACATAGGCAATCTTGTGCTTGGTTTTGGGATTTGCTCCAGCTTCTCCGCCGCCGGATGTATTCGCGGAGTCTTCAGAGCCGCAGCCGACCGCCAAAACCAGTGCCATGGCGCCTGCGATATATGTCAGTTTTTTAATCATGATAACTTAGGTTGCTTTGTTCTTAAAAAAATCAGTGCACGGTCAGGCCGCCGTTGACATGGATGTTTTGGCCGGTGACGAACGACGACGCCTCGCTGGCCAGGTAAATGATCGTGCCGGCCAAATCCTCCGGCACGCCCCAGCGCTGCATCGGGATGGTCGCAAAGTAGCCGTCCTTCAACTCCTGCGGATCCTTCTCGTGCCGCTCCACCGGGATCCAGCCGGGCGAGATCATGTTGACCGTGACGTTCCACGGCGCCAATTCGTGCGCGAGGCTGCGGTTGAATCCATTCTGCCCGCCTTTGGCCGAGACGTAGGCCGTGAACGGCGTGACGCCGAGGTGAAACACCTCCGAGCCGATGTTGATGATGCGGCCCCAGCGCTGCTTCTTCATGTGCGGCAAAACGGCGCGCGTCACGAGGTACGGGCTCTTGATGAAGAAATCGAGCATGCTTTGGTAAAACGCCCAGTCGTACTCCTCGATCGGTTTCTGCGGCTGATCCGGGGTGGCGTTGAGGATCACGATGTCGACCGGGCCAAGCCGCTCGCCGGCCTCGGCGACCAACCGGTTCACGTCGGCCTCGTCGGTCACGTTGGCCCGGATCATCGCCCCCTCCGCCCCGGTGGCCTCGAACTCGGACAACGCCTGCGCGGCGCGCTCCTCGTTGTTGAAATAGTTCATCGCCACCTTGGCCCCCGCCTGGCCAAGCGCGACCGCCATCCGCTTGCCCAAGCCGGTCGAGCTGCCGGTGACCAGCGCCGTCCTGCCGTTGAGTGAAAATTGCTCCGTTCCCATGCTTCTCTTGAAAAGGCCGGAACAATACCGGAATCGCGCCGCGAATGGAATCCCGCATTTTGCGGCCAAGCGCTTGGCCAAGCGCCGGGTCAGCCGCTGCAGAGTTCCGCGGCGGACAGGTGGGTCAGATCCGGCACGGCCCAGTCCGGCTCGCAGGCCTGCAGCGCCTCCAGCGTCGCCCCGCCGGTGGCCACGGCGAGCGTGCGCGCCCCGATATGCCGGCCGCAGGCAACGTCCCTTGGCGTGTCGCCGACCACGACGATCTCCGGGCCGTCGAGCGGGCACTCGAGATATTCGCCGCCCCGGGCCTTCGCGGCGGCGGCGATGCGGTTGCGATCCTCGTCGTCGTCCGAGAAGCCGCCCAGCGCGAACCGATCCCACAGCCCGTAGGTGCCGAGTTTGCGCCTGGCCCCCTCACGGATGTTGCCGGTCAGCAGGCCAAGCGTCGGCGCATCCGGCATGGCCGCCAGCGCGTCGAGCATCCGCACCACGCCGGGAAACGGCCCGCCCGTGTTCGCGTCGAGATGGCTGTCCACAAGGCGGAGGTAGTGGCTAAAAAACAACTCGCGGGTTTCTGCCGTGCAGTCGATGCCGCCATGCCGGCACATCTCGCGGAACAGCGAGTAGTCGGTGCGGCCGGCAAACTTGATTTCCCCGGTGACATTACCGATGCCGAACGCCGCCTCGAACGCCTCGCCGAACGCCTTCATCCCGGCACCGCCGGTGCTGACCAGCGTGCCGTCGATATCGAACAGCACCAGCCGCACCGCGCCGTGGGCCGGTTGGCCTGCGCTTGGCCGGGTGGCCGGGTTGGTTCTGCCGCGGGGGTCAGCCATGATTTACGTCGTTTCGCACCGGGCCTTGCCGTATGGATGGGCTTGCCGAGGAGTCCCCCGCCGAGATCGGGGGTGGGCAAAATCTGATGCACCCACCGAAAAGTCAACCCGTCACCATCCGGGACGTGTGGAAAACGTGGTATCCGCTCGCGCTGAGTTGGCTGATGATGGGGATCGAGCTGCCTCTGCTCAGCGCGGTGGTGGCACGACTGGCCAACCCGGAGGTGAACCTCGGCGCGTACGGCGGTGTGGTGTTCCCGCTCGCGCTGCTGATCGAGGCGCCGATCATCATGCTGCTCACCGCCAGTACCAAGCTGAGCCGCGACCTCGCCTCGTACAAGAAACTGTGGCGCTTCATGATGCTCGCCGGCGGCGGGCTGTCGGCGCTGCATTTGCTCGTCGCCGTCACGCCGCTGTTCGACTGGCTCGCCGGCGGGCTGCCCGGGGTCGAGGGCGACATCCTCGAGGCCAGCACCCTGTCGCTGGAACCGGCCGGCAGGCCCCGCACGACATCGCGGCGATCGAGGATGTCCCCGCAGCGCTTCCCCCCCCCCTCCAGGCCCGCCCGATCGCCGCGGTTCCCCAGCGCCCTCCGGTC
>JACNJE010000020.1 GCA_014382705.1 Verrucomicrobiota bacterium | reverse complement strand
AGTCAACGGATTACTCTCCTCTCAACCCTTTCCAACCCTTCGGTGTCCTTTTTTTATGAGTCAACACGTCCACCACCTTGCTGACCTTTTCAGGGTTGACCCGCCCATTGACAAACAGTAGATTTTCGCGGGCCTTCCCTGCGCTTCGGGCGTATCTCTGCCGGGGCTTCCTTTTGGAAGCAGCAGGCGAGTGGGTTGAAGGCTCTTTCCATATTGTGACTTGTGTCATCCTCGGCGTGCTTCTTCGCGAACCCTTAAACACCCGTTCCACGACATACAAATTGCCGTTTACTCTCTTAACAAATCGTACCGACGGGTGGCCATCCTTGAGACTTCCCCGCTCTACGTAATCCCACCCATCCAAGACTTCGGGGATCCTTTTCAAATCTGCAACCGTTATTGGATCTGCATCCGACTTGTGCTGGCGGTATCCATGCCTGATCCATTGGGCATTAAGTTCATGACGCATCCCCGTTGCATCCACCCCAGTCAACTTCTTGACCGCTGCCAGCCAATCCCCAAACCATCGGCGGAAAAACGGCGTCCGTACAGTCACCCAATCCTGCTCGTTTAATTTGGAAACCGCCCCGTTTGGCGCAAGCAACCGCCCTTCTTTATCCCGAACCGGAACCACCTCACCCCGCTGCGCCTCAACTGTCGCGTCCCCCGCCGCCGACTCCATCAACAACATCTGCCCCAACTCCTCACTCGGCCCCGAATCCAACAAATCCCCCTGCGACTCCAGCGGCCCCGCCACCAACCGCCGCTTCGCCGCCGCCTCCCCACTGCGCTTGGCCAAATCCAGCCGATGCCGAACTTGAGGCAAAGCACGGTTCGTGGTTCACGCCGGAGGCGTGAGAGCCATTAGCCGGTGGTTGAGCGCCAGCGACACCACCGGTCTGCGGCCACCCAGGGAAAGCACCCCGGTGGGGTGCCAGCCGGAAGAATTAATTCGCAGACGGGAGGCTGCCATCCCTGCCGGGATGGTTTTTTGCGGCGGCTTTTCCGGTGGTGGCGCTTCGCTGAACACCGGCTAATGGCTTTGAAGCCTCCGGCTTAATCTTGGGCCGGGACAATTCCTGGCCAAGCGCCTCGCGGAAATTGGCCTTGGGTGAAGCGGCTACTTCGCGGCGGACTGCTCGACGAGTTTCAGTGATTCGCGGATGAGGATTTCGGCGGTCGATTCGCCGAGGCTGGTGCGGGTGACGTAGTTGTACCGCTCAAAACTGTTCCAGTCCTCCTTGGTCAAAATATAGCCCAGCGCGTCGTTGGTCAGGCCAAACAGGAGGTTGTGCCGCCCGGTCATCTTACGCTTGAGATAGTAGCCGATGTTGGGCAGCGCCTCGCCGGGGAGGGTGAGAATCTGCGCGTCGCCGACGTGCACGAGGTTGACATGGGTGGTGATCGATTTTTTGTCCGGATCGGCCAGACGCAGCGGGGACATTTTCATGATGGCCAGCAGCATCGGCGAATCGACCGGCAGCGTCACGTCACGCCCGGTGCAGCGGATTGCGGGGTTCGGCTGCGCAGCCGCGCTTCGGACGATCCGCAGCGCCTCGTCGGCAAGCAGGTGCCCGATGCGTTGGCACTCTTCCCAAGTCTGCACATCCTTTCCGTCCGGCCCGCGCACGTCGGCGGTGACCATGCCGCCCTGCGCGCCATTCATGAAAATGCCGGTGCCGCCGCCGCCCGCCGTGATACGATCGACCAGCGGCCCGACCATGTCCGGGCTGAGAATACCTTGGCTCGAGCCAAGCACTTCGGGGTGGATCGCGTAGTTGACCAGCGTGGCGAACGGCTTGCCGTCGCGGCCAACCGTCTGCATCACGCTGCAGCGCGGGTCGTACAGTTGCGGCGCGTAATAATTGTAGGCAATCTTCCCGTTGGCCTTGCCGGTGGCGATCCGGAGTGACGCCGGCTGCAGCTTGGAGACCGCCTCGTTGACCGCCTCGGCGGCCTCGTTGCAGACGAAGTCGAGATAGTCGAGATCAGCGTCGGTGCCGCCTTTGCCGTTGGGGAAGCCGTAGCAGTCGGGCGCACTGTGCGTGTGCGTCGCGCCGATTAAAATATGCCCGGGCGGGATCGACTTGACCTGCCGCCGCACGCGATCGCCCAGCACGGCGGGGAAGCCGAGAAAATCGGTGCTGACGAACGCCACCCGCGTGCTGCCGCTCTCGAGCACCATCGCCCGCACGGTGAGGTCGCCCTGTTTTTGGGTGACCGGATTGGACGGGCCGACCCCGCCGGACACCGGCAGCAACGGCTCGGGCGTGACCACCCGCACCGCGATCCCGGCGCGAAACTCCGCATGCAAAAATGACGCTTGGCCAAGCGCCACAGCGACAAGGATGATGAATCTGATCGTTCTCATAACAGGAAAAAGTCCGCGGGAATAGTGACGCCGGCCAACCGAAGTCCCAAGCCAATTTGCAGCTTTCGTGTTGGTCTCTTGTTTCTCCCTCTCCCTGCCCTCTCCCGCTGGGCGAGGGTGTACTCCCTCGCCACCAGCTTATTCCGTTGAACGAGCGGTCGCCAGACGTCAGTTTGGCCAACGCCAAGTGGCTGAACCTCACGAACAATATCTGCGGAAATCGGCCGGGGCGCGGTTGATCGAGGCCACGCCGCATCCTGGTTTGCGGTTGGTCGTGGTTATTCCGTGCCACGACGAACCGGATCTCGTCGGCGCACTGGAATGCTTGGCCAACTGCGAGCCGCCGCTTGGCCAAGCGGAGGTGATTGTTGTCATCAACGGCTCCGAAAAAAACACCCCGACGGTGGCCCGGCAAAACCGGCTCACTCTCAATCAAGCCACCGGCTGGCTGGGCAAGCGGGGGAACCATTGGCTGCCGATCCATTTGCTGCACTTGCCCAATCTGCCACCGAAGCACGCCGGTGTTGGCCAAGCGCGGAAGATCGGGATGGACGAGGCGCTGCAGCGCCTTGCCGACGTGGGCCAAGCGGAGGACGGCTTGATCGTCTGTTACGACGCCGACTGCCGCTGCTCCGCCAATTACTTCACCGGCATTGAGTCGCACTTCGCGGAGCAGCCGGCTGCGCCCGGTTGCAGCATCCATTTCGAGCATCCGCTTGACACCGGCGAATGGATCGCGCTTGGCTTCGGCGGCGACGCGCCGGACCAAGCGTTGTTCGACGGCATCGCCGCTTACGAATTACATCTTCGCTACCATGTGCTGGCGCAGAAGTTCATCGGTTTCCCGTACGGCTTCCACACCATCGGCTCGGCGATGGCGGTTCGTGCGTGGGCCTACGTGAAACAAGGCGGGATGAATCGCCGCCAAGCCGGCGAGGATTTTTATTTCCTGCAAAAGATCAGCTGGCTTGCCCAAGTGACGGAGTTGCCCCACGTCACCGTGCACCCCTCGCCGCGCCTGTCGGATCGAGTGCCATTCGGCACCGGCAAGGCGGTCGGCGACTACGTGGCCAACGGCAGGTTGGCGACCTATCCGCTGCAAGCTTATCGCGACGCGCAGTGGCTGCTTGGCCAAGCGGATTCGATTTGGGAAACCGGCCAGCCAAGCGGCAAACCGACCGAGGCGATGGCCCGGTTTTTGGGGGAGGCGTTTACCGGTTCGGTCGTGCCAGAGATTCGGGCCAACTCGGGCGACTTGGGCGCGTTTCGCAAGCGGTTTTTCCGCTGGTTCAATGCCTTCCGGCTGATGAAATTCCTGAACTTCGCACGGGATGAAATCCATGGCCCAGCGGCAGTAGAAGTGGCTGCGGCCGAGTTACTTGAGTGCATGAAACGCCCGCTTCCGGAGTCGGGCGGCGCGGAGGCTTTGTTGCGGCAGTTTCGCCGGCTGGAAAAGGGAGAGGCCTAGCGGCGACGGCTCTTGGCAATGGTGGCCCGTTCCTGAAGCCAGACGAGATCCGTGTTGCGGGAGTTGCCGTGGGAGTGATGCCCCCAGTGGCCGCCGTCGGTGACGGACTGGATGTCCTTGGTTTGCTTGTGGCGCCACTCGTTCACCCTCGCACCGCCGTCGATGTAACCCAATGCCGCCTTGCCGTTGTGATACGCAGCCGGCACATGATAGAAACTTTGTCCCATATGATGCCCAAAAAACGGTCGGCACAGGCTCACCGGATGGACCTCGATAAACGTGAAAAGTTCCGAAGGCCCCTTCGCGGAATCGGACATCTTGAGGAAACTCTGGTAACGCCGGTCCGGCTGGTTCCGGTAGGCCGGCTCGCCGGCGCCCCGGGTGTCGGTGTTCCAGCCGACGTAGCTGTTAAGTGAGTAACTGCGCAGGCGCGGCAATGTGGCCACTCTCCTCGTAACAGGATCCCTCCCGGTCGTGGTGCTTTTGTCGGAGGGACAGCGGTAAATTCCGGTGGTCTTGATGTACTGGCCGAACAATGAAAGATTCTTGTCAATCAGCATCTCCGGCTTGAGGGCGTCCTCCGGTCGGCTGGAAAACACACCGCCCACCCAAGTCAGGCGAATTTGCCCGTTGCCGTTGTGCACGACGCGGTCCTCGTTGTCATGCGCGTACAGCTGCATCATGATGCCAAGCTGCTTGAAGTTATTCAGGCAGATGCTCTGGTGCGCCTGGTTCTTGGCCTTGGCCAGCGCTGGCAACAGCAGGCTCGCCAGGATGGCAATGATGGCGATCACCACCAGCAACTCGATCAATGTAAAACCGCTCGTTCTATTTCTGTTTATCATCATTTTAATCTCCTGTCTTGGTCCCATGTTCCCAGGCTGCCAGCCGCCCGGCCTTGTCAAACGTCAGCCGCAGGTACCGGTCGCGCAACCGGTGGATTTCTGTCGGCTCCAGCGGCAGGACGCCCACTGTCGCCCGCCGATAGCCGGCACCGGTCAGTGTGCGGCCCGCAGAGGCCCCGGAATTTGTGATCCATTCCACCCGGCGCAAGCCACCCGCGAGTTTTGTTTCCCTTTCCGGCCGGCCGAGCTCTGCCACGGCCTGCTTGTAACTGTACTGGCCAACGCGCCCTTCCCAATCAACCTGTTGCAGCGCCTGACATCCGGCCCCAATCAGGCCAAGCAGCGCAGCGCAAACCAGCCCGGCTAAATGGGGAGCCATCGGCGTCACGGCGGGAGAAGATACGCCTCGACACTCCTATTGCAACCCGTAAAAAACAGGGGGATTTGCGTTAATCCACACTGCTGCGCTGCTTCACCTCGCCAAGCGCCCACCGGGCGTGCTCGGCAATCAAAGGCTCCGGGTCGGCAGTGGCCCTTTCGAGCGCCGGGAGTGCCGTGGCGTCGCCGACGTTGCCAAGGGCGACGCAGACGTTCCGCAGAATGCCCCGGCGCTTGGTTCGCTGCATCGGCGTGCCGCGAAACTTGGCCCGGAAACCGTCGTCGTCCAGCGCCAGCAGCTCGATCAGGCCGGCTTGGCCAAGGTCGTCGCGCCGGTGCGGCGCCATCAAGCGGCCCTCGCCGGCGAAGCGATTCCACGGACAGGCGTCAAGACAGTCGTCGCAGCCGTAAATCCGGTTGCCGATCGCCGGGCGGTGCTCTTCCGGGATCGCGCCTTTCAACTCGATGGTCAAATAGGAGATGCAGCGGCGCGCGTCGAGCTGGAACGGCGCAGTGATCGCGCCGGTCGGGCAGGCGTCGATGCAGCTCGTGCATTTGCCGCAATGGTTGCGCTCCGGTTTGTCCGGCTCGAGTTCGGCAGTGGTGAGGATTTCAGAGATGAAAAACCAGTTGCCAAGCCGGCGGCTGATGAGGTTGGTGTGTTTGCCGATGAAGCCGAGGCCGGCGCGTTGGCCAAGGTCGCGTTCGAGGACCGGCCCGGTGTCGATGTACCAAAGCGAACGGGTACCGTCGCCGGCGAGCGACTGGACGCGCTCGGTCAGTTGGCCAAGCGCTTGGGCGAGTGCGTCGTGGTAATCGGCATAACGCGCGTAGCGTGCGATGACGCCGTGGGTTGGCTTGGCCTGCCCGTCGTCACCGGCGTCGTAACTGGCCGCCAGCGTGATGACGGAGCGCGCGCCGTCGAGGACGAGTTGCGGGTCGATGCGCTTGGCGGCGTTGCGCTCCATCCAGCCCATCGTGCCGTGGCGTTGACCCTCGAGCCATTTGAGAAATTGCCCCGCGTGGGTCGGCGGTTCGGCGGTGGTGACGCGGCAGTCGTCGAAACCCAGCTCGAGTGCGTGCCGGTGGATGGCCGCCTTCATTTCACCTTGCGGGTCGCCTGGCGAAACTGGCCGAGGATGAGGTGGGCGACATCTTTCGCGGAACGGTACTCCGTGTTGATGAGCATGTCGGAGCGGCTGTACGCCGATTTGCGCTCCTCGAGCAGGTCGATGATACGCTGCTTGGGGTTTTCCGTTTGCAGCAGTGGCCGGTGCGACTGATCCTTGACCCGCCGCCAGATGGACTCCGGCGAAGCCCACAGGCAAAAGACCATCGAGTACTGCTTTATGGTGTCCATGTTGTCGTGATCAACGAGCAGCCCGCCCCCGGTGGCGATGACCGTGTTGTTGCGTTCGGCCAAACGCGTGATCACCTCGCGCTCATAGCAGCGAAATGTCTCCTCGCCGTGTTCCTCGAAAATTCGCGGGATGCTCATCCCAACGTGTTCCTCGATAAACTGGTCGGTATCCAAAAACTCAAAACCGCTGACCTTGGCCACGACACGGCCCACGGCCGTTTTGCCGCAACCCATGAAACCGGTCAACGCAATGTTCCGAATGTTTCGATCCGCATCCACGTCGGCAACCTACAACAATCCGAAATCGGTTGCCCGACTTTTCCCCCGAAACTCGACCCGCACACTTGTCGGCCGTACGATCGCCGCACTGTGAACGAGTTTTTAAAAGCCGGCCCCTCCCTTTCACTGCTTGTGTTGCTCGCGACGGCTTGGGAGGGAACCGTGCAAGCCGCCAAACCCAACTCGGATGGGTTTTACCAGCGCGACAAAGTGCAGACCATCCTCCTCACGATCAGCGGGGAGAATCTGAAAAAAATGCACGACGCCCTCCCGGAACGCATTTACGTACCGGGCACGTTTCGTTGGCGCGACATAAAACTGAAAAACGTCGGCATCCGCTACAAGGGCAACAGTTCATCCCAACCACAGCAAGGCCACAAGCGCAGTTTTCTTATCAAGGTCAACGAATACGAAAAAGGCACGCGCTTCCTCGGTCTGCGGCGTGTCGCGCTGGATAACGGTGTGCAGTTTGGCAGCCTGTTTAGTGAGCCGATCATCACCGACATCCTCCGCGCGCGCGGGGTCCCGGCGTCCCGATACAACTACGCCAAGGTGATTCTTAACGGCAAATACGTCGGTGTGTACGGTAACGTCGAACGTATCGACGACTCATTCATTGAATCGCGGTTCGAAGGCAAAAAAGGCCCACTCTACAAGGTCCACATGCCGGGGCCCGGCGCGACCCTCGCCTACGCTGGCGACGATGTGAACGAATACAAAAAAGCGTTCGAGCCCAAAACCAAGGCGGCTAAAAAAAGTTACCCTAAGCTCATCGAGCTCTTCCGTAAGATTGAGCACAGCCAGAAAACCAAATCCTCACTTCAACTTGAAAACCACCTGCTACTGGATGAGTTTTTGCACACCACAGCCGCAATGCTTTTCGCCGGTTGCTTCGACCAACTCACCGGCTGGAACCCGCACAATTATTACCTCTACCAACACACCCAAACCGGCAAGTGGCGTTACATCCCATGGGATCTCGATGTCGGTTTTGCGGATCGCGCCTTCGGGCACATGCCGATCCTTGAGGGATGGTACGCCGCTTGGCCCGTTCCCGGCGGGCCGCCCAAACCGATCCTTGAAGCGATCGTCTCCCAACCCGAACTGCTCAAACGCTACCGCACCATTGCCGACACGGTTCTCGAACAACATTTTAAACCGGAGCAACTGCATCGGCAGTTCGATGCTCTTTACGCGTTAATCAAAGAGGATCTTGCCAACGATCCGTTTCCAAAGCGGCGAATCACGAACCCAAGCGACAAGGGATACGAGGACATCCTCAAGCAACTGAAACAGTTCACCTCCAAACGCTATCAACTGGCGCGTCAACAACTCGACACCCCCGGCGAACGACCCAAACCGCATCCGGGCTATCGACCCAAAAACCATCGAGACCCAAAACCGGGCAACGCGCCCAACGGCCCGACTGAACTCAAGGTCGTCACCGTCACACGCAACTCAGTTCAAATTCAGTGGCGCGATAATGCGGATAAGGAAGCCGGTCATCTTGTGCAACGGGCCAGCCGCGAAACCAACTGGAAATTCCGCAACCACATTCCGCGCCCCGGCCGAACCGAGACTCAGGCTGTGGACGACCGCGTTTCTCCCGGGCAAACGTATCGATACCGCGTGTACGCCGCGTTTCCCTCTCCCCGCGGCATGATCGGCTCCAAACCGTCCAACGAAATCGAGGTCACCACAAAAAAACGGAATGGCGAATAAACCCTGTTGACTCATTAAGAAAGGACACCGAAGGGGAGGCGCTAGACTGTGGTTAGC
>JACNJE010000122.1 GCA_014382705.1 Verrucomicrobiota bacterium | reverse complement strand
TCTCCGCAGCGTCGGTCTCTGTCGGCTCGGCCGACTCGGCCGACTCGGTCGACTCGGTCGGCGCATCCGCTTGGCCAAGCGCTTGACTCGACTCGGAAGAAGTTTCGGTCGCGTCGCTAGCCTCGGAGGCCGGGGGCTCGGTTGGCTCGGTTGGCTCGGGCTCTTGGCCAAGCGCTTGGTCTGGCTCGGACGCTTCGGTCGTATCGCTGACCTCCGAGGCCGGGGGCTCGGGGCTTGGCTCCGGCGTTTCGGCCGGCTTGGCTTCCTCGACGGCGGGGGCATCCGCCGGGGTTTGGGGCGAGGGGGAACTCGCCCCTCCCGATTCGGGCGTTTCGGGTTTGTTGGCCTTGGGCTTCTGCTCCGGTTTCGGCTTTTTCTTTTTCGGCTGCGGCGGCTGCGGCTTGGGGGCGATCTCCATTTGGCCGTTGGCGTACTCGACCACGTGGCCCTGGTGCACGAGCCAATGCAGGTCGCTTAGCACAGCGGTGCGCTCCGGGGAAAGCGGCGGCTCCGCCTCTGGCGCATCCCCCTCGGGGGTTGCCTTGGCGCTTTCCGGTTTGTCCGGCTCGGGGGCGAACCGGTCGAGGATCATCCGGCGGGTGCAGTCCCGGTTCTCGACAACGAACGTGACGATGTCACGGATGCTGTCGCTCACCGGGGTTTGTTCGAGGTTCAAATGATGCGGGCGCGACACCGAGACGTGGGTGACGCTTTTCTTGCGCTTGAAAAATTGCAGGCCGTGGCTGCTGAACTCCTGACTGAGCAGATTGACGATCTTCAGCGGGAAGCGCCGCTGGTCGTCGAGTTCGTAGCGGACGAGGTTCTGCATGCGCGGCGGGGTTTTTTTGCTGAACACGCTGGCCTTGAGCGCCACGTCATCCACGCCGGTGACGACATTGGCCAGGTGGTGCTGCCGGAAATGGTCGCGGACGGCCGCGCGCGACTCGAGCCGGACTTCCTCCGGCAGGTTGATGGCGATGTACTCGGTCTTCCAGCTCTGCTCGTCGAGCCACTGCTTCACCACCTCCTCGTCGTGGACGATCTTGACGCGGGACTTGAAGACGTCGAACGGCAGGCGCGCGAACCGGCTCGCGTGCAGGGCGCGCAGCTTGTCCTGGTAGCCGTGGTAGTTCGGCGGCCCGAGAATTTCGTCGCTCATGCCGCACTGCGCCACGAACGTGTAGGTGCCCTTGGGCGGATCGATCTCGGTTTTGTCGGTCTTGTAAAACGTGTCGAAGTGCCGGGCGAGAACATGGTCCACCGCCTGGTCCTCGGAGAGCCAAACCGTCTCGTCCACCTGGCAGAAGAACAGTGGCTGGGCGGCGGAGCCGTCCTCTTTTTTTCGCGTCTTGAGGAGGACGAGGTAACGCTCCGGCTTGGCGAGGATCAGCCGCGCGATGTCGAACAGAGGATAGGCGCGGCCGGTGTGCTTGATCTGCCGGGCGAGTGACTCGACGCCCTGCTTCTCCGGCTGAATCGCCACGTCCAGCTCCAGCGGCGGGCGCGGCGGCGGGGCGTCCCGGCGGGCGCCTCCCTTTTTGTCGAACGGCCGTTTGCCGTCGCGCTTTTGAAATTTCGGACGCCGGTCATCCCGGCGGTCGCCATCGCGGTTGCGATCCCGGTCGCCGCGGCCTTTCGTGTCGCGGCCCTTGAAGTCGCGGCTGCGGTTGTCGTCACGCCGCCGCGGAGGGCGGTCTCCCCAGTCGCCGCGTCCGCGGCCCCGGGGCCTTTCCTCGCCGGCAAAGTCGGCGTACGGCTTGGCGTCGTTCGGTTTCTGCGCCCATGCGGGGAGAAACTCCAAATCCAAATCCAGCTCCTTGAGCGGATCGGTGTTCTTGGCTTCACTCATTGCGGATAGCTATCCGTGATTTCGGGTTGGTTGCGGCTGAAAACCGGGTGGGAAAACTGAAGCCCAGACGACCCAAAAACAAGGCTAAACTCGCACTAAATCGACGCCCCACCGTCAACGGATCATCCAGTCACGCGGAACCTTGAACGAGTTGCGGCCCGCGCCGTAGACCTCCACGCCCACCTTCGGCTGCAGGCGCCGATGGGCGATCAGTTTTTCCGCCAGCCGCCCGGCCACGCCGGGATGCGCGGCCAACAGGTCGGTCGTCTCGTGCGGATCGCGGTCGATCCGGAACAGGAACCGCTCGTGCTTCGCGCTTTGCCACGCGCCGCCCGCAATGTTCGGCCCGTGGATGACCAGCTTCCACTGGGCCGTGCGGATGGCGATCCTCTCCCGCTGCTCGCCCGCTTGGCCGTGGTAAAAGTACAACTCGCGGTCCAGCCGTCCGCGCTTGGCCTGCAGCACGTCCAGCACATCCCGCCCGTCGAATGGCTTGCCGACAAGGCCGCCGGACGGCCCGGCGGCGGTGAGCTTGGCCAAGGTCGGCATCACGTCGATGCACGACAGCGGCACGCTGACTTTGCCGCCGCCGCGGATGCCTCCACCTGACCAACGGACAGCCGCCGCCACGCGGATGCCGCCCTCCCACACGTCGAGCTTGTTGCCACGCAACGGTAGGTTGTTGTCGGCGATCGCCGACACGCCGCCGTTGTCGCTGAAGAACCAAACCAGCGTGTTGTCCGCCTCGCCCGAGTCGTCGATCGCGCGGAGAATCCGGCCGATGCCGTCGTCCATGCACGACACCATCGCCGCCACCTTCTGCCGCAGGTTTCTGTTTTTGCCCTGCGCGCTTCCCCCGGCCAGATGGGCGAATTTTTTCAGTTGTTTTTCCGGTGCCTGAAACGGCGAGTGCGGCGCGTTGAACGGGACGTAGCAGAAATACGGCGCGGCACCCTTCGCCTGCTGCGCAATGAACCGGCTGGCCGCACCGGCGATCAGCTCGGTCGAGTACCCCTGCTCGCCGCTGGTTTTTTCATTGAGGTGCCAGTCGCGCTCGCCCTCGCGGGTCAGTTCAAAATAGTCGATCGCCCCGTTGTAATGGCCGTGAAAATGCGTGAACCCCTGGTTGTTCGGGTGCCATTTTGTGTCGTTGTGGCCGAGGTGCCATTTGCCGAAGACGCCGCGGTGCCGGTAGCCCGCCTTGGCCAATGCCTCCGGCAACGTGACCTCGGCGGGATCCAGGCCGAAATGCCGCCACGGCGGGATGACCGCCCGCGCCATGCCGAACCGGATCGGGTAGCGGCCGGTCATCAACCCAGCACGCGTCGGGCTGCACATCGGGAACACGTAAAAACGATCCAGCTCCACCCCCTCGCGGGCAACCCGGTCGAGGTGCGGTGTCGGAATGCGGTCGGAGTGGAAGCCGACATCGGCCCAGCCGAGGTCGTCGGCGACGATGATGACAATGTTCGGCTTCTTCGCCGCAGCAACGGCAACCGGCTTGGCCAAGGGCAACGCGGCCACGGAAAACAAGAGCGCGGAAACAAAAACGCGAGTCATGAAACGGATGAGTTGAACCGCGCTCAACATCCGTCACCCGCACCGGGATTGCAAGCCGCCGCCGCCCGGCCAGACGCCTGGCGGCTTGACCGGACGGGGGTGGCGGGCGAACGTCCGGCATGGCCAATGATTCACAAAAACGCAGCGTACCGGGGCCGCTTCGGTGGGCGATCCGGTTTTTGAGCCTGCTACTCACGCTGTTTTTCATCTGGCTGCTGAGCTTCCTGCTCAACGACATCGGCGACCTGCCGGGGCCGGATCGCTACGCGATCGAAAAGCGGCACATTCCGGAGGAGAAACAGGACGCAGCCAACGAATTGAACGCGCAACTCTCCGGCGTCGAAAAACAAATCAAGCGGCAACAGGAAATCCAATCCACGCTGAACCAAAGCATGAGCAACGCCGAGACGGCGCTCACCAAGATTGCCGACCTGCAACGGCTCAGCATCGAGAGCGGCGGCGAACCAAGTGAGGTGGACCGGCAGGCAATGGAGGATGCGCGCGGCCGGTTTTACAAGGCGCAGGACGAGTATGAATCGGCCAACGAAACGATCACCTCGCTCAACGGCGAGCGGCACCAACTCAAGGAATCGCTCAGCAGCCGCAACAAGGAACTGGAACGGTTCCGCAGCGAGGCACGGGCCGAGTACTACACCGCCCAGCGCTCGCACGAACTAAAGATTGCCTCGTACAAACTGGCGCTCGTCGTGCCGCTGCTTTTGCTGGCAGCGTGGCTCGTGAAAAAAAAGCGCGGCAGCATTTATCAGCCGTTTAACGGCGCGGCGTTGGCGGCGACGTTTTGGATGACGTGGCTCGTGATGTGGGACCACTTCCCGCGCGACTTTTTCAAGTACATCGCCATCCTCGCGGCGATCGGCACCCTCGGCGCGTTCCTCGCTTGGGCGATCCGCTCGTCGGCCCAGCCGCGCCGGGCCATGCTGCTCAAGCGCCACCGCGAGGCGTACCAAAACCACCGCTGCCCGGCGTGCGATTTCCCGATTTTGCGCGGGGCGTTCCGGCAGGCGGTCTGGACCAAGCGCGGGCCGAAGCTCCACGGCGATGCGCTTGGCCAGGCGGAGTCGTCCCCCTACACCTGCCCCGCCTGCGGCGAGCGGTTGTTCGAAAAATGCGGCGACTGCGGGGAGGTCACCCAGACCCTGCTCCCCCATTGCAGCGGCTGCGGCCGGGAAAGCGAACCTGCAAGCTGACGCTTCAATCGTCGATAACCGTGTTGGAGTGCGAAATGGACCGAGTCCCGCTTGGCCAAGCGGGACATCTGTCGCCTGCAGGGCGACTTCTCCGTAGCCGAGGGCAACGCCCTCGGAACATCGTAAAAAACAAATCTCAACCCTGAAAGGGGTGTTCAAAAAACCACGACCCAAGCAGTTGAAGTGCCCCTTCAGGGCACACTTGGATGTGTGCGATCTCTTCCGGGGGTGTTGCCCCCGGCTACGTAAACTCAGGCTTGCAGCCTGGTAAATCAGTAAACGTCCCTGAGGTATCGTTTGTCGGCTTGGAGTCGCTTGACCCATGCCTCGGCCTCCTCGCGGGACTTGCCGCCCGCCTGCTGGCCGATGGTGATCAGCGCCTCGTGGACATCCTTGGCCATGCGCGAGGCGTCGCCGCAGACGTAAAACACCGCGCCGTCGTTGAGCCATGAGTACATCTCCGCGGCGTGCTCCAGCATGCGGTGCTGCACATATACCTTGTGCGCCTGGTCGCGCGAGAAGGCGTGGTCGATGCGCGAAAGCCGAGCGTCGGCCAGGTGGCGTTCCCACTCGTCACCGTAGAGGTAGTCGGTCGCGTGGTGCTGGTCGCCGAAGAAGAGCCAGCTCTTGCCGGTGGCGCCGATCGCGGCGCGCTCCTCGACAAACGCCCGGAACGGCGCGATCCCGGTGCCCGGCCCGACCATGATGATCGGCGTGTTGCCATCCGCAGGCAGCTTGAAGTTTTTGTCGTGATGAAGGAACACCGGCAACGTGCCGCCGATCTCCACACGGTCGGCCACGAGGGTGGAGCAGACGCCCTCGCGGTCGCGGCCGTGGCTGTTGTAACGCACCACGGCGATGGTCAGGTGCACCTCACCCGGATGCGCCTTGGGACTGGAGGCGATGGAGTACAGGCGTGGCTGCAGCTTTCTGAGTGTGCCGCAAAAGTCCGCCGCCGACAGCCCCGGCACGGGAAACTCGGCGAGCAGGTCAATCACCTCGCGACCCAACAGGTAGTCGTTGAGTGCCGCCTTGTTTTCCTTGGCGAGCAGCGACTCGAGTTTCCCTGACTGCGCAAAGGTGTTGTATTTCTTGAGGACATTCCCGGTGACGCCGGTAATATCGAGGTCGGTCGCTAACGCGTCGCCGAGCGGCCTGGGCGCGCCGCCCTTGAGTTCCACCGTCTCACCCGCGTCAAACCCGCCCGCCTCGAGCACTTGGCCGGCAACCTGCGGAGAGTTGGACGGGATGATCGCCAGCGAGTCGCCCGGGCGATATTCCAGCCCGGAACCAGCCAGGCACATCTCGAGATGGAGTGTCTCCTTGGCTGAGTCCTTCCCGTTCAGCAGTATGCGCCGCATGAGCGCAGAGAGAAACGGGTTTTTCTTGTCATAAACCTCCGAAAGCTCGGCAGTCGTGTTGATTGTGTTGTCGTCCGGGGCGGTCATCAAATGGACAGCGGGGGGGGATTGTGGTGATCGGCGCCCTGAAATCAAGCGCAACATTGCGCTTGACCAAGTAGGCGGGCTTCAGACCGCCTCGACCCGCCCGGTGCGGATACTCCGCGCGACTGCGTCGGTGAATTCCATGTAATGCACCCCATCCGCGAATGTCGTGTGGGTCACGCGGTGCTCGCCCCGGATGGCGGCGACGAAGTCGGCCTCGACCCGCCATTCGCCCCGCTCCCCCTCGGTGATGGAAATTTCTGTGAACTCCCGGTCGCCTTTGCGGCCGCCAAATAACTTGTCGCCGGTGAGCCGCAGCGTGCCCTCGCTGCCGAACAGGTAAACCGCGTCATCCTCCAGCAGTGCGGCGACGGCAGACTGCTGCAGGTGCAGTTGCGCGCCGCACTCGAGATCGGCGGCGATATCGAGATGCTCCGGCACCTCGATCGGTTGCAACTCGCCCGTTTCATTGAGTCGCTTCCCGGTGAAGGTCTTCGCCCGCGCCATCACGTTCGCCGCGCGACCCACCCAGCGCATGATCGCCTCGTAGTAAATACCCAACGCCAAAATGTTGTTGCCGCTCAACTCCCTGTTCTGACGCCAATGCATCGGCGACTGGCTGTCGAGAAAGCCGCCGCGAACGCGGCTTTCCACCGCGAGCAGTCGGCCAAGGTACCCCTCGGTGATGAGCCGTTGGATCGTGGCGTCGGCAAACAGCGTGATCGGCGATGGCACAACCTGCGCGACCAGCGCCGGGTTGGCCAGGCTGGCGTCGAGCATGTGCCGGGCCTCACCGGCATCCATCGCCATGCGCGCCTCGGTCAGCACGTGTTTGCCGGCGTCGAGCGCAGCCAATGTCACCGGGCAATGCAAGTACGGCCAAGTCCCGATGACGATGGCATTGGTGTCCGTGTCGGCGACCGCCTGCTCCCAATGCCCGTACGTTTTCGGGATGCCGAAGCGCTCGGCCACGGCGGCCGACGAACCCTCGCTGCGGTTGGCCACGCCGACGATCTCCACGCCTGCGATCGCCTGCAGCAGCGGAATGTGCTTGGCTGTCGTGTTGGCTCCCGCACCGACAATCCCCACGCGCACGTCACTCATCGCTTGGCTCGTAGCCGGTGCGGCTACTCCTTCCCGCTGGCATGGCGGCGCAGGATCGCGATGACCGTCTCATCCTTTGCATAGTCGAGGGCGGTTCTGCCGTTCCTGTCCTTGTGCGCGATGTCCGCGCCCTTGGCGAGCAGTTGGCTCACCAGCTCGGGGCGTCGCATCCGTACCGCCCAAAAGAGGGGTGTCACGTTGGAGTTGTCAGCGAGATTCGGGTTCGCGCCGCGGGCGAGCAGGTGGGAGACGACGGCGTGTTTCTGGCTGCGCACGGCCCACAGCAGCGGCGTTTTGCCGGTCTTATCCTGCGCATTGACCTCGATGCCATTGGCCAGGTGGTGTTTCACGGCATCGAGGTCGCCGCTGCCGGCGCTGCGGAAGATGTCCCGCCTGGGTGTCGTGTTTTCCGGCTCCGGCTTGGGCTCGACGACAGGCGTTGGCTCGGGAGTTGCCACCGCCACCGGCTCGACGGCTGGCTTCGGGTCGGATGTCACTTCGGTCACCGGCTCGGGGGAGGGTCTCGGATCGGCTTGGTTTTGGGACGAGGTGGAACTCGTCCCTCCCGTTGCGGGTGGCTTGGGCTTGGGGGTCGGGGTCAGCACGACGACTGGTGATTTCCCGTTGTCGTCGGAAGTTTCGGAGACTGGAGTTTGTTCCGGGGCATCGGAGCCACAGCCGGCCAGGCCAAGCGCCAGCAGGAGGTTCAGGCCAAGAGAGCGCACTTTCATGAAGCGCCGTTTTTGAGGAGGTCGGCTTGGCCTGTCAAGGCCGGCTTGGGTTTTGGCGCTTGGCCAAGCGCAAAACCGGCTGAAACAGGGGCTTTTCTGCGACCTTGCAAAAGGGGGAAACCACGCTATGATGCGCGGCCCCTTGGCCCGCTTGGCCATTTTGGTTTACCGGAAAAACCACCCAAGATTAATCATGCCAATCGCAACACCGAAGCAGTACGCCGCGATGCTGGACGCCGCCCAACAGGGCGACTATGCCTACCCGGCGGTCAACATCACCTCCATCACCACGATCAACGCCGCGCTCAAGGCGTTCGCCGACGCCAAGTCCGACGGCATCATCCAGATGTCCACCGGCGGCGGGCAGTTCGCCTCCGGGCTGAATAACAACGACGCCGTCCTCGGCTGCATCGTGCTCGCCGAGGCCGCCCATAGGCTCGCCGAGCAGTACGACATTCTCATCGGCCTGCACACCGACCATTGTCAGCCGGAGAAAGCGGCCGGCTTCCTCAAGCCACTCATCGAGGCGACAGCCAAGCGCCGCGCCGACGGCCAGGGCAACCTGTTCCAGAGCCACATGCTCGACGCCTCCATTCTGCCGCTCGAGGAGAACATGGCCATCTCAAAAGAATACCTTGAGCTGTGCGCCGCGAACGAGATAATCCTCGAAGTCGAAGCCGGCGTCGTCGGCGGCGAGGAAGACGGCTCGGCAGGTACCGAAGACATGCCGGCAGAGAAACTGTACACCACGCCCGAAGACATGCTCACTGTATACGAGAGTCTCAACGGCATCGGCCGCTACATGTTCGCCGCGACGTTTGGCAACGTGCACGGCGCGTACAAGCCGGGCGCCGTCAAGCTGCGGCCGGACATCCTCAAGCAGGGCCAGAACGCCGTCATCGGCAAGCACGGCGAGGCGGCCAAGTTCGACCTCGTCTTCCACGGCGGCAGCGGCTCCGCCAAGCATGAAATCAAGGAGACGCTCGAATACGGCGTGATCAAAATGAACATCGACACCGACACGCAGTACGCCTTCACCCGCCCCATCGCCGACCACATGATGACCAACTACGAGGGGGTGCTGAAGATCGACGGCGAAGTCGGCAACAAGAAGGTGTACGACCCGCGCTCCTACCTCAAGAAAGCCGAGCAAGCCACGGCCGACCGCCTCGTCGAGGCCTGCAACGACCTCGAGAGCACCGGCAAAACCATCTTCGGCTCGGCTTAAAGGACCGCTAGAAATCGGTTCGACATCGACGGGATCAATGCCGAACACCGAACAAGGCATGCCCAAGTGTGAATGGAGGGGCCGCGCAAGGGCGGTGGCGGGCTTGTCAGCTTTCTCTTAAAGCGGCGCACAGCGCACGCACTCCAAGACGCTGGCACGTTCCCCAATGGCCCACTTGGGATTTGGATATTCCCTGTTCGACATTGGATGTTCCCCGGTTCCCATCTCGCGCTTGGCCAAGCGCTGGGCCAAGCGCTGGGTTATTTGCCCATTGAAATGACGTCGCCATCTTGGCCGGGATTGGCGGCTTTTTTCGGCTCGGCCGCTTGGCTGCGGGAGTCGGCCGGCTTGGCCGCGCGCCCGCGCACGGAGTCCTCCTCCCGCTCCGTCTCCTGAAATTTCACCGAGACGATCTTGCTGACCCCCTGCTCCTCCATCGTCACCCCGTACAGCGTATCAGCCATGCTGATGGTGCGCTTGTTATGGGTGATGATGAGGAACTGCGACTGGTCGAGGAACCGCTTGAGCACCCGGACAAACCGGTTGATGTTCGACTCGTCCAGCGGCGCGTCCAGCTCGTCCAGCAGGCAAAACGGGCTCGGGCTGACCTGGTAAATCGAGAACAGCAGCGACACAGCGGTCATCGTCTGTTCGCCGCCGGAGAGCAGCGTGATGCTCTGCAGCTTCTTGCCCGGGGGCCGCGCCACGATCTCGATGCCGCTGCTGAGCACATCCTCCTCGTCCACCAGCACGAGGTCGGCCTTGCCGCCCTCGAACACCTCGGTGAACAGCTCGCGGAAGTTGGCGCGAATCTTCTCGAAGGTCGCGCGGAACATCTCCGTGGTCTCGGTGTTGATCTGTTCGATGATCTCCAGCAGCCGCTCCTTGGCTTGGACGAGGTCGTCGTGATGGCGGGTCAATTCCGCGTGGCGTTCCTCGATCTCCTTATATTCCTCGATGGCGACCAGATTTACCGGCCCCATGCGGTCGATCCGGTCCTGCAGCTCGGCGACCTTCTCCCCCACCCGTTCCCAATCGGTCTCCGCTTCATCGCCGTCGACCGACTCCACTGTGAGGCTGCCGGAGTCATCCTCGGTCACCTTGAGGCATACCGGCTCCGCCTCCTGCAGCTCGACCTGGTACTTCTCCCGGATCCGCTCGCACAGGTTTTCGGCCGACATGTTGCCTTGGGCCAGCTCCACCTCGAGCTTCGAGCGGCGCTCCTGCGAGGCGCTCAACTCCTCGCGCACAGCCCGCAGCGCGGCCTCGCGTTCCTCCACCTTTTGGTCGGCCTCGGCCTTCTGCGAAAGCAGGGACGCGATTTTGCCGCTGGATTGTTCGCGCTCAACGCGTCCCTGCGCGATGCGCTGCGTCGAGTCGGCGATTTCCTTCTCGGTCTGCGCCTTCTTGTTTTCGCCCGACTCGATGTCGGCGCGGCGCTGGGTGACGAGCTGCTTCAGCTCGGTGATGCGGACGTTGAGCGGCTCGAGCTGCCGCCGGAAAGACGCCAGCAACTGTTCCTCCGACGCCAGCCCGACCTTGGCCTCGGTCAGCTCCGCATTGGCGGCGTCGCGCTTGCTGCGCAACGCCTCGACCACCCCGCCGACCTCCTCCACGAGCGCGTTGCCGGTTTTTTCCTTTTCCTCGAGGGACACCCGCTCGGCGGCGAGCTGGTCACGCCGGCCGCTGCCCTCCGATTCCTGGCCGGCGAGGCTCTCCAGCTCGAACGTCACGCCCTCGATCTTCTGCGCCAGCACGCGCTGCGAATTCTCCAGCGCCTTCAGCTCGCCCTCGCTTGACGCGATGGACACCTCCTGCTGCCGCAGCTCGGCCTGTTCCTGCTGCAATCCGGCCTGCAACGCGGTCTGCTCGCCCTGCAGGTTCCCCTTCTCGCGGCTGAGCTTGTCGGCGTTTTCGCCAAGCCCCTCCAGTTCCGTCTCGAGCGCGGCGATTTCATTTTTCCGCGCCAGCAGTGACGCGGACGCGTTGCCGTTGCCGCGGCCGCCGCTGAACACGCCGTGGCGCGACAGCAGTTCGCCGGCGCGCGTCACAAAGTCGAGATCGCCGTGCCGCTCGCGGCCGCGCATCGCGGCGTCGAGATCCGGCACGATGACCAAGCGGCCCAGCAACCGGTCGAGCAGCGGCTGTACCGATTCGTCGCATCCCACTTGGCCCAGCGCGGCCACGCCACCAAAGTCGTCCAGCTTGGCCGCGTCAATCGATGGCGGCGCGCCGCCGGTAACCAGATCGAGCGCGACGATGTCGGCGCGCCCTTTTTTGCCTTCGCCCAGCGACGCCAAGATTGACTTGGCGTCGTTGGCCTGCTGCGTGATGACCAGCTGCAAATGCCGGCCCAGCGCGGCCTCAACGGCGGCGACAAGTTCCGCCGGCACGCGAATCTGGTCGGCCAACAAACCCAGCGCGGCCTCGGACTCGCTAATGGCCGCCTGCGCCCCGGCGCTGACGCCCTCGTGGGACGCCTGCAACTGCTGAAGCACATTGAGCCGCGACCGTTTTTCGGCCTGCAACCTAAGCAAATCGTCCAATTCGCCGGTGAGCCCGGCCAGACTCTCCTGCAGCTTGGCCAAGCGCTGCTGGCGTTCCTCGACCGTGCCGCGATGCCCTTGGGCGGTGGATCGGCGGCTCTCGACGTCGGTGGAAAACTGGCCAAGCCGCTCCCGCAATTTCGCCGCCTCCTCCTCTAGCTGCGTTTTCTCCGACGACAGTTTCTCGAGCCGAACGGTGTTGCCGCGCTGCTGCAGGTCGATCGAGTTGATCTCGTTGCGTACGCGGGTCAGCTCCTGCGCCGCGCTGAACGACTCGGACTGCGCCTGCCGCAACGCCTCCTGCCGTTGGCCAAGCTCCGCCTCCAGCGCATCGCACGCGGCCTGTTTTTCATCCACGGCCCGGCGCTGGTCACCGACGGTGCTGTCGGCGTTGCCGAGCTTGGCCTGAATCCCGGCCAGCTCCGCCTCGGTGTCGCAGCGCCGCTGCTCGGCCTGCGCGATGTCGTCGTGTGCCTTGGCCTCCTGCTCGTCCAGTTCGCGGATGCGCTCGTGGCTGAATTGAATCCGGCTCTCGAGCCGCTCCAGCTCGGCCTGCAGGTTGGCGCCCTTTTCCTGCGCCTCGTTCACCTGTCGCTCGATCGCACCGCGCTGTTGCCGCGCCTGGCTGATGAGCGCCTCCTCCCGCTCGATCGTCCCGGTGAAATCATCCGACTTGCCCTTGAACTCGCGGATGGCCTGCTCGCATTGCCGGATCGTTTCCTGGATCTCCCCGAGCTGATGCCGGGCGAACTGGGTTTCCAGTTGCAGCAGTTCATCCATGAACGCCTTGTAGCGGCGCGCCTTCCCGGCCTGCCGCTGGAGCGAGCCGATCTGCCGCTTGACCTCGCGGATGGTGTCCGACGCGCGCAGCAGGTTTTGCTCGGTGTAGTCGAGCTTGCGCAGCGCCTCCTTTTTCTGCGACTTGAACCGCGTGATGCCGGCGGCCTCCTCGAACACCGCCCGGCGGTCGTCCGGCTTGCTGGAAATGATCTGGGTGATGTTGCCCTGGGCCATGATGCCGTAACTGGCCCGGCCCATGCCAGTGCCCATGAACAATTGCTGGATGTCCTTGAGCCGGCACGACACCTTGTTGATGAAAAACTCGCTCGCGCCGTCCCGGAAAATCCGGCGCGTCACCGTGACCTCGTTGTACGGCAAATCAACTCCTGCAGCCTTGAGTTGATCGGTGTCAATCCCGCCAACCGTCAGCGACACCTCCGCCATGCCCAACGCCTTGCGCTTATCGGTGCCGGTGAAGATCACGTCCGCCATCCCCGAGCCCCGGAGCGCCTTGGCCGATTGCTCCCCCAAGACCCATCGAATCGCATCCGATACGTTGGACTTCCCACAGCCGTTGGGGCCGACAATCGCCGTCATGCCCGGCTGAAAATCAAGCGAGGTCTTGTCCGCAAACGACTTGAACCCAAGTGCCGTGAGGTTCTTTAAATACACACCGCAGCGAATCAGAGCCAATTCACCCCCCCGAGTAAAGCCAAAAACACAAGATAAGGCGTCATCATATCCACTAAACCACAACGGGTTGTGCTACCCCATGGGTCGTCCTGTCCCAAGTTATTCACCGCCATCTAAGCCACAGCCCCCGAACAGGTTGACCCATTGGCGCTTGGCCAGCACACTCCGGCCGCGCTTGGCCAAGCGCAGTTTTTATGAGCATCGATTCGGTATACTCTGACCTGACTTTGAAGAATGGGGCCAAGATGGCCCTGTTGGTGATGGACGGCCTCGGCGATATCGCCACGGCCGCCACGGATTACAAGACCCCGCTCGAGGCGGCGGTGACGCCCAACCTTGACGCCTTGGCCAAGGAGTCGGCGCAGGGGCGGTTGATCCCGGCCGCGCACGGCATCACGCCCGGCAGCGGCCCCGGCCACCTCGGGCTGTTCGGCTACGACCCGCTGGAAGTCGAGGTCGGCCGCGGCGTCATCGAGGCGCTTGGCCTCGGGTTGGAATTGCAGCCGGGCGATGTCGCCGCCCGCGCCAATTTTTGCACCCTCGACGCCGACGGCCTCGTCACCGACCGGCGCGCCGGACGCATCGAGACCGAACTGTGCGAGGCGCGTTGCGCTAAACTTACCGAGAACATCAAGCAGATTGGCGACGCGGAAATCGTCATCACACCGGGCAAGGGCCATCGCTTTGTCATCCTCTTTCGCGGGGCCGATCTGGCCGGGCCGTTGAGCGACACCGACCCGCACCGCGAAGGCCTGCCGATCGCCGAGTCGCAGCCGGACGATCCCAACTGCCCCAAGGCGCAAAAGGCGGCCAAGCTGATCGGCCAGTTTTACGAGGCCGCCCTGCCGCTGCTCGCCGGCATGGAGCCGGCCAACGGCTTCCTCATGCGCGGCATCGCGCATCAGCCGGACATCCCGATGTTCGCCGAGCGCTACGCCATGCGCCCCGCCTGCCTCGCCGTATACCCGATGTACAAGGGCCTCGCCCAACTCGTCGGCATGACCAAGCACGAAGGCCCGCAGACGATCGGGGAGCAGTTCGCAAAATACAAAGAGCTTTACGACGACTACGAATATTTTTTCATCCACTACAAATACACCGACATGTACGGCGAAGACGGAAACTTCGAAGCCAAGACCAAGGCGATCGAGGACTTCGACAAGGCGCTGCCGATCCTGCTCGAGAAAAAACCGGACGTCATCGCCATCACCGGCGACCACTCGACGCCGTGCGCGCTCAAGGGCCACTCGTGGCATCCGCAGCCGGTGTTGCTGCACTCGGCCGCGAGCGGCTCCGACAAGCTCGATCGCTTCACCGAGACACACGCCAATCGAGGCTCGCTCGGCATCATCGAGGCCAGGCACCTCATCCGCCTCATGCAGGCCAATGCGTTGATGTTCGACAAGTTCGGCGCATGAAAGCCGTCATCCTTGCCGCCGGGAAAGGCACCCGAATGGGCGCACTCACCGACGCGTTGCCCAAGCCGATGTTGCCGGTCGAGGGCCGGCCGATCCTCGAGCACATCATCAGCGGCATCGCCGCGCAGGGCGTGCGCGAGTTCTGCCTCATCACCGGCTGGAAGGCGGAGATGATCGAGCAACATTTCGGCGACGGCTCGGCGCTTGGCCTCTCGATCAACTACGCGCGGCAGGAGGTGCAGGACGGCACCGGCAAGGCACCGGAATTGGCCAAGCGCTTCGTCGGCGACGACCCGTTCCTGCTGACGTACGGCGACATACTCGTGCGCCCGGAGACGTACGCGGCCATGGTCGAACGCTTTGGCCAAGGGGAGTTTTCCGGCCTCATCACCGTGACGCCGGGCGAGGATGTGACCAAGGGCGCGATCAACTTTTTCGACGATCAATTTTGCCTCCGCAAAATCGTCGAGAAACCGAGCGTCGAGCAACTCGACCAACTCCGCGCCGACGGCTGGCTGAAGGAGGGTGACCCAATGTGGTACAACGCCGGCATTTACATCTTCCGCCCCGTCGTGTTCGACCACACGGCCAAGCTGCAAAAATCCCCGCGCGGCGAATACGAGTTGACCGACGCCATTGAGACGATGATCGACGCGGGCGAACCGATCGCCGGCGCAAAAATCGAAGGTCGCTGGATCGACGTCCGCGACCCCGAAGTCCTCAAGTCCCTGGGCTGAAGGCCCGGTGTTTTTCAACCGCAAATGGACGCGAAGCAACGCGAATGGGGTGTGAGCATTCCTTCTCCCTCAGGGAGAAGGTGGCCGCAGGCCGGATGAGGGTGATCGGTATCAACAGCACCGGCAAAACCATCTTCGGAACAGTCTAAAAAACCGCCCGTATTCTATTCGATATTGGGGGGGGGTGAATGTCGAACACCGAACAAGGAATGTCCAAGTGTGAGGTGGGGAGCAGCGCGAGGGCGGTGCTGGGCTTTTCAGGTTTGTTTTAGAGCGGCGCGCAGCGCATGCACTCCACCGGCAGCTTGATCGCGCAATTCCCCGGTGGCAGCCGAAAGCAATTTGAGATGGTGATCGATTGGGTGAGAGAGAAGAACGGTGTCGAGCGATCTCACGGGAACCCCGCACCGACTCCCACTGGCTCAGGCGCACCGTGATGCTCGCCAGCAGGCATTCCAAGAGCAAGCTAATGCTGGTTTGCGGGGGTGTCAAACAGAAAAACTGAAAAAAACATGAATAAAGGAGGACAACGATTGATGGACTCGGTTTTGGTCGGACAACTCGCCAAGACGCTGGTGCGTCTCCGAATGGCACACTTGGAATTTGTACATTCCTTGTTCGACATTGGATATTCCCCTTCCCCATCTTGCGCTTGCCCAAGCGCATCCCGCCTGATTCCTTCTCCCTCAGGGAGAAGGTGGCCGCAGGCCGGATGAGGGTGAAACCTCCCGAGTTTTTTTTCAAAGGCAGTGCGTTCTCCCTCTCCCCACCCCTCTCCCGCTGGGAGAGGGAGTCGCTTCGGTCGCGACAGCGTATCATTTTTCCTCCAACGCAAAGCAGGCGAATTCGTTGGGGCCTCGGAGGTAGAGGCGATTGCCGACGATGGCGGGGTGGGACATCGAGTCGGCGCTGGCTTCGCCGAAGGGGCGCAACCGGCTGAGTGGCTCGAATGCATCGGCAGCGGCGTCAAGCAGGAGCAGGTCGCCGCTGTTTGTCCAGGCCAGCACGCGACTGTTGCCGCCAATCACGTTTGAGTGGTCGAAAAACATGTCGTCCTCCGCCACCCACACCGTTTTCAATCCATCCTTCAAGTCGAGGCAGTACATCTCGCCGTAGGCGGTGGCGAACAGGCGGCCACCAACAATGACCGGCGAGCAGGAGTCCGGCGCGAGGCTGGCGTTGGCCAAGGCCGGCTTGGGATTGATTTTTCCATCGGGCAAAAAACCGTGCAGCCGCGTCGCGTTGTTCTCGGTGGCGAGCAGCAGTTGGCCGACGTGGATGAGCGGGGTGGTGACGTTGAAGTCCGCCCCCTCGCGCGGCACGAATTCCCACAGCCGCTGGCCGGTGGCCGGATCCCAGCCGCCGAGGCTCGCCGAGTCGTAGCCAAGAATCTGCCGCCGACCGCCCAGTTCCCCCACGACAAACGCCGAGTAGGCGGCGGCGTGACCGGGTGTTTTCCAAATTAGCCTGCCGGTTTTTCGGTCGAGCGCGACCACGGAGGCGGCGGGAGCGCCGGGGTTGATGATGAGTTTGTCATCGACGATCAGCGGCGGCGAACTCGAGCCCCACGTCAGCAGTTTGGCCCCGTAGTCGCGGTAATAATTCGTCCGCCAAACGACCGCGCCAGTGTCGAGCCGGACACAGTGCAAATCGCCCAGCGCGCCGTGCAGATAAACCAGGCCGTCGTGAATGACCGGCGTTGCGCGGGGCGAGTTGCTGTAATCCATGTCGCCGGCGGCGGCGTAGTCCAGGTGCCAAACTTCGCTGCCGTCGGCGGCGTCGAGACAGCGGAAAATGTCGCGGGTGGCGTCGCTGTTTTTGTCGGGGATGATAACGCGCGTCGCCGTGGCCGCCGGGCCGGCAACGGCCGGGCCGGTGAGCTTGGCCGACCAAATCTTGCGCAGCGCATCGGGTAGTTTTTTCGGCAAACTGGACGCCTGGCCGAGGCGGCCCGGGCCGCGCCAATCCGCCCACGCCGCCGCTTGGCCAAGCGGCTTTATGAAGCCGTTGGCCGACTCGAGTGCGGCGAGCAACTCGTTCCGCTTGGCCAACGCGGTGACCTCCGCCGCCACGCGCTTGGCCAACGTGTCGTCGGTCGCGCCGGTGCGGAACAGCCGCACGCCGGGCACGGGCGGCGTCTTGGCCAGTACGCGCACCGCGCCCGGTTCCACCTTGCCGCAGCCGACGAGCAGCGGCGGCAAATAATCCGGCACCACGGCGGCAGCCACCTCGCCGTCGCCCAACGCCAGCACGCCGGAGTCGATCGCCCCGGCCGAGTCGAGTTTGGCCGGCTTGGCCAAGCGTGCCTGTTGCAGCGCGGCCTTGGCGGCCTGATGTGTCTCGGCCTCCTCCGCCGGGCCAAGCATGACGGCGCGGCCGGAGAGATCGGCGAGCCGCTTGGCGGGATCGCCGGTGCGGACGAGGAACACGCCGCGCTGGGTCGTGCGGCCGGCGCGATCGGTGAGATCGGCGAGCGGCGTGACCGTCAGTTCAAGTCGCTTGGCGTCGAAGCGCACCATCGCGTCCTTGCCGATGATGAAGTCCGGCTTGGAGCGGAGGCGGCGCAGCGCGAGGTCGAGGCTTTCCTCAAACGTCAGCTTGAAGCGGCGGCCGGTCGCTTGCTCGAGATGGGCGGCGAGTGGGTCGTAGCGGCGTTGGCCAACGCCGTCGACGCAGGAGCAGGAAAGCGGCAGCGCGAGTGGATCCATCACGACCACCTGCACCGGCTCGCCAGCCGCCTGGCCAAGCGCAAGTGCGAGAAAAAAACCGGCGTGCCGTATCACTTCTCTTTTGGGGCGAGCACGCGGATGAGGTTGGCGCGGACGTCCATCACGTAAACGCGGCTGGCGTCCGGGCTGACCTCGATCGGAATGTAGCAGGTTTGCGCGGCGAGACGGCTGCCGCGGTCGAACTCGGTCGTGTCCACATAGCCGACGACGCCGAGGAACTTGCCGCCGGGCGTGTAAGTCTTGATGCGGCCGATGCCGGACTCGGCGGTGTAAACGATGTTGCCGGGGCCGATGTCGATGTTGACCGGATTGCAGCAGGCGGCGAAGCCCTCGATGCCGGTGCGGTCGCGCTTGCCCCACTTGCCGAGCGGCTTGCCGTCGAGGTCGAAACGGTTGACGCGGTGCCGTGAGTTCTCGGCGATGAGCAGCTCGCCGTTCATCACCTGCAGGTCGATATGGCTGCAGCAGCCGTACTGTTGCTCGATGATTTTTTTCGCCCCGGTCAGGTCGCGGTTGAACCGGTAGATGTCCTCCGTCGCCCGCATGCTGTTGCCCATGCCGACGGCAAGGAACACGTGCTTGTCGCTGACGAACATCCCGGCCGCGAGTGACTTTTCGCCGCTGAGCGTGTCAATGTCGGCCATCGCGAGGCGTTTGCCGCTCTTGTCGTACGAGGCGATTTTGCCGTGGCCGGCGACGTACACCGTGCCGTCGCCGCAGGCGTGGATCATTTTCGGGTGCGGCCCGTCATCCGGCATCGGCCACTCGGCCTTGACGCTGCCGTCCGGGCCGATGACGCGAATGCCGTAAGTGTGGTCGAACAGATCGTCCACCGCGAGCGGCCCACGATTGCCCCGCCGCTCGCCGCCGCCGCCGCGACCGCTTTCGCCACGGTCCCGACCGCCGGGACGCCGACCGCCGGACTGGCCGCGCGACCGCCCCAACTGGCTTCGCAACTCACGCGGCAACGCACTCATAATCTTGCGCCGGTCGTCGGAACCCATCTCGCGCAACGCCTCCATGAACTGTCGCGGACTCGCCTCACGGGCCAAGCCGACGATGTCGTCCTCGGTGCCAAACTCCAAAATGCGCGTGATCTCTTCGCCCGACTTTTCGCTGCCCTGCGCTTGGCCGCCGGGGCGGGGTTCGCGCTGGCTGCCGCCACGGGAGGGCCGCACCTCGTCGCCACTCAATTTGCCGTCGCCGTTTTTGTCGAGCTTGGCCAAGGCCGCCTCGGCTCTCTCGATTTCATCGGTCGAAAGCTCGCCGTCGCCGTCCGCGTCGAGCGCCACCAAAACCGGCAACGCCCGCATCATTCCGCCGGGACGGCGTTCACCGCCGGAGCCCCGCGAGCGCCGATCGCGGGGGCCGGGATCGTCCGCACTGCGTGGCGCGGCAAACTCCATTTTGCCTTCGCCCCATGAGATGCCGACGAGCAAATCGCCGTCGCGGCTCATCGCGATCGTCTTGAGGGTGATCGCCTCGCCACTGGAATGAGCGCCAAACTGGATCGGCTCGATCTCGGCGTGCGTGCCTTCCAGCCTGGCGTCCTCCGCCGCTTGGCCAAGCGTGATGCCGAGGCCAAGTGCGGCGAGGCACACGGAAAATTTCGTGCGAAAGTTCACGCCAAGTCGAACAGCCGGAAGGAGGCGGTGGTGTGGTCGAGCGCCACGACTTGTTCGCCGAGCAGTGCCACCTCGATGCCGCCGTTTTGGCAGGTGGCCAACTCGGCGTCGGTATCGACCTGCTCGTGCTCGGTGGCGTCGAACGCCTCCGGCCCGGCGATCTCGGCGCGGAAATTCCCGGCCTTGTCAAACAGCTTGATGCGGGGTTGGCCGCGCTCGGCAGTCACGAACTCGCCGCTGCCGGTCACCGCCACGCTCACCGGGTTGCAGCAACCGGAGAAACCGTCGAGCCCGCGGGAGCGTTTGCCCCAGCGCGCCAGCAACTCACCGTCGGCATCGTAACGCTCGACGCGGTGCCGGCCCGGGTGCGCGACCACCAAACCGCCGCCGGCCCATGTGATCGGGAAGAACGACTTGGGCACGGCGAACCGCCCGCCCTTCCCGCCGGCGAGGCGGTCGAGCACACCGCCGTCGGGGCTGATGCGCCAAATGGAGCTGCTGCCGCCATCGGCCGCGAAGATCGTCCCGTCCGCCGCCACGGCCAAACTGGTCAACGCGGCACCCTTGGCCAAGCGCTTGGTCTCGGAAACCGTTTTGCCGTCGAGATCGCAGCGCAACACCCGGTCGCGCAGGCCGACGATCAGCCGCCGCTTGGCCACCGCGATGCAGCGCGGCGCTTCCGCAAACGGAATCCGCCGGACCGGCTCGCCGCTTGGCTTGAGCACGGCCACCGCCGAGTCGCCGGCGACGTAAACCACGCCGTCGGCCACGGCCATGTCGCGCGTCTGCCCAAGGCCGGTCGGCAGCCAGCCGTCTGGCTTGGGGCGGGCCGCCCGGGCAGTCGCGCCGGATTGCACCGCCACGCCGATGGCGGCGATGGACTGTGCGCCCCGGCTAAAAAACTGGCGGCGGGAGGGCTGGCAGTCGCCGGACTGGCAACCGCAGTCGGGGGAGTTTGTTTTGGAGTTTGACATAAGCCTGATTCGTCCTTTCCGTGTTCGCAGGCCAAGACGGCGCAAACCGCCAATCGGTTACACCACACAGCCTGACGAGCGGAAAACATCCCACGATTTGCCCTGCCACGCAATCGTCTGAACCCAAAGCAGGGCGGAACCCTTTCCCGAATACAGGCAAGATTCGTGGTTGAGATACCGCCCAGATTGGAGCAGGCTCCTCCGGTATGACGTTGAAGCAACGAGTCTATCAGCTTGTCGATGAGTTGCCGGAGGATTCGCCGCTGTTGGCGGAAGTGGCGGAAACGCTGCGACTGAACCAAGGCATCGGCGAGGCACTCGATGACGTCCGAGAGGGCAGGACGTTCGAGGCGGGAGAGTTCACCAAACGGATAGAGGATCGATGGCCGCGCAAAACTACCGCGTGATTTTCGCGGAAAGTGCGTGGACCGATCTCGAGGAAATCGTTGAGTACTGGGCACACGAAAGTGAGCCTGAGCAAGGCGTGAAATACGCACACGCCTTGTCAGCCGAGGCTATCCGCCAATAGTCTCAGCCAGAAATTGCCAACGCTGGCCGTCATTTGACCCAAACGGCCTATCCCGAAGTACAAGAGTTGCCGGTCTTCAAGCGAGTGTATCGCATACTTTATCTGGTTCATGAATCCGACAACGCGGTGAACGTGTTGCGTTTTTGGCACAGTCATCGGGATGAACTGGATGAGTTGTAATCGAACGACACCAACACTCGCTGCCCCATCCTGCGATCGCGCTCACGCTTAGGTTGACAACGGGCCGGGTTCGTTGTGGCATCGGGGTTCCGGAGAATGCGGGACTCATGAAAAAATTCAACGTCGGCGTGATTGGCTACGGGTGGGTGGCCGGCGCGCACATCGACGCCATCAACGCCACCGGCCAGGGCCAAGTCACGGCAGTCTGCTCGTCGCGCAAACTGGACGCGGCGGAACTCAGCGCCAAACATGGCAGCGAGATACAATGCCACGGCAGCCTCAAAAAAATGCTCGCCGACCCGGCGATCGACGTGATCTCGGTGTGCAGTTATCCGTACCAGCACGCACGGCAGGTCATCGCCGCCGCCGAGGCGGGCAAGCACCTCATCATCGAAAAGCCGCTCGCGCTGAACCTGAAGGAACTGCGGGCGATGCAAAAGGCCGTGGCCAAGGCCGGCGTGAAGACATGCGTCTGTTTTGAGTGCCGCCACTCCAGCCAGTTCCTCGCCACCAAGGCGGTAATCGACCGCGGGCTGCTGGGCACCATCCATTACGGCGAGGTGGATTACTACCACGGCATCGGGCCGTGGTACGGGCAGTTCCGCTGGAACACCAAGCGCAACGCCGGCGGCAGCAGCCTGCTCTCGGCCGGCTGCCACGCGCTGGACGCGCTGCTGCTCTGCATGGGCACCGACGTGGAGAGTGTCAGCAGCTACTCCACCGGCTCGGCCAACCGGGATTTCAAGAAATACGAGTACGACACGAGCAGCGTGACGATCCTCAAGTTCAAGGACGGCCGCATCGGCAAGACCACGTCGGTGATCGACTGCATCCAGCCGTATTATTTTCACACGCACCTCGTCGGCAGCGAGGGCAGCCTGAGGGACAACCAGTTTCACTCGAACAAGATCGGCGGACTCAACAAGGACAAGTGGAGCGAACTGTCGATGAAGCTGGTCGACTCGGGCGACGTGAGCGACCACCCGTTCCAGACGCAATTCGAGGCGTTTTTCACCGCCCTGGCCAGGGGCAAAACGATGCCGCTGACCGACCTCGCCACGGCGGCCAGGACGCATGAGGTCATCTTCGCCGCCGACCTGTCCGCGAAGAAAAACCGGCCGGTAAAACTTTCCGAGCTGCGTGCCTGACCCGACCGACCAATCCCGGCGAGTCGCCATCGCCATCGCCGCGCACCCGGACGACATCGAGTTCATGATGGCCGGCACGCTGCTGCTGCTGCGCGAGGCCGGCTGGGAAATACACTCCCTCAACCTCTCCAGCGGCAACTGCGGCAGCGTCCGCCTGGGCGCGGAAGAGACGGAGGCCAAGCGCCTGGCCGAGGCGGGGGAAGCGGCCACGATCCTCGGGGCAACCTTCCATCCGCCGTTCTCGCGTGACCTCGAGGTTTTTTACGATGAAGTTCACCTTCGCCGCTTGGCCTCGATCGTTCGCGAGGTCGACCCGTCGATCGTGCTGACGCACTCGCCGGAGGATTACATGGAGGACCACATGAACACCTCGCGTCTGGCCGTGACAGCCGCCTTTGCGCGCGGCATGCCGAACTTCGGGGTGGCGCCGGAGAGAGCGCCAGTGGAGAGCGACGTGGCGGTGTACCACGGGATGCCTCACGGCCTGCGGGACGGCCTGCGGCGGCGAGTCGTGCCCGGGCTGTTTGTTGACACGACGAGCGTGCTCGAAACCAAGCGGAGGGCGCTTGCGGCGCACCGCAGCCAGAAAGAATGGCTCGACGTGAGCCAGGGGCTGGACTCATACCTGCAGACGATGGAGGCGATGTCGCTGGCGCTTGGCCAGGCGTCGGGGAAGTTTCAGCATGCCGAGGGGTGGCGCCGGCACTCGCACCTTGGCTTCAGCGCCAAGGAAATCGACCCACTTGGCCAAGCGCTTGGCCAAGCGGCCTTGGCAAACGCAGACTACGAAGACGGTCTCGGTTAGGGGCAACCCCCCCTCAAGCCACCAGGTCGAGAACGTGCTGGTCGTTCTCGTCAGCCACCTGGAGGAGCTTGGCCGCAACGGCCGACTGCTCCCGGGAGCTGAGGCGCAACTTCGCCGCCTCCGCCGGGTCAGCCGTCAACGACTGCCTCAGGTCGCTCCAGGCGGACTGGAACAACTTCTGCGCGGAATATTGGACAGCAGCTACCTGCATCATCACTGTCATTATCGACGCGAGCAGGAAAAACTTGAGTCGCTTTCGCGGCTTGGTTCGCGGCGGCCGACCGCTACACTGCCGCCGTGCTGGACACGGAATTGATTCCCGCCACCGAGGCGGACTCCAAATGGCTGATGGTGGTGCTGCACGGGCTGGGCGACAGCATGGAGGGCTTTCGCTGGCTGCCGAGCGCGCTGGACAACCCAAGGCTCAACACGCTGCTCGTCAACGCGCCGGACGGTTATCTCGGCGGCTTCTCGTGGTACGACATCGCCGCACCGGCCGCCGGGGTGGAGCGCAGCCGCAGATTGTTGTTCGACCTGCTCGACCGGCAGCGCGCCGACGGCTTTGCCCCGGAGCAGACGTTCCTGTTCGGTTTTTCGCAGGGCTGCCTGATGACGGTTGAAATCGGCCTGCGCTATCCGCACCGCCTGGCCGGGTTGATCGGCATCAGCGGCTACGCGCACGAGCCGGGCAGCCTCGTCGACGAGCAGTCGCCGGTCGCGGCGGAGCAGTCGTTCCTCATCACACACGGGACGGCCGACCCGCTGCTGCCGCTGGCCCGGACCCGGGCGCAGATGGAGCAGCTGCAGGCCGGCGGCATCCGGATGCAGTGGGAGGTGTTCGAGAAGGCGCACACGATTCAGGGCGAAGCCGAAGTGACGGTGATCCGGAAGTTTGTCGAGGGACGGATGAACCGGTCATGAGCGGTACAGCAGCCGGGCAATCGCCGGGAGCAGCAGGATGGCGAACACCATGTTCATCAGGAACATGAACATCAGCAGGATGCCCATGTCGGCCTGAAACTGGAGCGCCGAGAACGCCCACGTGCCCACGCCGACCGAAAGTGTCAGGCCAGTAAACACCACTGCGCTGCCGACCTGCGTCATCGTGGCGTCCATCGACTCGGAAAACGAGAGCCCCTTGCGCCGCTGCGCGATGAAACAACTGAACAGGTAAATCCCGTAATCCACCCCCTCGCCGACCCCCAGCGCCACGACCGGCAGCGTTGAGGTTTTCAGCCCGATCTCCATCGCATGCATCAGGCTGTGCGCCAACACGGAGACCAACGCCAGCGGCAGCACGATGCACAACACCGCCCGGAAAGAGCGGTAGCTGGCCAGGCACAGCAGGACCACGGCGGCGTACACGTAAATCAAAATCGGGAACTGCGCCGCATCGACCACCTCATTGGTCGCCGCCATCACGCCGGCGTTGCCGCCGGCCAGGCGGAAGCGTGCTTTTTCGGTGCCGTGTTTTTCGTCAAACGCCTTCACGGCGGCGACGACGCGGCGCAACGTTTCCGCCTTGTGATCCTCGAGAAACACCATCACCGGCAGCACGCTGCCTTCTGGGTCGGTCAACCCGGTCGCCGTCTTCACAGGCCCGACAGCCTGCGCCCGCATGGCGCGGTTGTACGGCAGCACGCGCCATTTCAGGCTGCCCTCGTTGTATCCGGAGTTGATCGTGCGCGCGATGCCGGCGAGACCCATGACATTTTTCACCCCCTCGACATTGGCCAGATGCCACTCGAACCGATCAAGCCGTTCCATCACCCCGTAATCCACCGAGCCGCCCTTCACCGTCTCGGTGAACACGATGAGGATGTCCACGCCCAGGTTGAAATTGCCGGTGATCGTGGCGCTGTCGCGGTTGTAACGCGAATCGGGCCGCAACTCCGGCACACCGTGATGCAGGTCGCCAACCTCCACGCGCATGGCCTTCGAGAACCCAAGCCCAAACATCACCGCGCAGACAGCAACCAGCGGAACCGCGACCTTGGGACCCGACCATTGCGCAACCGCGTGCCAGATCTTCGCCGTCCACACTTTGCGCCGGGCCACGCGATCGCGGTAACCGGCACGCGGTGACTGGTACGACATCAGCAGCGGCAGCAGCAGCAGGTTCGTCAGGATGATCACCGCCACGCCGATGCTGGCCGCGATGGCCAACTCCCGGATCGTCGGCACCGGGATGAGCAGGATGGTGACGAACCCGATCGTGTCGGTGATCAGTGCCACGCCTCCCGGCACGAGCAACTGCCGGAATGCGGCGCGCGCCGACTGGAGCGGGTCGCCGCCGGCAAACAGCTCGGCGCGAAACGCCCGCACCATCTGAACGCCGTGGCTCACGCCGATCGCAAAGACGAGGAACGGCACGAGGATCGACATCGGGTCGATGCCGTAGCCGAGGAGGTTCAGCAGGCCAAGCTGCCACGCCACCGCCGCGATCGAGCAGCCAAGCGGCAGGGCCGCAAACCAGAACGACTGCGCGTAAAACCAGACCAGCAGTGAAGTCAGCACCACGGTGATGCCAAAAAAGGTCACCACGTTGAGCGCCCCGTCCGAGACGTCTCCCATCACCTTGGCAAAGCCAATGATATGCACGCTGACTGCGTCCGACTCGTACTCCACGCGCAACGCCTCAAGCCGCTTGGCCAAGGCGAATGTATCGAGCCGGTTGCCGGTGTCGGGGTCGATGTCGAGCAGGTTCGCCATCACCATCGCACCGTTGAACGAGTCGGTCACGAGCCGGCCCATGTAGTTCGACTTGAGTACGTTCTCCCGCACCCAGGCCAAATCCTCCTGAGTTGGATTCGCCTCACCCGCCGGAAAATCATCCGGGATGACATTCCCGCCGGTGAAACCGTCCTCGACGACCTCGGTGAACCGGACGTTCGGCGTGAACAACGACATGACACTCGACGGGTCCACACCCGGCATGCCGGACACCGCGTCGGTCACCGCCTCGAGTGTCTTGAAATATTCCGGCGTGAAGATGTCCCCCTCCCTCGCCATCAGCGCCACCATCACGCGATTGGCTCCGCCGAACTCCGCCTGATATTTTGTAAACGTCTTGATGTACGGATGCCCGTCCGGGAGTTGCTTCTCGAAGCCGGCGTCGATCCGCGTCTGCGTGGCAAGCCCAAACAACACCACCGTGGCCATCAGAAAAACGGCCAGCATCAAGTTACGACGGCCGAACACCCACTCCTCCACCCGTGCCGTGAATCCGGTGCCGCTCATTTCACCACCTCCATTTTGAGATCGGCCAACTCAAGCCGGAGCACGCCCTTGTCGCTGGTCAACAGCACGCCTCCATCAGCGGCCTGCCAAAGGCCAGTAACCGTGGCGGTCTTATCCGCCGCGATGGAGGCCAAGCGGAACGTGCGCCCTCCGTCGGCGCTGACGAGCAACTGGCCGGCACCGGCGGCAAGCAGGAGCCGGTCATCGGCCAAGGCCAAGCCGCCGTGCAGCAGCGACTTTGTCGGCGACTCGACCTGTTCCCACTCCGTCCCGTCGTCGCTGCGGAAGATATTGCCGCGCAGACCGAACACCACCGCCCCGCCCTTGGCCAAGGGGATCAACCCGAAGAAGGTGCCTTCATACGGCGTCATGCGGGGCTGCCAATTTCCGGCGCGGCCGGTGCTGCGCCACACCGTGCCGTATTCGCCGCACAGCCACAGGCCACCGTCCGGCGCAGGCGTGATGTGGCTGAAGTGCGGGTCGTCCTCCTGCTTGGCCTCGGTCCAGTTTTCGCCACCGTCCACCGTGGCCAGTATTTTGCCGTACGAGCCGACGATGAAACCGGCTTGGCCATCCAAAAACAGAATGTCGAAATAGGCGGCCTCGTCCGCATCGGCCTTGGCCGAAGGTTCCGCGTTGGCCTTGGCCCACGTCTCGCCACCGTCGCCGGATTTCAAAATCACCGACTGATGGCCAACCGCCCAAGCAACCCGGTCGTCAACAAGGTAAACGCCCATGAGCATGCGCCGCGTCGGCGCGGGAACCTGCCGCCAACTGCGGCCGCTGTCGGTCGAGAGCAGGATGTGGCCGTGCTCACCGACAGCCAAGGCGCGTTCGCCCCGCCCATGGACGTCGAGCAGCAGCGAGCGCTTGGCCAAGGGCGCGATGACGGCGTCGCCATCGACCGGCTGCCCGCCCGGCCCGGCCAAGCCGATGCACAGGAGCAGCAGCGCAACCCAGCCGCTTGGCCAAGCCGGGAACCGGTGGTCACGATGCTTCAACGAAAAACGGGCCGGGGCGAACCCCGGCCCGTCATCGGGTTGGTTGGGTTGGTTGGGGAGTGAACTCACCAAACGATGGTCTGCTCAACGGCGACCCCGCCGCCGCAATGCCGCCGGCGTGTAGTCACCCGGCTTGGACCGGTACGAGAAATCGTACATCTCGTTTTCGTTGTCCAGACCGTGCGCAAGGTAGCGCCCGGATAGGAGGTCCATGTGCACCTCGAGCGTGCTCCAGAAACTCTGGATGTCGTAGTAGTTGATGCTGTGCCCCTCGGAGACGCGCCACAGGCGACCCCGATTGTCGTACTGGTCCACCACCAGTACCGCCCAACTGTCCTCATCCACATAAAAGCGGCGTTTGGCATAAATGTGGCGCTTGCCTTCCTTAAGCGTGGCCTCGACGACCCACACGCGGTGCAGCTCGTAGCGGGTGTGCTCCTGATTGATGTGCATCGGCGTGACGATGTCGGCCACTTTCAAACTGTCGCTGTGCAGCTTGTAGGAATTGTACGGCACATAGACCTCCCGTTTGCCGACGAGACTCCAGTCGTAGCGGTCGATCCCACCGTTGAACATATCGAGCTGGTCGCTGGTGCGCATACCGTCCGACGCCGTGCCGGGATTATCGTAAGCGACCTGCGGCGCGCGGCGCACGCGGCGTTGGCCGGTGTTGTAAACCCAGGCGCGACGTGACTCCTTCACCTGGTCAAGCGTCTCGTGCACCATCAGGATCGTCCCGGCCAACCGGGCGGGCGCGGTGACTTTTTGCTCAAAGTACGCCAGCACATTGCCGACGCTGTCCGTGGCGGCACCGGGCTGGTGGTAGTTCCACATGAATTTTTCCTGCAGCTGCACCAGCGTGTAGTCGCCGGTGCGGGTTGGGGCGACCTGCGCGACCTTGCGCAACCCGCCAAGACCGCGGTAGCGAAGCAGATGATTCCAGATCACTTCCTGTCCGTTATTCGGGAGCGGAAACGGGATACCCCGGGAAGCCCCCGACACACCGTTGCCGCCGTCCGCCAACTCGGCAGACCCGACGTTGGCCTTGGTGGCATCATAAATATCCTGCGGCGCGGAGGCGCTGCGGCGTGTGGGGTAAACCGGCATCTTGTAGGTGGAGGCGTACCCGGCAAGAAGCGCCTTGTGACCCTCAGTCAGCTTGTCGGCGTATTGCTCGGCATTGGCCGCGCTGATGGTTGCACTTGGCTTGTCGGCGGCAAATGGATCCGGGTGATGATCGCCTGACTTGTATCCCGCAGGCGGCTCCGTGATGCCCCCCTCCCAGGCAGGGATCGTGCCGGCGGCATTGCCGGCCTTCTCGGCACCGAGCGGAGTCAGTTTGCCGCCCAAGTCCGAGGCGCCTTGGGCCACAGCCGTGCTCAGGGCCGCAGCCAGTGCGGCGGCGGTGACCAGATAAAAACCAGTGTTGCGTTTCATTGTTAAATCAGGTTTGGGTTAGAAGGAGTATTGAATCATCGCCTGAAGGAAATCGCGGTCGTGCAGGAGGTTGTACTCCTCGTTCCCGAAGAACTCGGTGTACTTGATCGCGCCCTGCCATGAGTTTTGGTACGTGGCGGTCACACCCACCGTCACGCTCTTGCGGTCGTGCAGGAAATTGCCCAATGGCAGCGGCGTGTTGCCCTCGACGTCGTGCGCGAAGGCGATGGCCGGGGAGAGGTTCACTCCGCCGAACACGTCCGTGTAGTCGATGCGCGCCGCCAGCCGGTAACCCCACGAAAAGTCATCCGCAAAGGCGCTGGCCGGCTCGAAGCGGTCCGGCGCATGGCCACTGGTGGCGAGGATCGCCGGGGCCAGCGGATCTCCACTAAGTGCGGTGCCGGGGCCGTCGAAGCGAAGCACATCCTTGCTCGGCAGATCCGGAACCACCGTCGCGGCTGCCTCGCCCACAAGCACCCACTGCGAGGCGCCAAGCGTCGGGCCAAACAGCTTGGTCACGGTGAACTGCGGCTGCCACACCTCAAAATCACGGTACCCACGGACGTAGCTGTTGAAGCCTTGCTGGCCAAGCTGCGTCATGCTGCGACCCTGCCAGGCCGGGTTGCCCATGTCCGGCACGCCATCGCCGTTGGTGTCCACCACTGGGATCAGGCCGATGTTGCCGAGCGCTGGATTGGACGGCGTGAGGCCGGCGAGCAATAACTCTACATCGTCCACCTGCAGCGGCACATCGCGCCGGTACGACACCTCGCCCTGCAGCGAGATGCCGGTGGCGCCGATCTCGGTGTTGAAGCTGACGCCGTACAACTGGATGTCTTCCGGATATTCGAATATGTACCGCGCCGTTCCGGCATAAAGCCGCGGGAGGCTGGTTTGCATACCGGCCAATTGACCGTTCAGCTCTGCCTGCTTGGCCAAGAGCCCCTGCTGTTGGCCAAGGATGCCCGCCTGCTGCGCCCGGAGGCCGGGCAACTGGTCGCTGCTCGGATCGGCCGCTTTAAGTTGAGCGATGGCACCGTTGACCTCCGCCAACCCGGCCTCGGCCTGAGCCAAGCCGCCGCTCACCTGAGCCAAGCCGCCCTTTACCAGATTGATCGCTGGCTGCAACTCGCCGAGAATGTCGCGCCCCGTGATCGCGCTGACCAACGGCAGACGGCTGTGGTAGTTGATAAAGTAAAAACCAAACTCCGTGTCGTTCAGCCCCTCGGCAAAGTAGCGCGCTGCCAAGCCGAACTGCCCGCTGTCGCTTGCACGGTTGGTCGTGCCGCGCGGGATCGCCGCCGCGCCCGCCGGCAGGAACGGCGCGTTGGCCGCGCTTGGCGGCAGCGCCGGATTGAATCCCGGGTTGGAGATCGTCGGCACCCGCGCCGGCTCACCCTCGAGCAGGCCGTAGAGCGGATTGTCCATGTAACTCTCCATGTTCGGCTGGCCGAAACTGCCGAAGCCCAGCATCGCAAACTGCCCGCCCGGCCCGACAAAATCTTTCGTGCTGAAGTAACTCCCCGCCGGGTCAATCTCCATCTCCTCCTGTTTGAACTGGTAAAACCCCTCCAGCGTCAGGTTGTCCGTCGCCTGCAGCGACACCGACACCAGCGGCACCGGGCGCATCGCCTCGCGCAGCTCCGAGCCCGGGATGCGGAACTTCGTCACGTCGATCGGGTTGATGACGTTGATGCCGTTCTGGATGAACGTGCTCTCGCCCCAGCTCAACACCTGGTTGCCCAGGCGGATGTTCACCGGCATGGCCGTCGGCAGGTCGTACGAGATAAACGCATCCAGCAACTCCATGTCCCGGCCCACCTCCCGCTTGGCCGCATCACTCAGCGGGCTGTCGCCACGGATGTTTTCAAAGTCGACAAAGTACGTGCCGCGCAAAAACAGGCTCACATCCTCCAGCTTCTTGAACCCCAGCTCCAGGTCGTGTGTGCCCTTGGCCACACTCGAGAACAGGCCCGAGCCGTAGTTCAGGTTGGCGTCGTCGCCGTTCACGGAATAGCGCGTGCCGCCATTGGCAATGCCGATGGTGTCGGCCTCCGGGTCCGAGGTGCGAACCGAGGCGCCGTAGCTCAGGGTCGTGTCGAGGCTGCCCTCGACCACGTCGTTCTCGAACTCCACAGCTGTGGCCGTCACAGCCACCGCGGCCGCGGCCGACAAGGCCAAGCGGCACGGCACGGGGAATCCACCATTGATTCGGGCGATTGGGTTGCTCATTGGTCGGGGGCGTCATACCATCCCCCAGCCCGATTGCACGCAAAAAATGAAACTTTTTTGCCCCCTCAACTCGACGACCCTTTTGTACCCTAATTATGAGTAATAGGGGAATCCGGTTTTCGGTGAGTTTGTCAGGCTGTGATGTTGCGCTTGGCCAAGCGGCACGGCGATTGCCCATCCTGATCATCCTTGTTCCCCCCGCCCCGGCCTTCAATTTGGCTTGTCACGCGGCGGGCGGGACTGATGCGCTATTGACCCCGCGCTGGCGGAGCCGGAGACTCCCCTGCCCATGAACCGTTATTTGCCGATGCTGCTGGGCGTTGCGCTTGGCCAGGTGACGATCGCGCAGCCGCAAGTGGAACTGCCCAACAGCCTTCGGGTGGTGTTGGAGCACACCAAGCCGGTTTCGGCCCCGCTGGACGGGCGGCTGCCGATGTTCGTGCTGCCGATCAGCGGGGCGCTCTCCCCGCTTTCGCTTGGCCAGGCGGAACAGGTGCTCGAGCGCTTGGCCAAGCGGGGCATCGGCTACTCGGTCAACTGGAGCCACAACAATTTTGAACCGTCACTGAAGGAAGGTCTTCGCATCGGCAAGCTGCAGCAACAAAAAGGCGGGAGGGTCTCGGTGCATGCCACCGGCTGCCTCTACTCCTTCTTTGACGGAACGGCCAAGACCCAGCACCTCGACAACAACGGCAGGCCGTTTGCCGAGACGTCGTTTGGCGGCACGATGGGCTGCCCGTTCACGCTCGAGCATCGCATCCCGGTCATCCGGCAACGCGTCGAGGCGTTCCTGAAGCAATACAAGTCCGCTGGGGTTAATGTCGATTTCATCTTTGCCGATTGGGAGATTGATGGCCCTATCGAATGGAACGACGCCTGGGAAAGCTCCAAGCGCTGCCGCCGTTGCCGCGAACATGTGCCGGACATGGATGACTTCCGGTCGTTCCAAACCACGCTGCGGGAGATTCGCAGTCGGCTTCAGCGCGAGGCGTTCGGCGACAACGTCACCCGTTATTTTCCGGAGGCGCTCGTCGGCAATTATGCCGTCCATCCCCACGACGGTCACCGCTACTGGTACGACTATTTCGAGCGGGAGACGCCCGGCGCCCCGGTCTTGATGGATCAACGCGCGCAGTACCGCGAGTGGGCGCATGAGTTTGATGCGTGCGGGTACACCTTCGCGATGCCGGTGGTCTACACGTGGTACCCCACATTCGGTTGGTACGACTTTGAACCGAAGGATTATCGCTGGTTTTACAACATGATGCGGGTCGCCTCGAATGCGGGCCAACATACCTCACAGCAGACTCCGATCATTCCCTTTGTCCACTGGCACACCACGGCGCCGCCGAAAAACCCGGATCCGGCGGTGGAGCAATTCAGCCGGGAGAAATACCAGGAGGTGCTGTGGCACATGCTGCTGCGCGGGCACGACACATTTTTCCTCTGGTGCACCGGCCCGGAGCTGGCCATTGAAATTGAACTCGTCCATGAAGTCTACCGGACAAGCCTCGAGTACAACGGCTTCATCCGGCGCGGTGTGCCGGTGCAGTTCGGCGTGCCCCCCGAGCCTGGCCCGGTCGTGTCGGGGCTGCGCCTGGGCAACCGGGTGTTGGCGCGGCGAACCGATTTCGGGACGGAGACGGGCAACGTAACGTTGGCTTTGGCTGGAGGAGGTGAAATCTCCGTCGACGCCAAGCGGGGGATGCAGATTCTCACCGTGGAGCAGGCACCACGCCACCGCGGCATCCTCACGGATCATAACGGCAGACTGCGTTTCCCAATCGGTTCGTACGAATTCCCCAGCGACGGGGAGAGACTCCGGAGCATGGCCCGGAGCGGCTTCAACCTCGTCCGTTGCGACAACCGAGACACACTGGACGCGGCACACAAACAGGGGCTGATGGGCTGGGTGCCACTCGCCGTGCAGCAGGGAGCCACCCCGGCGTTGCGAAAACAGGTCGAGGAACTGCGCAACCACCCCGCGCTCGCCGTTTGGGAAGGACCGGATGAGATCGTTTGGACATTTACCGCGTATAGTTTTTTGAAGGAACGAGCCGGCTTCACCCGTGAAGACTGGAACAACCAGATTCCCAAGGCGGTGAACTACGCCCGCAAGGAAGGCGGCCGGGTGATCGCGAACATGCACGAGGGCATCCGGCTTGTCCGCGAGCTGGATCGGCGCAACCTTCCGTTCTGGATCAACGAAGCCGCGGACAGCGACGTGAGGTACGTCCGGGATTACATCGACTCGATCGACATCACCGGATGCGACTACTATGCCGTGCGAAAGACCGGCACCGACCTGCAAAGCATCGGACGGCTGGTGCAGCGCTGGGACGCCATCGGCCACGGCAGACCGGTCTGGATGGTGCTGCAGGGATTCTCATGGCACAAGATTCGCCCCGACCGCGAGCGGCTCTACCCGTCGTTCGATCAATCGCGGTTCATGGCCTACGACGGTATCGTGCATGGCGCACGCGGCATTCTTTACTGGGGAACGCAGACCATCGACGACCCGCTCTTCCGCGAATCGCTCCATGCCCTCACCGCTGAGCTGAGCCGACTGGAACCGTTCCTGGTGGGAGACGATCACCCCGTCGAGGTGGCCGTGATTGATGATCTTTTCGATGAACCCGGGCTGGGCATCCGCGGGTTGTTGAAACGCAGCGGCGGCGACCATTTGCTGATCCTGATCAACGAGGACGATCACCGCCACCTTGGTGTCGATGTGACCGGGTTGAAACCGCTGAACGGGCGCACGCTGCACCGGCTTTACGGTGATGAACGTGCCACCGTTCAAAACGGGCGCATCGTCACCCGAATGCAGCCGTACGAGGTGAAGCTTTTCTCCACCAGTTCTCGTTTCAAGACCAAGCGAACGAAGGGCCGGGATTACGCCGACGCAGGAGAATGAATTGACCCCGCAGCCCGCCGGCAGGAAGCTCCCCGCCCATGAAACGCATCTGCCTGTTGCTCCTGTTCATTGCGCTTGGCCAAGCGGCCGACGCCTTGGCCAAGCGGCCCAACGTCCTGATCATCATGGCCGACGACTGCACCTACAACGACCTCCCGTTGTACGGCGGCCCAAACGCCAAAACCCCGAACATCGATCGCTTGGCCAAGCAGGGCCTCACGTTCAACCGCGCCTACCTCGCCGAGGCCATGTGCCAACCGTGCCGCGCCGAGTTGATGACCGGACAGTACCCGTTGCACAACGGTTGTGCGTGGAATCACTCCGCCAGTCAGCCCGACGTGAAAAGCATGCCGCACCATCTCGGAGCACTTGGCTACCGGGTGGGCATCGCCGGCAAGGTGCACGTCAAACCGGCGGCGGCGTTTCCGTTTGAGAACGTCAGCGGCTTCGACCCCAACTGCGTGCGCAACCCCACGCGTGAGCACGAACTCGACGGCATCCGCAACTTCATGGAGCGCGACTCCAAGCAGCCGTTCTGCCTCGTCGTGGCACTCGTCGAGCCGCACGTACCGTGGGTCATGGGCGATGCATCCCAATACCCGCCGGCCAAGCTCAAGCTTCCGCCGAACATCGCCGACACCCCGCGCACCCGGCAGGACTTCGCCAACTACCTCGCCGAGATCACCTACATGGATGGGCAAGTCGGCCAAGTCGTCGACACTCTAAAGGACACCGGCGGCGAGGCGAACACCGTCGTGCTGTTTACCTCTGAGCAGGGCTCGCAATTTCCCGGCAACAAATGGACCAACTGGAACACTGGCATCCAGACCGCGCTCGTCGCGCGTTGGCCCGGCCACATCCCCGCCGGCAAACGCACCGACGCGCTCGTCCAATACGCCGACATCCTGCCCACGCTCGTCGATCTCGCCGGGGGAAAACCAGTCGCGCATCCCTACGACGGCGCCAGTTTTCGCGACGCCCTGCTCGGCAAAAAACAGACTCACCGACAGTTCGTCTACGGCGTGCACAACAACATTCCCGAAGGCCCGCCCTACCCCATCCGCTCCGTCGGCGACGGCGAGTACCACTACATTCGCAACTTGTTGCCGGACGAAATTTACATCGAAAAACACCTCATGGGCATGCGCGGCAACGGCTCGCTCAACAACCCGTACTGGGCCACGTGGGTTTGGGACTCGTGGAACACCCCGCGAAGTTATCGCCTCGTCAAACGCTACATGCACCGGCCAGCCGAGCAACTCTACCGCGTGACCGACGACCCCTACGAGATGAACAATTTGATCGGGGACAAATCCCGGGCCAATCGCTTGGCCAAGCTCCGCGCCGAACTCGACCGCTGGATGAAAGCTCAAAACGACCCCGGCGCCGCTGTGGACACAACGCAGGCCATCCAAGCCTCAAGAGAGGGCAACCACCTTCACGGCCAACCCACCACAAAAACTATTCGATAGCGCCGAGGACGGTTTTGCCGAGTTGGCGGACGGTCGCCTCGTCGCCCTGCAGATGAAGGGTGCGGTGGATGTGCGTGGCCGATTCGCCCGGCTTGAGCGCGAGCGCGGGTGAGGAGGATTCCAACTCGTAAAACGGGCCAAGCGGCTTGGCTCCGGGACTCGGCGGGCCGTCGTTGTAGCTGTTGACCACATCGCCCTTGAACGGTTCGTCCTGCAACTCCCACATGGAGTTGACGTAGTCGGTCGCGCCTTCCGGTTTAGTGTACTGCACGAGGGTGAGCAATTGACGGGTGGCATCGTAGCTGCCAAGGATCGGTTTGGCGCGTTGAGGCGTGAGGCCGATCTTGCTGCGGTACTGTCCATCCCCGGAAAACCGGATCACCCCGTCCGCAGCCTTCAGGCGATCCGGCGGCACGGTGCCGAAGTAGTCGGCGTTGACGATCGGGCCAAGCTTGGCTTCGTCGCCTTCGACGTATGGCACAAGCACGGTCGTCCGCTCCGAGTGCTTGTACATGCCGAGAATCCAGATCGACAACAACCCGCCCTGTTTGGTCCACGCGGTCTCACCAGTGTTAGTCAGCACGTTTTCCGTCTCGTAGCACACGACGCGAACGCCCTCGGGCAACTCGGTTCCGAGTAGCTCGCCGACCTTTGATCGGTCGAACAACCGCACGGTGCGATCGATCCGCATGCCAAATTCGGTGTCGGAGTAGTTTTTGATTTTCGCCTCGTGGCGGAAGGTCACTTCGCTGTCGCTTTTCGCGGTGACTTTGTACGGGACGGTGTCGATGAGTGCCGGCGTCTGCCAATGTTCCAGATCAAACGAATCCCCTTTTTTGAAAAAGATGGAGAACTGCCCTCCCTCCGGTCCCAGCCAAAAACGGTCCTCACCACCGAAGGCGTTGATGTGCGGCCCGGTTTTGCCGGAGGCGATGAGGTCGTAGTTGATCCAGCCATGGCTGGGTGCTTCGCCGCCGCCCACGGTGCTGGTCATGACGCGACCCTGATAAGCCGGCACAACGGCAACCTGAGGTTGCCCCGCCCCTTGGCCAAGCGTGATGACCTCGACATGTCTTTTGAGGAAGGCGACGTCTTCGGAGAATGTCATTTCTTGTTCAGTGGAATCGGTCTTGGCCAAGCGCTTGGTTAATCCGGTGCAGCCCGCTTGGCCAAGCGCCATCGCCGCAGCGATGGCGATGGAGGGGATCGAGTCCGGTTTCATGGTGCCCTGGGCCGGCGGGTTATTCCCCGTCGCGCTTGGCCGGGACCGGCACGGGCGGCTGGATGACGGGGATGGGCCGGGGCGCGTTGCCCGGCACGACCGGTTCCGCCTTCCCGCCGTTTTTTTTGACTGGGGGCAGGTCGTTAGGCCGCGTGAGCTTGAAGCCGCCGACGACGATGATCTCCCCGTCCTTGAAACCGAGCCGGGGACGGGTCGCAGCGATGAGATAGTGGCGGCGGACCTTGAGTTGTCCGTCCGGGTCGATCACGGAGTAGTTGTATTCCTTGCCGCCGGTCTGGCAGAGCACGTGCAGGTTGCCCCTCGGGTCGACCTGGGCCTTGGGCAGGTTGAACGACACCATGGCACAGACCGGCATCACCCGGTGCACCCGTCCGCCGGGGCCGTCGTCCACGCGGGCGTAGAGGCTCATCGCCTTGAGGCGCTTGGCCTGCTGGAGGACGTAGCGACGGATCTGCCTCGGCTGGCCGGGGGGGTCTCCCTTCTTGAGCGGCAGCCCGAAGGCCTGCTCCCAAAGAATCGTGCCGTTGGTGACGTCGAACTTGACCGGCTTGGTACTAAATTGCTTGCCCCATTGGCGGATGACAACCTTGGCGGTCACGGTGTAGCGGCCGGCCTGCTCGAGCGCATAATACGGGGCGATGTCGATCTTCTTGGTGGCGCGGATGGAGGACTCGACCGTGAAACGCCCCTTCACCGGCGGCGGGTCGGAGATGGGGGTGATCTCCTCCCCGGTTTCAGACTGGATGCGGAACTGCAGCCAATGGTCGTCCTCGCCAAACACCAGTGTCTGGCCGGAAAAATTGACAATCTTGAGCTCAACCAACAGGGATTCGCGCGGCAGGAACCGGTTCTTCCCCAGCTCAACCGTCATTTTCACCTGCGCCTGCGCGCCAGCGGCAAACGTCGCAAGCAGAAGGCCGACAATGACGGCACGCCACCGGCCGGCGGCCGGTATGTTGGGGTGAATCTGTTGCATCGCTGGTAGCCTGACGCTTGGCCAGGCGGAATTGATCAAAAAGAAAACTGCCGGATGTGGGACTTGCGCTTGAGCTGCTCGAACCATTTGTCCTGGCGGGCCTGTTGCTCGGCCTCCAGCAGGGTCTGCTCGATCTGGCCGCGCACCTCGGACAGGCTCCGGAGCTTGGCCTGGCTCACTTCCTCACATCGCAACAGGTAACACCCGTGCGGCAACTCCACAACGGGGCTGAACTGCCCTTGGCCAAGCGCGAAGGCCGCCTGGTCCAGCTCCGGAGCCAGGTCGCCCTGCTTGATCCAGTCCGGCTTGAGCCCTCCCGATGCCCGGTTTTGATCGGAGTAAACCGACGCGATCCCGGCAAAGGGTTCGCCCGCCAGGAGGATCGTGTGAATCTCGTCGGCCAGTTTGCGGGTGGCTTCCGTGCCGCCGTGCTTTTTGGCATCGAGAAAAAGTATCCGCAGCCGGATCTCGATGCCGGCACGAAACGCATCCTTGTTGGCCACGTAATGTTTCTCGATCTGCCGGGGGGAAATGACGATGTTCGCCTTCGAGATGAACTGGTTGCGCATGACCATCTGAATGATCTTCTCCCGCTGAAACCGGGCGTATTCCTCGTAGGTCATGTTGCTGACCTGAAGGGACTTGATTAGCGTCGCACGGTTGCCGGCCTTGACGCGGATTTCCTCCTGGATGCGCTGCTCGATGATGGCCTCGGGCAGCTTGTAGCCCTTCTCCTGATACTCGCGCAGCATCAGTTCGCGGCGGATCAGCGCCTCGAGTGTGTCCGCCTGCAACTGGGTGTATTTCTGGCCGTAGACAATCGGCTGCCGCCCGTACTGGCGGCGGAGGTGTTCGGCCTCTTCCATCATGGCCTCGGTCACCATCTGGCGGGTGATGATCTTGTCGTTGACCTCAGCGACGATACTGTTGCGGCGGGCGGGCGGGGTTTGCCCCACGGCCTCGCATACGAACAGCACGGTGGCACAGGCAACAAGGAATCGGCTCACAATCCTTCTCATCGGCGGCACGGATGCTAGGCCCGCCAAGCGGGCCGGGTCAAGCGGCGTCAACTCTCCCGCGCCGATTCCGTGTTGACTCATAAAAAAGGACACCGAAGGGTTGGAAAGGGTTGAGAGGAGAG
>JACNJE010000092.1 GCA_014382705.1 Verrucomicrobiota bacterium | reverse complement strand
CGGAAACATCCACCGCAAACGCGAGGGAAAGATACCCCTTTTTTAACAACCAAGGGCACGCTGTTTCGGCCAAGCGGCAACCCCATCCTCGATCTGCAAGGCCCAAGCCATCTGGACACGATCGCACAGCGCCGCCAACTGGATTTGCTCGCGCAACTCAACCAAAAACATCTCGATGAACGCCCCGGCGGCCGGGAACTCGCCGCACGCATCGAGACGTACGAACTCGCCTATCGCATGCAGTCCGAGGCTCCCGAAACGGTTGATTTGTCGAAAGAAACCGAGGCGACCCGCGAGCTTTACGGTATCGGAAAAGAACCCACCGACGAGTACGGCCGCAACTGCCTGATCGCCCGCCGACTGGTTGAGCGCGGCGTTCGGTTCATTCAACTATACTCCGGCGGAGGGCATCTTGAGGACACTTGGGACGGTCACGAGAGCATCGAGAAGAACCACGGCCTGCACGGCGCCGAGGTCGATCAACCGATCGCCGCGTTGCTGACCGATCTCGAACGGCGCGGCCTGCTTGAATCAACGCTGGTCGTGTGGGGAGGCGAGTTTGGCCGGATGCCGTTCAGCGAGGGCAAGGACGCTCCGGGTCGCAACCACAACCCGTATGGATTCAGCATGTGGATGGCCGGCGGCGGAGTGAGGGGCGGAATGAGTTACGGCGAGACGGATGAATTTGGATTCCAAGCTGCCGTCAACAAGACGCACGTTCACGACATCCACGCGACCATCCTGCATCTCATGGGCATCGATCACGAAGACCTGTCCTACTTCCATCAGGGCCGCCAAGAAACCTTGACCGACGTTCACGACCGGATCATCCGAGAGATTTGCGCTAACATTTCGCGGTTCACAGTGCCCGGTTGACAGTGAATCCGTGAGCTTATCGTTGATTAAGTGATTGTCCTTCCCAGCGCCTCAATACTGGTATCCCAATGGCCTGGCATTGTTACCCACGGGAACATTTTATCACCTTGAGTAAGCGTTAAATTGGGTTCCGGCAACGGGTCTTCAGCGAAACACCCACCGGAAACTCCAGTCAGTCCGGCCATTTCCGATAACGTCCAATAAACCGTCGTGCCACAATTCTTGCAAAAAAATCGTTGCTGATCACCCAACCAGTTTGATTTCTCGTAAACATTCCATTCGCCGAAAGTGCGAACAATTTGATCATCCTTAAAATAGGCACTTATACCGAAGGCACTTCCAGATTTGCGTTTGCAACTGTCACAATGGCAAACAAGATTTAAATCAGGGTCGCCTTCAACTTCCACTCCCGCTTGCTCACAGCAACATTTTCCAATTCTCTTCATCGTATTGATTAATGGCCAACGGATTCTTGCATTATCAAATTACATTTCAAGCCTGATAATCATTTTTGGGTTCCGAAAACCCAAGAGTCAAACTTTACGGGTAAATCGGACACCTAGCTGGGTAAGTTTCCGTGCCTTAGCATCCGAGTCGGCCTCGGCGTAGATGCGCAGGATCGGCTCGGTGCCGGAGCCGCGCAGCATCAGCCAAGCGCCGTTCTCGGCGATGTACTTGACGCCGTCAAACGTCTTCACTTCGGCCACGGGTGATCCGGCAAGCCTGGCGGGCGGGTTGGCGGCACAATGCCGCATCAGCTTGGCTCTTTTCTCGAGTGGAAAATGCGTGTCGAGTCGGTCGTACCGGTGCGGGCCGAATTGTTTCTCGAGGCTGGCCAGGAGTCTGTTCACGGTGGTTTTTTCCGTGGCCAACAGTTCAAGTAATGCCAAGCCAGCGAGGATGCCGTCGCGCTCCGGGATGTGACCGGGGAAACCGATGCCGCCGCTCTCCTCGAAGCCGAGCAGCACGTCTCCCTTCTGCATCTCGGTGCAGATGTATTTGAAGCCGACACCGGTCTCGAGCAGTTCCAGCCCGTGCGCCTCGCAGATGCGGTCGACCATCGAGGTGGTTGTCAACGCCTTGACCACGCGGCCGCGCTGGCCCCGGTTGACGATGTAGTGATACAGCAGCAGGCAGATGATTTGGTGGGTCGTCAGCGCGTTGCCCCGGCCGTCCATGCCGCCGACGCGATCGGCGTCGCCGTCGGTGACGAGGCAGAGATCGTGCGGGTGTTTGCGAAGGTGCGCCGCGCTTGGCCCGTAGTTGTGTACGATTGGCTCGGGATGAATGCCGCCGAAAAACGGATCGTGCTCCGAGTTGAGCGTGGTGACTTTGCACTGGGTTCCGCCGAGGATTTTCTCGAACGCCCCCGCGCCGACGCCGAACAATGCGTCGTGCGCAAACCGCAAACCGGAGTTGGCTACCAGGTCGAAGTCCACCAACTTCTGAATCGCCCGGGCGTGCGGTGTGTGCAGATTTTTAACGCGAACCAGCCGCTTGCGCTTGGCCAAGCGCAGGTCGAGCGCCTTCACCGGCTTGGCATCGAGCAGCGCCTCGACTGCCTGGCTGGTGTCGGAATCAGCCGATCCACCAAAGTGGCCTTTCAGCTTGTAGCCGCAAAACGCGGCGGGATTGTGGCTCGCGGTGATGACGACGCCCCCGGCCGCCTTGGCCGCCTTGACTGCATACGAGACAGCCGGGGTCGGTGTGGGCGTATCGCCCAGAATCACTTCGTACCCGTTGCCAGCGAACACCTCGGCCACTCGATCGGCGAATTGGTCGGCCAAAAAACGCCGGTCGCAGCCGATCACGACTTTCTTTTTGGTGCCTTTCGGGCGTCGTTTTTTCCAATGCTCCGCAGTGGCCTGCGCGACCCGGTCGACATTGGCAAAGGTGAACTCCTCGGCGATCACCGCACGCCAGCCGTCGGTGCCAAACTTGATTTCCTGGCGGCTCACTTGTTGAAACCGTTGCTCACCTGCGAGACAATCTTGTGCATTTTCTTCACCGCACGCGTCAGGCTGCGCTCGCCGAACAGGGCTGACCCGGCGACAAATGTGTCGGCCCCGGCCCGGGCACACTCGGCGGCGGTGGCCATGTTCACCCCGCCATCCACCTCGAGGCGGAAGTTGAGTCCCATCTGTTTTCGCCACTCGTAGACCTGCTGAATTTTCGGGACGCATTCCTCGATGAACGACTGCCCGCCGAAGCCAGGATTGACGGTCATCACCAGCAACAGGTCGACCTTGTCGAGGAACGGCTTCACCTTTTCGATCGCGGTCGGCGGGTTGACCGCAAGGCCGACCTGCTTGTTGAGCGAACGGATACTCCAAAGCAACGACGACACCCGGTCTTCAAGCTCGACGTGCACCGTGAGCAGGTCGGAGCCGGCGCTGGCAAACGGCTCCAGCAGAATCTCTGGCTTGGAGCACATGAGGTGCGTGTCGAAGAAGAGACCGGAGTGCGGCCGGGCGGTGGCGACGAGCCGCGGGCCAAAGGTCAGGTTGGGGACGAAGTGCCCGTCCATGACGTCCAGATGAACCCACTCTGTCCCGCTCTTCTCGACCCGCTTGAGTTCGCGGGCGAACTTGCTGAAATCGCCGGCTAAAATGGAAGGCGCTATGACCATGCGGGGCACAACCTACGGAGCCACGAGGCAAGCCGCAAGATTCTTACACCCCGAGGCGGCGCATGACACCCGTCATCTCGACGGCGGTTCGGGCAGCCTCGATGCCGCGGTTGTGCCGGGTGTCGAGGCACCGCTTGGCCGCCTGCTCCCGGTTCTCAAGCAGCAGCACTTCGTGGATCACCGGCAGGGAATGCTCGACCTGCAACTGTGCCAGCGCGGCCGTGACCGCTTGGCCGACATGCTCCGCGTGGGTGGTCTCGCCACGGAGGATGACCCCCAGGCAAAGGATCGCATCGACCGGCTTGGCCAAGCGCTTGGCCAAGGCCGACGCCACCGCCGGGATCTCAAACGCACCCGGCACGCGCACAACCTCCACCGCAACCTTGGCCTTGGCCAACTCAGCCTTGGCGGCGCGCAGCATCGAGTTGACATAGCGCGAATTGTACCGGGAGGCGACAACGGCCACCCGCCTTCCGTCTGCCCGCCTGACTTTTGCATGGGCCGCTTTTTTCAGCATGGATCAGTCGACGAGGAAGGTGGCCTGCGAGGTGGATGCCTTGACAGACTTGGGCAGCGCCTTCGGGTCGAAGCGCAAGACCAGAGAATGTTTTCCGGCGGCGAGGCGGGCCTTGACCTGGCCGTCGGCTTTCACAACCTTGCCGTCGAGCCACACCTTGGCCCCGTCAGCGCCGTCCAGTTGCAGCGTCACGTCGCCGGCCTGCGCGACCTCGAACTCCGTCCCCGCGTACACACCGATCACCCCGACCCATTGGCCGGCGTTGGTTCCCTTTTTGAGCATGGCATCCGTCAGACGGCCATCGACGAGCGAATTGACTGCCATCCACCGCTTGCGGTCGATGCCTCCGTCGGCAATCCGGTCGTCTCCAAACTGCTGGTCGCGGTGGTTCGCCGCACGGAGCCGCCACACTCGCGCGACGTTGCCCTTCGACGCATCGAACGCGCCCGGCTTGCCAAGGCGGCTCATGAAACTGAACAGGTCGATCTGGTCCTGCTTTTCCAGTCGATCGATCAACCCGGACGGCATCAGCGAATTGCCCTGCGTGCGATTGAGTATGTTTGCCTTGGCAACAGTCACAGGCTGGCTGGCGATGTTGCGGAGGAACAACTGGTTGTCGTCCTCGCGCTCCAGCATGCCAAACAAAACCTGGTTGTCCCGGGTCTCGACCAAGAGCGAATGGTATCCCTCCTTGATCTTCCGGTTCGGGTAGTATAACGACTCGACGAGGTAATCGAGCGGGGCGCTGGCACCGATCGACGTGAGGTCCGGGCCGACCCTGCCCCCTGCGCCGCCGATGGCATGGCAGCTCACACAGCCCAGCTCAGCCCGGCGGTAGACCTGTTCGCCGCGAGCTGGATCGCCGCTCCGCCCGACTGCCCTGGTCAACTCTTGAATTTCACTCCTCGAAAGCGTGATCTCCTCATCCTTCAGCCCGGCACTCCGCGGCAGGGCCAACGCCAACGTCTGCAGACTGCGGCCTCCCTCCCGGATCGCGCGCAGCCCCGCCTTGGCAGCCAGTTTGGAAAATTGTTCACTGGGCAGCGCCTTGGCCAACGCGCTCTCGGCATTTTTCACGCCCAGCAACGCGCGCCAAAGTTGGAGCGCCACCGCCTCGCTCTTGCAGTCGCCGAGCGCCTCGACGGCCAACGGTGCCGTCTCGTTAACATTCAAGGCAGCAAGCGCGACGACGGCCATGTGCCGCGCCTCGGTGTTCTGCTTCGCTTGGCCAAGCGGCTTAAGCGCCTGGACGGCCCGATCACCGCCGGTTTCGCGGATGGCATTGATCGCGGCTTGCCGGACCGGCGTCGCGCTCTTTCTGCCGGACGCGAGTTCGACCAAGCCGTCAAATCTCTCCCCAAGCCCCTTCCACGTGCCGGCCAGGCCAAGCGAGGCCACCTGCACGGCCTGATCTTCGCTGGCGAAAAACCGGGCGACGCTCTCCCTTGGGACACCCGGTTTGAGGTTGCGATGACGCGAGGCGTGGCTGAGCGCGTTGAGCGCGCGCACCCGGCCGCCATTGGACAACGAACCGTCAGTCAACTGGGTGTGGAGCTGCGACAAGTCCGTCTCCGTGCCGGCGCGGCCAATGATCTCGATCCACGAGCCGTCCTCGGGGATGGCCTTGCCGTCGAGAAACAAGCCGAGCACGTCGCTGGCTTTCCCTCCGGACATCGACTTGAGCGCAAACTCGAGTTGGTGTTCGCGCCCGTCCGGCTTCCATCGGCCCGAGCGCACCATCGCCAGCCAAGGTTTCTCGATCTCCCTCATGCTAAGCCAAGCGGCGTAGTCGAGGTGGTTGTCGGTCGGCTTGTCGAGCACGCTCAATGCGGCGCTGACCGACCGTTCCGTTGGCCTCCGGGTGATGGCGCGCAGGGCGGCCAAGCGGGGGCGCGGATGCTCGTCGGCGATGCGCTTGGCCAAGCGCGACTCGGCGTCGGCGATGCGATCCGCCCACTCGTCCAGCACCTGCACGGCGGCGGTGCGTACCCGGCCGTCCTTGGCCTCAAGCAGCATTGCGAGCAGCGTTTCGTTGACAACATCCAGCCCCTGGTAAATCCAAAGCGCCTCAAGTTGCGCCTGCTCCCCGGCCTGAGCGGACACCCACTTTTCCAGATCGGGCAACACGCTGTCTGCGCCCCGCTCCTTGAGGACGCGCCGGGCTTTCTCGCGGTCGAAGCCGTTTGGTGAAACCAGCCGGGTCAGGAGGGCTGTGTTGTCGAGTTGGGTGAGGTCGGTTTTCCTGGCCAACGGCCGGTCCTTGAAAGTCACACGCCAAATTCGGCCGTGGACGTGGTCGCGGCGTTCGTCGCGAAAATCAACCTCGCCGTGCTGGATGATCGGGTTCGACCAGTCGGCAATGTAAAGGGCGCCGTCGGGGCCAAACTTGATGTCGATCGGCCGGAAATGAACGCTGCCCGAGCGCAGTACATCCGGCATCTCCTGCGTGACATAGCTCGAGCCTTTGTCGCTGATCTTGAACCGGACGATGCGATGCGCGCGAAAATCGCAGGTGATCGCGTCGCCCTGCCAGTCGTCCGGAAAATGCGGACTGCGAACGAGCTCGAGTCCGCAGAATTTCGGGTAACGCCCCGGGCTCACGCTGTTGAGCAGTTTCGGCGCTCGGGCGTAGGTGAAATACATCGCCCCGGGCACGCCGTAACTGAGCCCCTGCCCGCCGGCACCGTCCGTGACAAACGACTGGCCGAACGAGTCGTAATGATGCCCCCACGGGTTGCAGAAGCCGCGCAGGAAAATCTCGGCCTTGAGCGTCTCCGGCCGCAGCCGCCACACACCGCCGCTCTCAAGCCGCAACACCTCGTGCGGTGTCTCCATGTGCGTGCGAATGTAGATCGACTGATTGAAGTACAGCCGTCCGTCGAAACCCCAGCGCAGCGTGTGCAGGATGTGGTGTGTGTCCTCCGTGCCGAAGCCGGACATCACGACGCGCCGGTCGTCGGCTTCGCCGTCGCCGTCCGTGTCCTTCAAGTGGAGCAACTCGGTGCTTTGCCCCACGTACACGCCGCCGTCACCCGGCTCGATGCCGGTGGGGATCAGCAGGTTGTCGGCGAACACGGTCGACTTGTCCGCCTGCCCATCGTTGTCGGTGTCATCTAGAATGATCACCTTGTCCGTTGCCATCTGGCCGGGAAGGATTTGCGGATAAACCTCCGAACTCGCCACCCACAACCGGCCCTTGGCATCGAAGTTCATCTGGATCGGCTTGGCCAAGAGCGGGTTCTGCGCGAAGAGCGTGATCTCCAGCCCGTCGCCCAGGTCGAACTCCGGCAGCGGTTGCGGCTTGAACGGCTTGGCCTCCGTTTCGGCCTCTCCCTTGGTTGCCACTTCGTCTGGCTTGCTCCTCTCCCACTGTTCGGCGGGCATCAGCCTGTATTTGCGCTGAACCGGCTTATTCATCGCAAAAATCGCCTCCTCTTTTTTCCGAATGAGCGGGTCAAACATCGGCACTTCCTTGAAATTGTTCCCCTGCTCATGCTTGCGGAAGCCCCAAAGATACGCCTGATTTTGGGGGCGCGTCCGGTGAAAATAGAGTTCGTTCTTTTCCCGGATCAGCCGGCGGATTTTCTCCGCTTGGCCAACGTCCGGGCCAGCATCGATATATGCCCCCTGTCTCCATTCGCGTGTCTCCGCCGTGAGGACTTCCTCCCCGTCCGCGGCCAAGGTGAAGCGCCCCTCCGGCAAGCCGAGGATCTGAACCCGCCCGATGGCCGTCTGCTGGGTGATCAATGTTCCTTTTTTCTCGCGGCCGAAATAGGGTGGCAGTCCATCAAACTTCCCGTCCAGGGTCACCCCGCTGTCGGTTTTCGAGATGTTGCCCAGCTTGATGCCGTAGCCGCCGCCCCGTTCAGTTCCGTCCTGCATGATCCCGAACCGGAAATTCGTCGGTGACCAACTGAATGAAAACTCGGTGGCCCCCGCCATCACCCAGTAACCGTAGTCGGTCAGGTGAATCCCATCCGCGGTCATTACCGGCGCCGTCGATCCCTTGCGCCGTTTCAAGTAACGGTAAAGGTCCACAAACCAGGCGTCGTGTTCCTTGGCCATGTCACCGATCGCATCCCGGTATTTTTCCAGGATTGCATTGTGCGCCTCTCCGCTTGGCAGCTTGCCGCCCAGGTTCTCATGCGCGATCGGGGTCATGAACACGAGGCGCAGCCGGTTCTTTTTGCCGGCGTTGGCCTTGATATGAGCAACCAGCCGCTGGTAGTCCGACTTGAATTGCTCCAGTGTGCTGCCATCGAGCGAACTGGCCATGCCGTAGCCGATAATGGCCACCGTCGGCTTGATGTCGGCAACCTGTCTGCTCAACTGCAGCCACCCTTCATTGGCCGGCTCGTGACCGGCCTGCCGTGTTCCCAGCCCATCGCGCGCGATGCCGGCCGGTGTGTCCCCGCTCCAGCCGATGTTGTGAAAGTACAGTTTCTTGCCGCTGTTTTGCACCGTGATCCGGTACTCCAAATAACCGTGCTTTTGGGCCTGTTCGATCAACCCGTCACCAACCAGAAGCACCCGGTCTCCGCCGATGAAGTTGAACTTTTCCCTCTTGCGCGGGAACACCTTGAGCGCCGGCTTGGGGGGAGGCTTGGGCGTTTTAACCGCGCCGGACGATGGCACCGGCTTGGCCAGCGGCTTCGGCTTGGCTGGCGGCGGAGTCAATCGCACCGGCTTGGAAGCAACCGGCTTACGTTTCGGCTGAGGCGGCTCCGGCGCCTGGCCAAGCGCTTGGCCAGGCGCGGCCAGCACACATGCAACAATCACCAATCGGAATAGGTTCATCATGTTAAGGCAAAAGTGGACGTCACCTGCCAAGGATGGCGGCCTCGACGGTCTCGGCCATCACTTTGGCACCGGCGGCGTTGGGGTGGATTTTGTCCGGGAACATCTCCGGCTTGCCGCTGAGTGCGGTGTACAGGTCGATGACCGGCAGGCTTTTCCGCTTGGCCAAGGCGCGCACCATGGGGATCACGCCCTCGACCACGCTCATCTCGTTGATGCCCCAGCGCGTCTGGTAAACCGGTGCGGGCGAGCACAGCCAAATCTTCGGCTTGGCCGGCAACGCAGCAAAATGATCAATCATCGCCTCGTAATCGGCGATGTAATCGTCGGCGTGCTTCCAGTTCTGCGGCTTGGTGTCGTTGGTGCCGAGCTTGATCACCACCACATGCGGGTTGAACTGTGTCGCCCCCCCGAACTCCGGTCGGTCCCAGTAGCTGAAATCCCCCTTCTTCAGGAGAGTCGCCCCGCTGACCCCGAAATTGCGAACCTCAAACCGCTCCCCCAGCGAGCGCCCCAGCACAACCGGGTAATTGTTGTTCTTCCGATCCTTGATCGCCGAGCCGTAAGTGATGCTGTCGCCCACGCAGGCGACGCGGATGGTTTCGTCGTAATCAGCCGGATCCACCGCCTGACCGCCCTTGCCTGAAACCGTGGCACAACCCACGGCACCGATGACCCCCAACACCAATGCGGTCTGTAGAAAAAAGTGTTTCCTCATGCGAAAGGCCCCATAAAACGCGATCCCCGGCCGACTGGCAAGCCATCGATGCGCCGCGACTGGCCCAGCGCTTGGTTTTGCTTGGGGCCAAGCCGCATGGCGGGTAGGTTGTCGCCGCGTTATGAAGGTGTTTGTCGCGGGAGGCGCCGGGTACATCGGCTCAATTTGTGTGGAGGAACTGTTGAATGCCGGCCACGAGGTCACGGTGTTCGACAACCTGTCGGAGGGGCATCGCGTGGCGGTCGATGAGCGGGCGCGGTTCATCGAGGGCTGCCTCAGTGACCGCGAAGCCACGCTACCCGCGGTCGCCTCCAGCGGGGCCGAGGCCGTGATGCACTTCGCCGCCTTCGCCCAAGTCGGCGAATCGATGACCGACCCATCAAAATACTTCCGCAACAACGTCGCCAACGGCATCAACCTGCTCGACGCCGCGGTCGAGGCGGGCGTGAAGAAGTTCGTCTTCAGCTCCACCGCCGCCACCTACGGCATGCCGGACGCCGTGCCGATCACCGAGCAGGAACCGCAGAACCCAATCAACCCGTACGGCGAAAGCAAGCTGATGTTCGAGACGCTGCTCAAGTGGTACCACGAACTGCACCGGCTCGAGTTCGTGGCGTTCCGCTATTTCAACGCCGCCGGTTGCAGCGAGCGGCTGGGTGAAGATCGCCGGGTCGAGACGCACCTCATCCCCAACGTGCTCCGCGTTGCACTTGGCCAAAATGAGGAGTGCCGCATCTTTGGCACCGACTATCCCACCCCGGACGGCACCTGCATCCGCGACTACATTCACATCGTCGACCTCGCCCAGGCGCACATGCTCGCGCTCGAGCCGGGCAAGTGCGGCTTTTACAACCTTGGCAACGGCGAAGGCTATTCCGTTCGCGAAGTAATCGAGACTTGCCGCCAAGTCAGCGAAAAGGAAATCCCCGCCATCGAGGAACCGCGCCGGCCCGGCGATCCCGCCCGCCTCATCGCTGGCTCGCAAAAGGCCATCGACGAACTCGGCTGGAAACCGCGCTACGCCACGCTTGAGCAGATCGTGGACTCGGCGTGGCGCTGGCACTCCGCGCACCCCAACGGCTACACCGGCTGACCGATGACACCAAGCGCCGACTATCTCGAGAAATGCCGCGAGCTGGTGGACAACGCACTTGGCCAAGCTGAAGCCATTCACAAAGCTGCCGATCGGTTTGCCGAAACGATACTCGCCGGACGCATGGTGCACCTGTTCGGCTCCGGCCACAGCCGCATCATGGTCGAGGAAATGTGGCCGCGCTACGGCTCGTTCCCCGGCTTCAACCCGATTGTCGAGTTGTCGCTCACATTCCACAACTCGGTCGTCGGTGCGAACGGCCAACGGCAGGCGATGTTCCTCGAGAACACCCCCGGCTTGGCCAAGCGCATCTTGCGGAACTACGACCTGTCGCCGGACGACTCGGCGCTCGTTGCCTCGTCCAGCGGCGGCAACGTCGTCCCGATCGAGATCGCGCAGGAGTTTCAACAGCGCGGCGTCCGGGTCGTCGCGCTGATCAGCCGGCGGCATTCCGAGGCCAGCAGCAGCCGGCATGAATCCGGCAAGAAACTGCACGACTTTGCCGACCTCGTCCTCGACACCGGCGCGCCAGTCGGCGACGCCATGACCACGATCGACGGGATGGATGCTCCCGTGTCGCCCGGCTCGACCGTCGGCGGCTGCATGATTGTCAACGCCCTCAAGGCCGAGATCGCCGCCCGCCTGGCCAAGGCCGGCCAGCCACCCACGGTGCTCACCGCCGGGGCGCTTGTCGGCAGCGAACGCGCCACCGAGCTGTTCGAGGCCGCCTACGACCAGCACGCCCGCCGCTTGGCCAAGCTGTACGAAACCCTCGGCACCGACTGAAGGCACCGCCCAAGCGCCAAGCTTGAAGTCCCGGCCAAGCGCTGGTTCAATCCCTTTCACATGAAAGAGCAACCGCTGCGCACCACGGTCATTGGGAGCTACCCGTTCCCCGGCTGGCTCGAGTTCGCCTGCCAAAACCTCGAGGATTTCGGCGACGCCGACCGAGAGGAGATGATCGATGATGCTGTTGTTACTGCGATCAACGACCAAAACACCGCCGGGCTCAATGTGATCACCGACGGCGAACAGACGCGGCTCGATTTCAACCTGTCATTTTACGGCTTCCTCGAGGGGGTCGAACTCGAAAGCGCGCCGACAAGGCGCTTCGGCCCGCCGGCCCACGATCAGCGTGGCAAACACAAGATCAGCTGGCCGTTCGAGGCACCCAAGGGACTGGGCACGGTGGACGATTTCAAGCGCCTCCAGCGCCTGGCGACGGGCAACGCGACGCTCAAGGCCAGCGTCCCCGGCCCGTACACGCTCGCCGGGCGGCTGCTGCCCAACCGCCGCTACCCCGACCGCTGGGCGATCACCGAGGAATTGATCCCGATTGTCGCGCGTGAACTTGAAGATCTCGTCGCCGCCGGCTGCGCGGAGATCACCATCGATGAGCCGTCAATGAGCTGCTACGCGCACCGGGAGGACACCAAGCAGTTCGTCGATATCTTCAACCGCACCGTCGAGCCGGTCGCCGGCAACTGCCGCCTGTCCACCCACCTTTGCTTCGGCAACTACAAGGGGCATGCGGTCGGCCTGCGCCGGTATGCGCCGATGTTCCCCGATTTCCTCGAGTTTGCCGTGGACGAACTGCACCTCGAGATGGCCAGCCGTGAGTTCGCGGAGCTGGAACTCATCGGCGAGATTGCGAAGCACAAGGACGTCGCCGTCGGCATTATCGACGTGAAAAGCTACTACATCGAGACCGTCGAGGAGATCGCCGGGCGGGTTCGCCGCTGCCTCGAGCTTGCCCCGGCGGACCGGCTCGCTTTCGCGCCGGACTGCGGCCTCAGCCAAACCGCGCGCTGGGCCGCGAAGCAAAAACTGCAAAACATGGTCGAGGGCGTCGCGCTCGTCCGCAACGAACTCGGCATCGCATGATCAAGCCGGCGTTGCAGGGCGAAGCATTCCTCGCCGACGTCCGCGACGCCGCCGGGCTGCGGGACGAGCTGCATATCTGGTGGCTGGGCCAAAGCGGTTTTCTCCTCCAATGGCGCGGCAGCCATCTATTGTTCGACCCGTACCTCTCCGACTCGCTCACGCGCAAGTACGCCGCCACCGACAAGCCGCACACGCGCATGACCGAGCGGGTCGTTTCGCCGGACGCGCTTGATTTCATCGACATCGCCACCTCGAGCCACAACCACACCGACCATCTCGACGGTGAGACACTGGCGACCCTCATGCAGGCCAACCCGGAGATGCAGCTGCTCGTGCCGGCGGCCAACCGCGCGTTCGCCACCGAGCGCCTGGGCGTTGACCCCGACCAACTCGAGGCCATCGACGCCGGGCAATCCATCACGCTTGGCCCAGTGCAACTGCACGCCGTCCCGGCCGCCCACGAGGAACTGGCCCGGGACGAACTCGGGCGTCATCAATTCGTCGGCTACGTGGCCCAGCTTGGCCCGTGGACGATTTATCACAGCGGTGACACCATCCCGTACGACGGCATGGAGGCCGTTTTACGGCAGTGGGAAATTGATGTTGCGCTGCTGCCGATCAACGGCCGTCGCCCCGAACGCCGGGTCGCCGGCAACCTGTGGGGTCGCGAGGCCGCCTGCTTGGCCAAGGCCATCGGCGCGCGAACCGCCATCCCGTGCCACTACGATATGTTTGAGTTCAACACGGAGACCCCGGGTGAATTCGAGACCACCTGCCAAGCGCTTGGCCAAGCGCACCACACTCTCCAAGCCGGTCAGCGCTGGAGCAGTTGCGGGCTGAAGCAAACCTGTTAAGAGAATGGTACGCCCGGCAGGACTCGAACCTGCAACATCCAGTTTCGGAAACTGACGCTCTATCCAATTGAACTACGGGCGCAACCGCAAGTGCGGGTGCCGCATAAACCGCAAGCACCTAACACGGGAACTGTGTGCCTCAGATCTGCTCACTTTTCAAGGGTATTATTGCTCCAAGCAAAAACCCCGCCGGCCTCGCAGCCGACGGGGTGAAATCTTAGGAGGGGCCGGCGGACTACTCCCCGGCCGGCTTGAAACTCATGACCACATTATCGCCCTCGATGGTGATCGAGGCGATTTTGAGCTTCGTGTCATCCCCGGACTGCAGCTTGTAAAAGCGCATACCGCCGGCCTTGGGCACCGTGATGGTTTTCGCGGCTTCATCGATGACGGCCTTCGCCTCGGCCGAAAACGGCCCGGTAACGGTGGATGCCGAATGCAACGCCAGGGTTGCTACCGGCTTCGCGTCGACGGTCACCTCGAGCACCTGCATGGCCAAGCCGTCGCGCTCATCGACGGTGAAGATGGTCACGCTGTGGGTGGCATCCTCCGCATCCCCGGGCACGGCCCATTGGATCAGGCCGGAGGCGGAGATGCTCATCCCGGTGGGCGCATCCTTCAGGAGATATTTCAGCTGGGCGTTGTCCCCGTCCGGATCGTCGGCAACCACCTGCAACGCGAGGGATTTCCCAACCTTGACCGTCACCGGATCAAGGGCTGTGATGGTCGGAGGAACATTTGCCGTGACGCTCACCTCGAGAACCTGTTTGCCCAAGGCGTTGTCATCGTCCAGAACGATCACCGTCACGCTATGCACCTCTGTTTCCGCCTGCTTGTCAACGGACCACTCAATCAAGCCGTCGCCCGACACCTTCATGCCCTTCGGAGCGTTCTCCAGCACGTATCGCAACGTTGAATTGTCGTCGTCGATGTCATCCGCAACCACCTGAACCTGCACGGAACCGCCGGCGTTGACGGCCACGGGGGCAAACGCCTCAACGGTGGGAGCGAGATTCGCCTTGAGCGTGACCTGCACGGCCATGACCGTCTTGAGCCCCGCGGCATCAGCCACCTCGATGTCCAGCGTGTAGTCACCAACCGCCGCACTCTTCGTGCTCCAGTTGAACTTGCCCTTGAAGCCGTTCCGGGCACTGCCCTTGAAGCCGTCGGGGTTGTTCAACGCCTTGAAGGTCAGATTGCCGCCTTCCGGATCTGATGCGGCGACCGTGAATGCCACCTTTTCGCCAAGCTTCAGGGTCAATGCCTCGACCACCTCAACCACAGGTGCCCCGTTCACGACCACCTTGAGCTGCTGGTTCGCGCTCACGCCAAGCGGATCCGACACGACGGCTTCCGCCGTGTACTCGCCGCTGTGGACTCCCGACTGGGTTGCCCAAGTGATCAAGCCGGTTTCCGAAACCTGCATCCCATCCGGGGCGTTGTTGAGACTGTAGGCCAAGGTGGATGTGTCGTCGTCGGCATCTGCGGCATCCAACTGCACACTCACGCTTTCACCAGCCAGGATGTCCGCTTGGCCAAGCGCTGCCAGTGTCGGGCCAACGTTAGCCAAGACGTTGACCTTGACGGCCACCTCACTTGACGCCCCGTGCGGATCGGTCGCAGTGAACCGGACATCGTATGCGCCCACTTGGTTGGCCGACGGAGTCCATTTGAACCCTGACGCAGCCTCGTACGTCGATCCCGTTGGCAGACCGTTCGCGGTCACGATCAACTCCGTGTCGTCCGCGTCCGTGACAACCGGCTTGAACGCCAACGGATACTGTTCCTTGCCTGACTGCGGCCCGATATCCTCCCATAGCGGCGTGTGGTTGACGGTGACGGAGAAATTCCGCCCGGCAGCCAGCCCGTCCTGATCAATCACAAGTATCCTGATTTTGTACGAGTTGCCCTCAAGTCCGCTGCCCACGGTCCATTGAATCAGGCCGCCCTTGGAGATGGTCATCGATTCAGGCCCGTTTTGGAGACCGTACCTGAGTTTTGACAGGTCGCCCTCGTCATCGGCAGCCACCTGCACCTCATAGACGTCGCCGGTGGACAAGATGACAGAATCAATCGCCTCGATGGTCGGCGGAGCGTTGACCAGTAACAGAGCCTCGTCGCTGACCTGGAATCCGACCGTGTTTGCGATGATGACGGTGTAGAACCCTTCGTCGGCCTTCGCGGCATTTTCGATGACAAGCGTGTTGCTGGTCGCGCCATCGATGGCAACACCATCCTTCTGCCACTGGAAGGTCTTCGGGCCGCTCCCGGAAGCCAAGGCGAACATCGTTGCGGAGTCGCCGGCGAGAATCTCCGCCCCGACCGGCTGAAAGTTGATCGAAATGGGCTCGTCAACAATCACCTCGGCGTCACGGCTTGCGACAGCCTCGATCGAGTTACTGACCTTGACATGATAACTGCCGCTGTCGGAAAGCGTTATGCCGGGCAATTCCAAACCGGATCCGGTCGCCCCATCGATCTTCCTCGACCCATAATACCATTGGTAGGCGTAGGGTCCGCTTCCGCTCACGACCACACTCAAGTTTAACGTCCCGGCGATGGCAACATGCGTGTCGTTGGGCTGAACGGTAATCTCCAGCGGGAGAAGGACATTCAATGTGGCAACATCACTTGCAACCGCGCCATGGGAGCTTTGAACGATCACGGAGTAATCCCCGTCATCCGCCGCATCGACAGACTCAATGGTCAACGTCTCGGCTGTGGCGCCATCGATATCCACGCCATCGTGCTGCCACTGGTACGAGAACGGAGCCGTGCCGCTGGCTTCAACCGTGAACACCGCGCTCCTGCCCTTTTCTTTGGTTTGGCCAACCGGTTGGGTCGCGATGCCCGGGGGAAGGTTGACCACCAGAGTCGCGCTCTCAGTCGTGACCGAACTGACCGGGTTACTTAAGACTGCATGATAGGCACCTTGATCAGCACTGCTGACACCGCTGATCCGCAACGAAGACTGGGTGGCGCCGTCCACGGCGGTTCCATCGTGAACCCATTGATAAGTGACCGGATTGGAGCCATCGGCGACCACATCAAGAACAACAACGGTTCCAGCAACCACCGACTGAGCCAGCGGCTGTTGGGTCACCGTCAGCGGGGTCAATACCAGCACATCAACCGCCTCACTGTTGGTAATGCCCGCCTCGTTGGACACCTCGACGGAGTAGCTGCCCTCGTCGGACACCTTCAAGCCGGTAAGATCCAGCGCCATTTGGGTCTGTCCCTCCAGGACAACACCGTTTTGCCGCCACTGGTAGGTGACGGTTCCGGAACCCACCGCCTCCACGCTCAATGAAAGATCGCCGCCAACCGCCACCGCGCCCCCTGTTGGCTGCGTCTGGATCACCGGCGGAGCGACAACAGTCACGCTCGCTGTCGCACTCGTGACCGTGCCGGCCGTGTTGGTAACCGTCACGTGATAGCTGCCAGTATCACTCGATGATGCAGCAGAGACTGAGTAATTCGACTCGGTTGCACCGCTGATGGACTGTTCATCCTTGTGCCACTGGTAAACCAGATCCTTGCCAGTCGCTGACACGGACAGCAATAACCGGGCATGTTGGCCGATGGTTTTCGCGCTGGGTGAAGCCGCAATACTCGGCGGCTCGATGACGCTGATTTGGACAACGGCACTCACGCTCGTCCCCACCGAGTTGGTCACCTCAACCGTGTAATCCCCGGCATCGGCTTCAGTGAGGTCACTCAACTGCAGGGAACTGTTGACCGCTCCGCTGATCGAAACGCCATCCCGCTTCCATTGGTAAGTCATCGCCAGGTTACTGGCAGCCGTGACAGACAACTCGATGCCGGACCCGGCGATGACAGATTGAGAACCGCTCAACGCAGAAAGAGCCGGCGGCGCGTCAACCGCCAAGGCGGCCGCGTTACTCAAGACACTTCCCGTGGGGTTCGTGACAACGACCTGATAGTCGCCGGCCGACCCCTCGTCCAGGTTGGCCAAGCTCAATGATGCCGAAGTGGCTCCCGCAATTGCCTCGCCATCATGTGTCCACTGATACGTGATCGGATCGGAACCAATCGCAGACACCGCGAGTGAAACGCTACCCCCAAGCAAACCGCGCACGTCCGCCGGTTGCGTCTCAATGGTCACCGGCTGCACCACGCGAACCGGGATCACGTCACTCGTAGTGGTGCCGGCAAAATTACTGACCTCGACCGTGTAATCCCCGGCATCGGAGTATTGCAGATTGGCCAAGCTCAACTGGGATGTTGTCGCCCCATCGATGAGATTTCCGTCACGACGCCACTGATATGTCAGGTCCGTGTCCGCCAGCGGGTTGCTGGCAACGACTTCCAGTGCAACCGCCCCGGCGAGCAAGCCATCGGCGCTTTCCGTCACGGAATCCAATTTTGGCGCATTCGCCAATTCATGGTTCAACTGCACTGTACCGGTTTCACCGCCGACACCATCGACAGCAACCAGATAGGTTACCCCTTTATCAGCAGTGAACACCACCTCGCTATCCTGACCGTCATCTCCACCGTCGTTGTTGCTCGCCACCTCATCAATGGCATCCCAGCCCGTCCCGGAGCCAACCTTGTAGATTGCCAAAACGGTGTTGAAGTCACTGTTATCGGTGTTGATCTTGGCAGTGCCACTCTCGTCCGGCGTGAAGGTTGTCCACGCGGAGGCACCACCCGTGGTGCCCGCATGGTTCGGTTCACCCGGATCCTTGGCCGCCCCCGTGGTGTTGTAAACCGTGGAACCGGTGAATGAAAATTCACCGCGCTCCTTCTGCAACCGCCTCAACTTGGCGATCAAACGCGGCAGCAGATCAGGGCCGCCCAGAATCGGCTCGTTCAATTTCCCGCCAACATCATCACCATCTCCCGCGTCACCGGTGACAAAGGCACCAAGATCCAGCTTCGTGCTGACCTCGACCTCGGGCGCATCCTTGATCAGGTTTATCGTGAGCTGGGCGACTTCACTGACCACGGATTCACCGCCGGAAGTCACCCGAACCGAGTAGGTGCCGGCATCGACCACCTGCAAATACTCCAGAACCAGACTCTTCGACACCTCGCCCACGATCCAATTGCCCTCCTTAAGCCAAGCGTATGCAATCTCGCCGGATTCCACTTCCAACGACACATCGAACTTGACCTGGCCGCCAACCACCCCGGTCTGGGACTGTGGATGCGCTGTGATCACCGGCAATGCCGACTCCGTCTCCTCCAGCGCCCAACTCAACGCCACATCTCCTGTGGCTCCGTTAAACCCGTCAATCGCAAAGTGGTAAACGCTGCCCTGCTTGGCGTTGAACCGGATCAAGCTTGTCAGATATCCCCCTGAATCAGCATCCGCAGCCCGCGAGACCAACGTGCCAAGCGTATCGCCGGTGTAAGCCGCAAGCGTCGTGTCAAATGTGCTCCCCTGCGTGGAGAAGGTCACAATTCCAGTCGCCGGGGCGGTCCAACTTGTCCAGACCGATACACTGGCAGCTCGATCCCCGTGCTTTGGCTCGCCTGCCTCCGCCGAGGCTCCAGCATTACTTCCCCGGTAGGTGCCAGTACTCCCGCTCGTCGCCACCGCGCTGGCAAAGGCATCCGCAAGCACCAAGGCGTCAGCCTTGACTCTCAGGTTCATGGAGTTGCTGTACAAGGCACCGCCCTCACTGCCAACGTTCAGGCTGTAACTTCCCGAGTCGGCCAAGGTGACATCGTTCAATACGAGGGTCTGCTCGGTTGCCCCCTTGATGTTGACTCCGTTCTTGAGCCATTGGAAATTGAACGTGCCGAACCCTGAGACAGGCGCGGTCAGCGTGACCGTTGAGCCGGGCTCGACCTCCTTTAACGCATCCAGTGAACCAATGCTCGGCGGCAGCAGCACCTCGACCGCGGCCTCCGTGCTCGTCACGTCGCCAACTTCATTGCCGATCACCACGGTGTAAACACCGGCGTTAACCTCCTGGGCATCAACAAGCTGAAACCCGGAAGATTCGGCGCCGTCAATCGGGTTGCCATCCTTGTGCCATTGGTAGGTCAACGGCTTCGTGCCGCTGGCTACCACAGTCAATTCATACGGTTGACCCTGCCGAACCTGTCCCGACACCGGTTGGGTGACAATGGACACAGGTTGCGCCGCACGAAGCGATGCTGTCTGGCTGATTTGATCGCCCGCGGGGTTGCTGATCAACACCTGATACCCTCCCGTATCGGCTGTGGTCACGCTGCTGACCGTGTAAGCCGCTGAAGTCGCCCCGGTGATCTTCTCACCGTTCTTTAGCCACTGATAGGTTATCGGGGCGGTGCCTTCGGCTGTGACCGAAAAAGTGACACTGGTTCCGGACGGAGCCAAGCGGTCTTGTGGCTGGGCAGTGATCGTAACCGGGGTTCTAACCGTCACGGTCGCGCTGTCACTGGTGACTGAACCGGCACTGTTCTCCACCAGCACGGAATAATCGCCTGCGTCAGCCACCTTGACTCCCTCAACAACCAAGGTGTCCGAAATGGCACTCGCAACAGACTGGCCATCCTTTTGCCATTGATAACTCAGGGGATCACTGCCGGTTGCCTCAACACGCAAGACCAAGCGATCACCTTCCAACCCGGTAAACGGCCTCGGTTGCAACGCAATACTGGGCGGAAACATTAATTTAAGTTGAACGCTCTTGCTGATGACGGTTCCTGCCGTGTTGCTAACGTGCACCTCATATGTCCCCCTGGTATCCGCCTGTGCATCCAATATGTTCAACACCGACCGGGTGCCACCCGTTATCGGATCCCCATTTTGATACCATTGGTATCCAATAGGCGAGGTTCCCGTTGCCTCAACGCTCAACTGGCCGTTGTCACCCTGCTTAAGGGTTGCATCGACAGGTTGCTGCACGATTTTGACTGGTTCGATGACTGAGACCTCAACAATCGTGCTGCGCACACTGCCTATCGCGTTGACCACCTCGACCTGATAAAACCCGCCATCCTGCTCGGTGACACCGGTAATGCTCAGCTCAGCATCGGCACCTGAAGAATACAACTCACCCCCCTTGAACCAATTATAGGCCAGGGGCTCCGTACCGCTGGCGCTTACCTGAAGTTTCAAGGTGCCTCCCGCCAGTAATTCCTGATCCTCGATCTGACGCAGCAATCTTGGAGCAACACTCACGCTCAGCTTGGCCTCGGCACTGCTCGCACGCCCGGCTTCATTTGAAATCTTGACCTGATACTTACCACGATCTGATTCGGCCACGATCCCGATCTCATAAACAGAGTCGGTTGCCCCGTCGATGGGACTGCCTCCGTAAAACCATTGATAACTGATGGGACTGGATCCGCTTGTCTCTACACTGAACCGGGCGATCCCCCCCTCGCTGACGGTTACATCCGCAAGATCTCGGGTGATGCTTACAGGCGTAATCACAATGAGCGACACAGCGTCACTTTCCACACTCCCTCCGCGGTTTGAGACTGACACGGCATAGTCCCCTGCGTCGGCGTCCGCGGCGGATTCAATTTCCAAGCTGACACCACTGGCTCCCTCCACAGCTACTCCGTCCTTGTACCATTGATAAGTCAACGGCTTGCTTCCGCCGGCGATGACGCTGAATTCCACCGCTTGGCCCAAGGTCACCCTTTGGCTGACCGGCGATTGAACAATGGTGGGGCCGGCGACAACATCCAGCCTGGCCAAGCCACTCCTGATTGAGCCAACCGGATTCGTGACTTCGACCTGGTAAAGGCCTGAATCCTCGCCTGCCAGTTGATTGAGCTTCAACAGCGCATCCGCGGCACCGGACAGCAGCACACCATCCTTGAACCATCTGTAACTCACGGGGCCACTGCCGGTCACACCCACCTCAAGCCGGGCACTGCCCCCGATCATTGCCATGGCATCCTCCAGGTCGCTGACCAGTGCCAGCGGAGTATTCACAGTCAACCTCGCTGATTCACTGGTGATTGCCCCAGCCACGTTGCTGATGGTGACGTTGTAATTGCCTGCATCCTCGCTGCCCACCCCGGCCAGGTTCAATCCCGCGCTTGTTGCCCCTTCGATGGCCTCACCCCGGTGATACCACTGATAAGAGAGCGGCTTTGTTCCGGTCACGGCAACCATGAAGCTGGCGTTGGCACCCTTGTTGACCGACTGATTATCAGGCTGGCGCGTGATGACCGGGCCTGAGTTAACTTTCAAATAAGCCTCGCTGCTGGCGCTGCCCAGCCTGTTGCTGGCCACCACCAAGTAGGTGCCCTGCCGCAACTCGTTGATTTTTGGAAGAACAAGTTTGTTTTCCGTCTCCCCACGGAGTTCATTGCCATCATGGTACCACTTGTAACTGACAAGCGGGGTCCCCTGAGCCTCCACCATTAGCATCACATCCGATCCCACTGTGACGGTCGTGTCCACCAAACCCCTCACAATGGTTACAGGCAAGTTTAGGTGCAGCTTGGCCGGATCACTGACATGCTCACCGGCGTCGTTCCTGAGGCGAACGAGGTACTCGCCTCCATCCGCGAGTTTCACAGCCGGTATGTCAAGGGTCAGGCTCTCCTGCCCGGCCAACAACTCGCCGTTCCGATACCACTCAACCTCAATCGGCTGGCTCCCCTGAACGACGAGGTTGAACTGGTGGGAGGCTCCCATGTCGATGGTGGCGGATTCCAGGCCGCTCACCAAGACAGGTGGCTCCAGCACTTTCAGTGCAACCGCCTTGCTCTCCTTGACGCCCAGGTTATTCGCGATCACCACATGGTAATCCCCGGCATCCGTTGAACTGAGATTCTCAATTTTTAGCGACGGTTCGCCCGCGCCCGGGATCACGCTGCCATTATGGAACCATTGATAAGCCAGCGGCTTCTGCCCGATTGCCGTCACACTGAACTGACCCGTCTCCCCTGCAATCAGGGTCAACGGTTCAGGCTCCATCAGGATGCTTGGCTCGGCATCCTCCGGTGCAAGCGGCAGAACGGTGATCTGCACCGTCTTCTCGACAATGGTGTAGTTCGAGTGGTCGTCGGCGACAAACACCACTTTCAGGTCATAGATGCTGTACTTTTCACCGAGTATCGAATGCACCTCCAGGGCAGTTCCCTTCTTTGGCGTGTAATCGAAGGTGCCCGGCACATTGGCCGTCGCGTTCAACTGGGTGTCATCCAGAGGAGTGCCCTCCACGATGCCAAGCGGGTTGAACCAGGTGACCACCGGTGTGCCCTTGGCCACATCAATCGCGACGCGCCCCTCCGCCACATTGTACTCAGCCGTGTCCTCGGGGGTGAAGGTCACCTGCAGCGACTGTCCATTGCCCGCGTTCAACACGGTTCCGGCTGGCGGCGAGTAGTCGAACGTCCCGGGCACACTGGCGACGGCGCTCAACTGCACTTGGCCAAGCGGGGTGCCGTGAATGATTCCAGCCGGTTTGGCCCAAGTTATCACCAAATCGTCCGGTACACCCTCTACTTCAATGACCACAATAACACCGTCATCATCCTCAATCGGGCCTTTCTTGCCAATGACACCACCCTCGCCCGACTCATCCACCACCTGGACGGTGAACGCCTCCAATAACCCATTGGCATCCGTTGGCGGCGTCCAGTAAACCGACCCGCCCTTGGCCAAGCGCAAACTCGTTACCGCATTTTGGCCGTCGCTCAGGCTGCCGCTTAACACCTGATTAATGAGGAAGACGATATCATCGCCATCGCCGTCATACGCATCTGATGCCTTGAGGAGATTCGCGTAGGTAACCTCGAACTCGGTGTCTTCCTTGGCACCGACAAGGGTCGCCACGCGGGTCAGGCTGGGTGCGTCATCCACGTTCTTGATTGTGATTTCAACCTTGGCCGGCGCGGATTCCAATTCGCCATCGCTGACCACGAAGTTGAAACTGTCAGCGCCATGAAAATCCGTGTTCGGGACATAGCTCCACTCCGAACCTGCGCCGAGCAGCGTGCCGTTGAGCGGCTCATCCACAACCTTGAAGGCCAGTGCCGTACCCTCGACATCCGTGCCTGCCAGGGTGATTTTTGCCTCCGAATCCTCGTTCGCCGTGACCGCTACGGCTGATGCCACCGGCGCTGCGTTGACCTCCTCCACGGTGATTTGCACCTGCCTGACCGTCGAGAGTGTCCCGTCGGATACAACCACGTCGAACAGGTATGATCCCGGCCCCTGCTCCTCGCTTGGCGTCCAGCTGATTGTGCTGTCCGCCAAGGTCATCCCTGCCGGTGCTCCCGAAAGCGCGTAGGCCAACTGGCTGTCTGTCCGCCCGTTGTCATTGGCTGAAATCGCGATCTGCAACGCCTTGCCTTCAAGCACCTCCATTGGGTCGATGCGCTTGACCAGCGGCGGGGTGGTGTCCACGACCGTCACCGTGCGCACGACTGCCTGTCCGGCGTTTCCACGGCTGTCACTGGCTTGGTAGCTCACCTGATATGCCCCGGTTTTCCCGGTGTCCACTTCCCCGGTAACCTTCACGACCGTTGACAGGTCGCCCTCAATCCGATCGTAAGCCGTTGCCCCGGGTTCGATATAGGAACCCCCAGCCTCCACAGTCAGGCTTGCGTCTCCGATCAAGCTGGTTACCGGACCGGTGGTATCCGCAACCGTGACCGTTCGGGTCACTGCGGTGGCCATGTTGCCCGCCTTGTCCTGTACCATGTACTTAACCTGATAAGTCCCCGGAACAGTGGCGTGGACATTGCCGTCCTTGAACAGGCGACTGCCCACACTGCTGTCCATGTTGTCAGATACAGTCACGCCCGGATCCACAAACTCCTCCCCTGCCTCAAGGGTTATTGCCGCATCACCCTTCACCGTTATAACGGGAGCGACATTGTCCTCGATAATCACCGTCCGAGTTACCTGGGGAGCGGAGTTGCCCTGCAAGTCCTTGACGTCATAAGTGATTTGATACGATCCGGCCTCATTCACGTCCACGGGGTTATTCACCACAATTCGGCTGGTTAAATCACCATCGACACTATCCTCTGCGGTTGCCCCAGCATCGACGTACTCGGCACCGCCCTCCACCACGATCGTCGATGCTCCTGTCAACAGAAGAATCGGCGACCCCGTGTCACCAACAATCACCAGCCGACTGGCCTCGATGGCCTTGTTCCCTGCGGCGTCAGTGACGTTGTAGCTCACCGGATAATGCCCCACCGCATTAACATCGATCCCGTGTTGCACGACAACCTGCCCAGCCAGATCCCCGTCAAGAGAATCGACCGCTGTATAACCTGGATCGACAAATGCCTCACCCACTTCCAGCTTGAGCGCCGAGGCACCGCTGAGAGTCAAAACCGGCGCAACCGTATCAACCACCACGACCGTTCGTTGGATGGCCTCCGCTTCGTTTCCGTCGTTGTCCGAAACGTTGTAGGTGACAAGATACTCCCCGGGAACGTTTGCATCCACGGGGTTGCTGACAGTGATCGAACCGGTGACATCGCCATCCAACTGATCGATGGCCGTGGCACCTGCGTCCTCATAGGAGGTGCCGGCCTCAAGGACCACCTTGCCCCTGCCAACGATTTGCAACCTCGGCGGGATATTGTCGCCGACAACCTCGATTTTACGTTTTTGCCCGGCCGCCTCATTGCCGGATTTGTCTTTGGCAATGTAAATCAGTTCATAGTTGCCTGCCTTGGAGGTGTCCACTGTCCCTTGAATCTCAACCATCGAACTGACATCTCCATCAAGCACATCAACCGCGTTGTAGCCGGGCTCCTTGAATAGCTGCCCCTTGGATATCTTGTACTCAACATTACCCAAAAGAGTCAGCACCGGAGCAGCCGTGTCCCTTACAAGCACCTTTCTTTCTGCCACCGTCCGGTTCCCGGAATTATCCGCTACGCTGTATTCCAAAATATATTCGCCATACACCAACGGGTTCACAAAACCGGCCACTTGGATCTTCGCGCTTAAATCCCCCTCGAAACTGTCCATCGCACTAGCCCCAGGATCAACAAACGCCGAAGCCGCCTCCAGGACAAGCTCGGAGCCCCCCTCGAGTGTGATCACAGGCCCGATCCCGTCCTTGACGGTGACTTTCCTTGTCACAGGGTCAGCCGGATTCCCGCTGCCATCCTGGGCGCTATAGGTGACGATGTATTCACCCAGCGAGGCGGTGTCCACCGGATTGGTCACAGTCAGACTGGTGGTTATATCACCAACAAATGCATCACTGACAGTGGCACCGGCATCGACATATTGGCCGCCGGCTTCGACCCTGATCTCCTTTTCACCAGCCAGGGTGATCACCGGCCGGGTGGTGTCCTTGATTTCAACCTGACGAACCACTGACTCTGAAACATTGCCATTGCTGTCACTGGCCAGATAATCGACTTCATAGGTGCCCACGTTGGCAATATCCACACCACTCTTGATCAGGACACTCGCTGTCACATCCCCGTCAAGATTGTCCTTTGCGGTGGCGCCTTCTTCCTGGTACTCGTCGCCCAACTCCAGCACCAGGCTGTCGTTACCAACCAGCGTCACCACCGGGGCGGTGTTGTCCTCGACCACAACATATCGTGTGACTTGAACTGCAGCGTTCCCGTTGGAATCAGTCACGTTGTATGTCAATGAGTAAGTGCCAATCTGGGAGCTGTCAACCGCTCCATCGACCGCCACCAAATCGGTCAAGTCCCCGTCGACCTTGTCCTCGGCGAAATAACCCGGATCCGTGAAAGTGATGCCGGCCTCAACCTGAAGCGTTTGTCCCCCTGCCAGTTTGATCACAGGCGCACCCGTGTCCCCGACAATCACCACGCGCACAATTTCAGATGCGGCATTCCCGGAACTATCCTCGGCGTTGTATGTTACTGAATAATTTCCGGCTACCTTGGTATCGACCGGATTGACCACCGCGATTGCCGAAGATATGTCCCCATCGACATTGTCTACTGCAGTTGCTCCTGAATCCAGATAGGGTTCATTCAATTCCTGTTGAACAACGGCATCTCCGAGCAATGAAATCACAGGAGATTGCGTGTCGACCACCACCACATTTCGTACAACCTGAATCGCCTTGTTACCGGAAGAGTCCTCGACATCGTAGGTAATGCTATAGGATCCCGGCTTGCTGGAATCGACCGGGTTGCTGGTTGTCAGCTTGTCATTCAGGCTCCCATCAAAACTGTCTGAAGCAGTTGCACCGGCGTCCACGTACGGTTTACCGACCTTCAGGTTCAATTCCGCATCTCCAACCAGGGTAATGACAGGACTCAGCGAGTCTTTGACCTCAACCAACCTAACAGCTTGGGTGGCCTTGTTTCCGCTTGCATCTGATACATCGTAGGTTACGACATATTGACCCGTCTTGCGAACATCCACGAGGTTGGATACTTGAATGTTGCCGGTCAAATCCCCTTCAAAGGAATCTGTCGCAACTGCCCCCAGATCACTATAGTCCGTTCCAGCCTCGACAGTCATCGAATCAAAACCTGTCACCTTAAGTGTGGGTGAAATACTGTCCGTAACGACAATTTTCCGTGTTAACTGAGTCGAACGGTTATCGGTGGAATCGGCTATATCATAAGTCACATAATATACACCCGGCTGCGAAATGGTGGGCGTGCCGATTGTAATATTACTGGTCAGATCGCCATCAACGCCATCCAAAGCAGTAGCGCCTGATTCGACGTAGGCTTCACCGGCTTCGAGACTCACTACAGCATTTCCTGCCAAGGCAAGTACCGGTGGGGTGCTATCTGGTACGACCACTTCGCGTACCACTTCAACGGCCGCGTTCCCGTATGAATCTGTGACATTATACTTGACCGAATAACGGCCCGGCTTGAATGAATCCACATCACTGGTTTGCGTCAGAATTGAAGTCAAATCGCCCTCATAATCATCGGTGGCCGTCCCCCCCAGATCCTCGTAGGCCACCCCCTCGGTCGCCAGCACGGTGGATCCCCCTATCAACTCGATTACAGGGGCTGTCAGATCCTTGACAACGACGGTCCTCGTGACCTGCGCTGCCGCGTTACCGGCCGTGTCACTTACATTGTATTTGACCGTGTAACTCCCGATCACATCCTGATCCACTGTGCTGGTTGCAACAATGCTGCTGGAAACGTCTCCGTTCAGGGTATCGGCTGCGGTGGCACCGGCGTCGGTGTAGGTGGTCTTGCCCACATGCGTGACCGTCTCATCCCCTGCCAGGGTGATTACAGGCAATGTCGCATCCTGGACAAGCACTGTCCTTGTTGCCGAAGCTTGGTTGCCCGTGGTATCAACCGCGGTATAGGTAACCGTGTAGGTGGCCGGCACAGTCACATCGACAGGGTTGTCAACGGTCACACTCACATTGCCGTCGAGAGCGTCCGTAGCAGTGGCGCCGGCATCGGTGTAAGTCGTGGCAGCCTCGTGGGTGAGGGATGTATCACCATTGACCGTGATGGCTGGCGATGTGGTGTCGACAACCGTGACAGTCCGGGAGGCCGTGGCCGTGTTTCCAGCCGCATCGGACGCGCTATAGGCAATCGTATAGATGCCCTGGGTCGTCTCCGTTACTGAGCCGCTTGCTGAAACTGTTAAGGTGCCATCGACTGTATCGGTTGCATTTGCCCCTGCATCCGTATAGGTCGTGGCCGCCTCGTGGGTCACGGCTGCGTTGCCACTGATCGTGATGACCGGATCAGTCGTGTCCTTAACGGTAATTGATCGAGTGGCTGTGGCAGTGTTCCCCGCAGCATCTGTCGCACTGTACGTCAAAGTATAATCACCCGGTGTAGCCACCGTCACCGACCCACTGGTTGTCACCGTCACGATCCCGTCCAGTGTGTCGGTTGCGCTTGCCCCCTCGTCCGTGTAGGTCGTTGCACCCTCATGGGTCACCGTGCCGCTGCCACTTAAGGTGATCACCGGGGCAGTGGTATCCTGCACGATCACTGTTCGCGTTGCGGTAGTTGAGTTGTTGGCTGCATCGGTCGCACTGTAGGTGATCGTGTAAGCACCCAGAGTATCCTCCGTCACCGATCCGCTGCTTGTCACCGTCAAGGTTCCATCAAGTGTATCGGTCGCGCTGGCTCCTGCATCTGTGTAAGTTGTCGCAGCTTCATGGGTGACCTCAGTACTCCCGTTGATAGAAATCACAGGACCAGTCGTATCGGTCACCGTCACCACCCGCGTGGCAGTCGCTGTGTTCCCGGCCACGTCAGTCACATTGTAGGTAATCGTGTAAGCCCCCGGTGTTCCCACCGTCACCGACCCACTGGTCGTTACTGTCACGGTTCCGTCCAGCGTATCGGTCGCGCTGGCTCCTGCATCCGTGTAGGCGGTCGCCGCCTCATGGGTGATCGCTGTGCTCCCATTGACAGAAATCACAGGATTAGTCGTATCGGTAACCGCCACCGTCCGGGTGGCTGTCGTCGTGTTCCCGGCGGCATCGGTGGCGCTGTAAGTCAGCAAATAGGTGCCCGGCGTTCCCACCGTCACCGTTCCGCTGGTCGTGACCGCCAACTCACCACCTACTCCATCAACTGCTGTGGCTCCCGAATCTGAGTAGGTCGTCGCAGCCTCGTGCGTCACGACTGTGCTACCACTAACTGAAATCACAGGACCAATGGTATCGGTCACCGTCACTGTCCTGGTGGCCGTGGTTGTGTTCCCTGCCGCATCGGTCGCGCTGTAAGTTAACGTATAGTCTGCCGGTGTTCCCACCGTTACTGTTCCGCTGGTCGTCACTGTGACGGTTCCATCCAATGTGTCCGCCGCACTGGCTCCAGCATCCGTGTAGGTGGTTGCCGCCTCGTGGGTCACCGTTCCGCTTCCGCTTAAAGTGATGACCGGGCCGATCGTGTCCTGTACTGTCACGGTCCGGGTGGCCGTGGTGGTGTTCCCGGCTGCATCGGTTGCGCTGTAGGTCAGCGTATAGTCTGCCGGCGTTCCCACCGTCACCGACCCGCTGGTCGTCACGGTTACGGTCCCGTCCAGCGTGTCGGTCGCGCTGGCTCCCGCATCCGTGTAGGTGGTTGCCGCCTCGTGGGTCACGGTGCCACTACCACTCAGCGTTATCACCGGGCCGGTTGTGTCAATCACGGTCACCGTTCGGGTGGCCGTGGTGGTGTTCCCTGCCGCATCGGTTGCGCTATAAGTCAGCGTATAGTCTGCCGGTGTTCCCACCGTCACCGACCCGCTGGTCGTCACTGTCACAGTTCCGTCAACGGCATCCTCGGCGCTGGCTCCGGCATCCGTATAAGTTGTTGCCGCCTCGTGGGTCACTGTCCCGCTGCCACTCAATGTAATGACCGGGCCGGTAGTATCTATCACCGTCACGGTCCGGGTGGCCGTGGTCGAATTCCCGGCTGCGTCGGATGCGCTGAAAGTCAGCGTATAGGTACCCGGGGTTCCCACCGTCACCGACCCGCTGGTCGTCACGGTCAGGGAACCGTCCACCACGTCGGTCGCAGTGGCACCGGCATCCGTGTAGGTCGTGGCCGCCTCATGTGTGAGCGATGTGCTTCCAGAAACGCTCAAAACCGGAGCCGTCTTGTCCACCATGGTGACTGATACGTCCACCGTGGCTGAGTTGGTTCCATCTGTTGCCTGGACGGTCAATGTATAGCTTGTCGTGGAGTCGGTGTTCAGCGCCTTGGCGGTGGTAATCACACCGGTCGCGGAATTAATCGAAAACCGGCTGTTGCTGTCGCCAGCCGTAATCGAGTAGGCAATGCTGGCGTAACTCGACGTGACATCAGAATCCGTGGCATCTATGTCAACCACGGTTGTGCCGGTACTGGCGGTGTCGTCCACGGAGGCGCTGTAACTGCTGGCCGAGAAGGACGGTGTGACATCGTTCACGTCCGTAACATCGACAGTCACCGTCGCTGTGTCGGTTGCCGAACCGGTGTCGGTCGCCGTCACGGTCAGGCTATAGGATGTCGTTGTTTCATAATCCAACGCCTTGGCCAAGGTGATGGCCCCGGTCGACGAGTTGATGGCGAAAAAGCCGTCATCATTCCCTGCCGTGATGGTATAGGCCAAGGTGTCGCCATCGGCGTCCGTGCCGGTCTTTGTTCCCACCGCTTGGCCAAGCGCTGTACTCTCAGCCACCGTATAAGTCGAGTCACTGATGCTGGGAGCCGAGTTTGTGGCAACCTCTTCGGACTGCGGCGCGGTGACCGACCAGGATGAAAAATGATCCACCGTGGCAAAGATTTTGTCGTTTTCTGTATCCACAGTAACCGACTTGGCCTCTTCCCAAGCCCCCTTGCTGGATGAATAGAATGAAACCTTGATGTCCTCCTCGTCAGTTATTGCACTTGAATCATAACTGATTGTAATAATGACATCCTTGGTGAAATTACTCGTAATAGCCTTGCCGTCGCTATCCAGTATTTCGAACGAATAACCGTAGCCAAGCGGCTTGGTTGTTGATGTGCTGGACAAACCGGTGGTTACCGGCGATATGTTAATCGTAACTGAACTGGAAGTATCCGACACCGGCACGGCGTTTGCCGGGATATCGATCTGTGTGCCGTCATCCAGAACTTTTGTATACCCTTTGGAAACGGTAAATGAATCTGCAATGGACTGCGGCAGGGTGTAAGTCTGCTCGAAAATGGCCAAGGTCTTGCCAGTGACCGCCTGGCTGCCTGAACTCAAGTCCACGGAAACCTCCTTCGTGGTCTTGTAGTTGGTTGTTGTTCCGTCATTGGCAACCAGTTGGTAGTCAGCGCCTACATACCAAATCGCACCTGAAGGCACGCTTAATGAGTACGCTCCGTTGGTATCACTGGTCGTCTCGACGGCCTGTCCCTTGCTGGACCATGCGTAGATATACACTTCCTCCGTCATTGCTGTGCCATCCGATTGCACGATGGTTCCTGCTATGGACGAATCACTGGTGCCAAGGGTAAGCGTAACGCCAGAAGCAGAACTGCTGGAGGTCAGATCCACCTCGGTCACCGGAGGTTCCGCATATGAGGACCCCGGCTCCAGGAACACACCCACGTCATATTTGTATCCGCTTGCCAGCTTGAAGCTGAACGCACCACTGGATGTCTGGACGTCATCAAAATAAGGTATCGTGCTTGAATCCGTGACACGATTTACGAACACATAAACCTCATTACCGATGGCGCTGCCATCCGGCAGCGTCACCGAACCCGCAATGCTGCCGCTCAACGTGGTCAGTGTGATGTTCTGTGTGACCGAACTTTCAGAGGAAAGATCGACAGCGGTCGGCCTCGCCGGGGACCGCATGTAATCACTGTCATCATCCAGTTCGAGATAGTATCCCAAATCCCAGACTCCTGCAGTCAGACTAAGGGTATAAGTCCCATCCTCCTCGTTGATGGTCGTTCCCACCCAGGTGCTGCCGCGGGCGCCACCTTTCACGGCGAACACGTCGCCCTCGACCCCGGTCACCGTGTTGCCGTCCGAATCCAAGATGGTGCCGGAAATGGTCTTGTCGTTTGCCCCCACGGTGATCGACACCGTCGAAGTGGACTCATCCCCCGACGCAGAGAGATCCGCATCCGCTTCGGCTGACATGCTGTAACCGCTCTCGGGGCCGATCCAGAGGCCTATCTTGTAATCACCGGTCGGCAATTTGAGAGTGAACTCACCCCCATCCACAGGTCCATCTGTGATGATATCAAAATCATCGTTATCCGTTCGTGCATAAGCCCATGCCCACAGGGATGACACCAACGTGCCATTGCTATCCCGAACCGAACCGCTCACGGTGTGTCCTGCGGATGAAAACGAGAAGTTGACCGTCGACGTGGAGCCCTTGGACACCTTGGTACGTTTCGGAGGCTGGTGCGAGTAAGCTGAATTCCAACCCGGTTCGGCCACCACCTCCCACTTCCCGGCGGTAACGTACATTTCATAGTTGCCATCCTTGTCCGTCTTTGTGTCGGCCCAGCCTCCGTCGCGACTCCAGGCAAACACCTCGATTTGAGCCAACCCAGTCTCGGAATCTCCTGAACCGGTGGACACCTTGCCGCTGATTTTCGAATCCAACCTCGCGAAGGTCAGCGCCTTGCCTCCCGCTGGATTGTCAATGAGAGCACTCGCAAACGGCCCCGTCTCGGAGTTCAAGTCCACCGACTCCCCGGACTTGATTCTCACTTCGGCAGATCCCGGCGAGCCGTAGCCCGAGAATTGTGAAGGATCAACCCAGAAAAACACCTCGTAAATTCCCTTGGCGACGTTGATCGAGAAGGTGCCATCCGAACCGATGGGAGCCCAGTTGCCGAATCCCCTCTCGCTCCAGACTTCAACCGAGACACCGTAACGTTGCTCGTCGCTGATCGTCGAACCGTCCAAGTTAAGGAAGGTACCAGAGATCACCGAGTCCGCCGTGCTGACCACAAAATCGGCCGTAATCGTTTCCTTGATCTTGATGGTGCCAGTTGAACCCGAGGTCGGACTGCTGTCCATCTTGAAGGTAAATTCCGTCTTCTTGGCAGACTCAACCGTGAAGGTTCCGTTGTAGGCGGACGGGCTCGACCCTGAAATGGTGAATTCATCTCCTTTCTTGAGGCCGTGCTCAACGGTGGCGCTTGAGGAAGATCCTGTTTTCACTGTCACTGTCCCACTGGAAGTGGCTATCGAGTAGATTGAAATTTCATTCGAGAATCGGGCCCGTTTCGGTCTGCCAGTATACTGCCAGTCGGCTCCACCCTCCCAGGGAGGATCGATCATGATCTCCCATTCACCCGGACCCACACTCAATGTAAAGGTGCCATCCGAACCCAGCTCGGAATCAGCCCACCCCTGACCGTCCACCCGCCAGGCATGCACATGGCCACTGGTGATGGCTGTGCCGCTCGAATTGGTGACCGTACCGCTGATAGTCTTGGTGGTTTTGCTCAGGGTGATGGTCCCGAAATCCTTCTCAGCCGTGCTGTCGGCGTTGATGCTGAAGGTATAGACCGACAACGGCTCAATGCCATTGTAGTGCGGCGGCAGATGAAATTCCATGCCGTAGCTCGTTTCCGCAACGGTCACGCTGAAGTAGCCGTTCGAGTCTGTTTCCCCGTCGTATTCCTTCGGGTCGGTTGAAGTCCAGTCGAAGTACCCGTCCCCGTCACTGTCCTCAAAGATCCAAAAATGAACGCGGCTGGCGGGAGTGCCGTCCGGTTTGAGCAGCCGTCCGAAGACATTGGCCGTTGCCAACGTCAAATTCTGCGATGCGGTGGCACCATCACTCAAGGCCACTTCCGTCTCCGCTGTCTTGCCATATTTCTGGTACGCCTCAACCCCGCTCGGCGGTTCCGCCGTCAGAATGTAGGTGTTCGGTGGAAGGTTTGTGAAACTGTACTTCCCATCGTTGTCCGTCTGGGATTCCGCAAAAACCACCCAATCCTTGCTTCTTAACTCCACCGAGGCCCGGGGAACCCCTTCATTTGCAGAAGTCAGCACGCTGCCGGAAACCGTTCCCGTACCCCCATAATCGAACGATTTGTCCGCTTGATACGTCAACTTGAAGTTGATGTCTTCCAAGGTTTGATCCACCACTACCGTGATCGTGGCTCCACTCGACCATGATGTGCTCGACTCACTGTCCGCCCCTGTATAGAAAGCTTCGGGATAATTCGGCCACGACTCGGCCATGACCTTCCACGTCCCTGCGGGCGCCTTCGCCGTATACGCCTTGGTCGACTCATCGATCTGGACGTTCAAATGACGCCACTCACCCCACTCCTCATCGGCCCCGCGTAAAACGATGGAATACCAATCGCCAGAGAACGACCCGGTGTCCTTGTCCACCACCTTGCCCTTGATAATCCCGGTGGGAGCGCCGGCCAAATCGAAGTTGATATTGGCCAAGGGACTCGTCGAGGTGTGCGACTTGGTGATCGTCACCGTGTCGGCATCGTCAAAACTAGTCGTGCTGTAGGTGCCATCGCCATTGTCCTTGTAGTAGCTCGGCAGGTAGGTGCCGTCCCAAAACTCGATCTTGATCTTGTAGCTCCCCGCCGGGGCCACCATCGTGTAGTCGTTGCTGTGGTACCCGTCCCCGGTCTCCTCGTTGTGAATCCAATCCCGATCGATCCGGCCGGGCCAATAGGTGACCTCCTCGTCACTGGGATCGTGCAGCGTGATCTCCGGCCAGCCAATCTGGGCCGTCTCATCCGACGCATCCTTCAATGTGCCGGAAACGGTGCCGGAAGGCGCCGCGCCCAGTTCCACGTCCACCCCCGTCATGTCACTGTTCAAATCGATGACAAAGGCCGTTTCCCATGTGAACGCGTCGTCCGCATCGGTTCCCTTATACCACTCGGCCTTGTAGGTGGACTGGTGGGAGTGCACCTTGAGCTTGTACCGGCCCGCCGGCAGACCAATCTCATACTCGCCACTGTTCCAATTCTTCGTGTGGGTTCGCGCGATCGGTTCCTCCCCGAACGTGTAGTCGGCCGGGAAGATTTGGATTTCGAGGAACCCGAAATCCTGTTCCTTGCTTGCCGCATCGGAGGGATCGTAACTCCGGTTGACCTCTTCCCCGTCCATCATCCCGTCGCCATCGGTGTCAGCCACCAACGGATCGGTCCCGGTGTCATCCGGCCCCAAATAGGTGCCGGTGTTTGTTTCCACCCCATCCCCAAGCCCATCATCATCGGTATCCCACTTTTTGGAATCAGTGCCCAACTCGGATTCTTCAGAGTTAGTGAGCCCGTCGCCGTCATCATCCTGTTCAGCGCTACTCCCGCCACCTGGACCACCTGGACCGCCCGGACCGCCGTTACCCATGTCATCGCCGTAGCCTTCCCCACTATTCTCTTGGCCTGCGTATCCGCCCTGATCGCCCCCTTGGCCCTGGCTGTCATCTTCCGCTTGGCCTGCGTATCCGCCCTGATCGTCCCCTTGGCTTTGGCCGTCGTCCTCCGCTTGGCCATCGCCTGAACTCCCATCACCTCCGCCCATTATTGCATCCAACGAGGCGATGGACACATCAGCGGTTACCTGAATTACATCGAGCGTATCAAACAGACCGGGGGTTAGATTCGGGTTGTCGCCCGTTCCGATTATGTAATCAGTTGCTTCGTAATAATTCTCGGTATCACTTGGACTTACATTAAAAACGTCGAACAGGCTATTGTCCTGCGGATCAATCACCACAGCGTAAGTTTTTAAGGCTTCAAATGTTGTTCCTTCAACAACCTCATCACTGTTAAACGCGTAAATGGAAGCGGACAATGTCGTTGGCGGGCCGGAGTGACCATCCATCTTGGCCAAGCGCCGGCCGGAGCCGGTGTTGGTTGCAGTCTCGAATGTAATCGTGCCCGATATTTTGATTTGCTGAGCGTTCGGATTCTCATTAAAATAATTCTCCTCGATGCGCAGCTCGGGGTACAGCTTGAAGTCGATGGTCTTGGTTTCATCCTCGGCCAGCGTGATCGTGGTCGCCTTCTTCGGCTCATAAACGCCGTTATAATATTGGTGGCGATACCAGGTGCCATTTGAATCACCTCCTACTGCGATAAGATAGTCCCCGGCAGCCAACTTGACCTTGTACTCACCTGTGGACTGGTCATAGAACATTTCCAACGGCTCGGCGTAGTAATCCCAGATATTGTCCTGGGTCACCTTGGTTCCCGCCGGAACCTGATACACATCCACCGAGGCCCAGCCATTAAGCATCTGATCGTTCTCATCCGTGATGTTGCCGGTGATGGTGCCGAACTTGGCCCGGGTCATGGAGAAGTTGATGTCCGCCACGGTGGCATCCTTGGCTATCGAAACCGCCGTCGCCTCGCTCTTACGGGTCGTGGCATCGTAATAGACCGTGTCGTACGAGATGGTTTCGCCAGCCTCCATCGCACTCCAAACCTTGGCCCGCAGAACGTAACTGCCAATCGGCAATTTCACAGAATAGGCCCCGGTCTGGTCATCCAACTGTTCACCGCCCACCCACAGGTGGTAATCCGGCCAGTTGTTGATGGGCTTGCCATCTGCATCGGTCTTGAAGGCGTGAATCTCCGCCTCCGAAAGGGGAGACCCGGTGGACGCGTCCGTGAGCGTCCCGGTAAGGGTGCCCACGTCCTGCTTGACGAAGGCAAAGTTTATGCCACTCGTCACACCGCCCTCCGTTACAGTAATGGGATCTGCCGATTCGAAATCCGTCTTGTTGTTGTAAAAAGTTTCCTTGTAGAGAGACTCGTTTGGCCAGACTTGAATCCTGTATTTTCCAGCTGGGATATCCAGCACGTAGGTGCCAGCGGTTGTGTTGAAGCTGACCCCGCCGTACTGCCAAATATCAACCCAGTTCTCAAATTCATCCACCACTTCAAAGTGCCCCTCGACAACGGAGCCTGTTGAATCCTTGGAGTAACCGGTAATCCGTCCGAACGTCGCATCACTGACGGTCAGGTTTTTCTCAAACCACGATCTCCACTCCCGCTGCAAGCTCGGGGCGGCCTGACTGGCGACCTTGACGCTCCAGTTGTTTTCCTGCTGCACATTGCTGACAATGTGAATCGCCCCGGAGTCGTATATTTCAATAGCGCCCCCCATCCCCGAGTGTTTGCTGCAGGCATAATATAACGTATCCGGTGCATCCGCTGGTACGACGAACGTGATGGAGCCTGAACCCTCAGTTATCCCGCTTGTGTATTTATCGAATTCACCCTTTTCACTGTCGGATCGGTTGCTTGTTGAAAGATACAACTGATGTGCCGCCATGTTTGAACTGTCATCTGTAAAGGTATAAGACTGGCCCCGAGTCATGTACAGCGTCGGGGCCTCAAGGGGGGCACTCGCGGAATTGGCACCATTGAGGGTGAATTTTTTGCCATTTTTGCCGGCAACCGCTGAGATCGTCATCTCACTTGCCGCATTAGCATAACCAAATGGAAACTCTATCCAAGATGCACTCGGAGTTGCCGTGACCTCATTGTTATTGGCATCAAACCAAGTATAGGTCAGGGAATCACCCATCGCAATCATTCCGTCGGGAAGCGTCGCCCGCACCGTAAATGCCGCCGAGCCGCCTGTGCTGACCCTTTGCGGTGATGGCTCCTGCGTAAACTCGATATCGCCCAGGTTGATGTTAACGCCCGCTTCGATGAACACTTCCCCGCCTTTTCCATCAGTGACCTTGAAGTTGAAGTTGTCGTTTTGTGCCACGGCGGTGGATGTGTAGGTGACCCCGCCCTCGCCATCAAACGTCACCGTCCCGTACGAGGGCTGCTTGTTGTTGATCGCATAAGTCAGCGTGTCCCCGTCGGCGTCGGTAATTGAGACGTTCACGGTTTGGGAATCGCCTACGCTGACCTCCGTGAAATCAATATAATTCGTATCGGCAACCGGGTTCTGGTTATGAGTAATCTCCACATCGAAGGTGGCCGTAACCGAGGCTCCGGACGGATCCGATATCTCGATTTCGAAATGCTCATTCGTAACACTTGAGGGCAACCCAAAAGCTTCAAAATTAACCTCGCCGGTTGTATTATCATATATGACAGATCCATAATTGGGACTCACGACAAGTGCGTAGGATAAACTGTCACCATCAGGGTCGGAGACCGATATTTGCACATTCCCAGTCGATCCAGACTGAACAGTGATATCATACTCGGTCGGACCCAGAACCGGGGCGTTGTTGGGAGAGATATATGTCCAGCTAAACTGGGTTTCAGAATTCTCGTTGCCGGCTGCGTCCGTGAATTGGCCCCCGAACACATCAACAGTCATTGACCCGTAGTCGTTCGGGGTGAATGTGGAAGTGTAAACCGTGCTGGATACCGCGAAAAAATCAGTGAAGACTCCTGTGCCCGAGGTGATGTCTTCCTCCCCAAAATTGGTTGTTGGTTCGCTTGTGTTGAAGGTCAGCGTGACCACCCCGTCAGTGGTTGTATCCCCGCTCGAGATCGGATCGCCGCCACTATCCACCGCCGTGATCGCCACGGTTGGCGCTGTGCTATCACTGACCACTTGCAAGAACACCGTGGCGGTGGCCAGACCACCCCTTCCATCAACCACATTGTAGGTAATTGAATCTGTGCCGGTGTAATCCTTGTCCGGCGTGTAAACGAAAGACAGGTTCGCCGAGTCGTAGGCGAACACCTTCGCCCGGAAGTTGTTCAACTCATCAGCAAGATCCGCTTCGGACTGCCTCAACTCCCAGTTCCCCCCGCTCTTTATCCAAAAATCATTGAAACTTGAGCCCACACCCGGTGAAACAAAATCACCCGTAGTGCCGTCGATATCATGACCAGAAAAAACGACACCTGCCTTTAGTGTGTCACTGGTAGTGACCTGAAACGTCCACGTAACCCTCGCCGGAACAACGACCAAAATGTCGTCGATGGTGACCGAATTAAACCCGTTTTGAATTGTGATATCATCGCTTCTGTACAGCAACGTACCAGGCTTCTTGGCCCCTTTATTATAGTCTGGATCGAACCCACCCAGATTATCCCCGTCATTGTCGTAGATCTTCAAGACACCCGCCGCCGATTCCCCGGGATCAATGTCTGAATAGTATTCAAAGTCAAAACTGGTCAGCATCCGGTTGCTCAGGGCAAAATCGATCTCATCACCCACCTCGGTTCCAACTGCGTTGTAAAAAAATTGATACTCGGATTCGCTGTTGTAAATCACCTGATCGACCCGGCCGTGTGCGGGCAGACTTGTAATCTTCAGAGTCAAGTCATCGCCGTCAGGATCGCTGGCATCGAGCGAAACTGACACGGGTGTGTTTTTCACGGCGGTGACGCTCTGGTCACTCGCCACCGGCACGTTGTTGGCTCCCACCGTGATGCTCACCGT
>JACNJE010000052.1 GCA_014382705.1 Verrucomicrobiota bacterium | reverse complement strand
CTTATTTTATGGTAGTGAAACCATTGTCTCTAAATTCTTAACCGGACACTAGTGAAGACCACTATTTGATTGCCAGATTATCAGTGCAAAAACATCGCGTCGCCGTAGCTGAAAAAACGGTATCGTTCGGCGACCGCCTCGGCGTAGGCGTGCAGGACGGATTCGCGGCCGGCGGTGTCGCCCGGTTGTGCGAAGGCGCTCACCAACATCAGCAGCGTGGACTTGGGCAAATGAAAATTGGTGAGCAACGCATCGACGACCTGAAACTTGTGCGGCGGGTAAATGAAAATATCCGTGCGGCCACGCTGCGGCTTGATCGCCGTGCCGGGGGTGGCGACTGACTCGAGCACGCGCATGCTGGTCGTGCCGACGGCAACGACCCGCCGTCCCTCGGCCTTGGCTTGGTTGATGGCGTCGGCGGTGGTGGCACTAATCTCGAAGCGTTCCTCGTGCATCGGGTGATCCTCGATACGATCGCACTCGACCGGCTGGAATGTTCCCGGCCCGACGTGCAACGTCACTGCCGCGAACGTCACATCCTTTGCGCGCAGCCGGTCGAGCAACTTATCGGTAAAGTGCAGCCCCGCCGTCGGCGCGGCGACTGAGCCGTCGGTTTTAGCGTACACCGTCTGGTAGCGCTCGCGATCGGCGCGGGTGTCGATCGGCGCGCGCTCGATGTACGGCGGCAATGGCGTCTCACCGATGGCTTGCAACAGTTCAGGCAGGCCGGGCGAGTCAGGGAGGCGCAACAGAACTTTGCCGGTGTCGTTTTTGTCGATCGCCTCGACCCAATGCGGGGTGGGGCGTCCGTCGAGGTCGTGCAACTGGATGCGCGTGCCGACGTGGATCCGTTTGCCGGGCCGCAGCATGCACCACCATTCACCGGGCGCGCGTTCCTCGGTGAGCAGGATTTCCACCCGCGCCCCGTCGCCTTCCTTTTGGCCGCGCACGCGCGCCGGGATGACGCGCGAGTCGTTCGCCACCAACACGTCACCCGGCCGGAGCAGGGATTCCATGTCGACAAATCGCCGGTGCGCGAAGGCGCCGCTGGCGCGCTCCAGCGTCAGTAACCGCGAAGCGTCCCGGCACTCAACGGGGTGTTGGGCGATGAGTTCCAACGGGAGGGGGTAATCGAAATCGGCCGTTTGCACGGCGGCATCTAGTAGCCGTTTTTCGAGCTGGTTTCAACGCATCGCAGATCGCAGGTCGAATCGGGGCTTGAGCAGGGGCGGTCGCGCACGTTGGCACGCCAAACTGCCCGGCCCAGTGGCGTGAACTGCTGAAAACAGCCTGAAATGGAGGAAAACCGTTAAAACAGGGGCAACAAGAAAAGTTCATTTTTTTGGAAAAATCGGTTGACGTCTTGGGGAGAAAACGGTAGAGAACGGGAAACTTTGGGGCGCACAGGGCCATTTTGGTGTCCAAGCATCCTGTTATGTCAGCAACCCAGCAACAGCCGGCGACCGTGTATTCTGGTCGATTTCGCCACGGAATCGATGGCAGTCGGCGTGTCATGGTGCCTTCCAAGTGGCGGCCCAAGTCGGGCAAAACCGAGCTGGCCATCCTCCCGTGGCCGCTGGGCGAGCAGCAGTTTCTCCTAGTCCTGCCGCCCACGCGCTGGGACATGCTGCTGGAGAGGCTCAACGAAATGTCGCTCTCCGACGACCAGGCGGCGGTGGTGGAGCGGGTCATCGGGGGTAGCTCGGCCCACCTGACATTGGACAAGGCGGGGCGGCTGTGTCTGCCTGAGGAATTGGCCGCCGTGGCCGGGTTGCAGAAGGAGGCTTTGCTCGTCGGCCGGCTCAACAAGTTCGAAATCTGGGAACCGGGCCGGTTCGCGGAGAACAACAAAGGCAACGAATCGGTCGCGGCGGCGGCCATCAAGAATTTAAACCTATGAACCTGATGCAATATCTGGCGGTTGGTGGAACCCTCGAGGGGCCAAGGGAAAAATTCCTCTCTCGCAGGATCGGGAACAGCCAGGAGAGCTACTTCGGCGAGGGAGGCGGGGAGCTTGCGCATCCGGAGCCGGTGGCGCTGTCTGAGCCGGCGGCGCGGGAAGCGGGGCAGGGCGAGTTTGGTTTTCTCGATCCGCTGGTCATCGAGCCGAAGCCGTCCGGGCCGGGGAACCACCTCGCGCTTGGCCAAGCGGAAGCCAGGCCGCGCGACCGGGACCAGGTTGAGGTGTACAGCCGCATCAGCCCGGCGCGCGTGCGGGTGGTCCGGAACGACCTGGCCGGGTCGGACCTCGCGCTTCGCGCCAGTGAAGGGGTGGAACAATTTCGCCCGAGCCTGATTGCCGAGGCACCGTCGAGAAGCTCCTGGCCCGAGCGTATGCGCGGCCGGTTTGCATCGTTGAACCGGGTGTCGCGGTGGGTGTCGCGCCGATCGTGGCGTTGGCTGCTGGCGTTCAAGTCGTTTTGGCCGGCCGGCATCATGGCCGGGGCGTCCGCCGGCAGGCTGAAGGCTGCCCGTGAAAAAGTGGCGGCGGAGCCGTCGGTGCAAACGACCTCCACCGAATTGGAGGAGGCGATCGAGATGGCCAAGGATTACAAGACGGACGTGTACGTGGACGGACGAGTGGCGTGGAGCTACGACGAGTACGCCTCCAGCGTGGAGGAAATTGTCCCGATCGAGGATGCCAATGACTTGTGACCGAATTCATCCACGAACCGGTGCTGCTGGAGGAGGCGCTCTTGGCGCTACAACCGGCGGCCGGCCGGCTGTACGTGGACGGGACGGTCGGCGGCGGTGGGCACGCGGAGGCGATCCTCGAGGTGAGCGGCCCGGACGGGCGGTTGGTCGCGTTCGATCGCGACGACCGGGCGATCGCCGCTGCGGCCAAGCGCCTGGCTCGTTTTGGCGACCGGCTGGAACTGCACCGGGAACCGTTTTCCGGCTTGGCCAAGCGCTTGGCCAAGGCGAGCTGCGACGGGGTGCTGCTGGATCTCGGGGTCAGCTCGCCGCAGCTCGACGAGCCGGGGCGCGGCTTCAGCTTCCAGGCCGAGGGACCGCTGGACATGCGGATGGATCGCCGCCAGCCGGTGACGGCGGCGCAACTGGTGAACGAGCTCGAGGCCGAAGCGTTGGCGACGATTTTTTGGGAACTGGGCGGCGAGCGCCGGTCGCGCCGCATCGCGCGGGCCATAGTTGAACAGCGAGAGATGCAGCGACTCGAAACCACCACGCAACTGGCCGACACCGTGGAGCGGGCCTGCCCCCGGCGGGGCGCGCGCACGCACCCGGCGACCGGCGTGTTTCAGGCGCTGCGCATGGCGGTGAACGACGAGCTGGGCCAGGCGCGCGCCGGGCTGGACGCCGCCTGGTCGGTGGTCAAGCCGGGTGGCCGTCTGGCGGTGATTACATTTCACTCGGGCGAGGATCGGCTGGTGAAACAGTTCAGTCGCCGCCTGGCCAAGCCGTACACCGTGCGCGGCGAGGTCGACGTGCCGGAGTTGCGCGAGCCGTGCGAGCCGTCGGCCCGGGAGCTGAACCGCCGGGCGATCAAGCCAGGCACCGCCGAGCTGGAGCGCAACCCCCGAAGCCGCAGTGCCCAGTTGCGGGCGCTCGAAAAACTGTAAGCCACCATGCCGCGCAACCGTAAAAAGCAGGACTCGCCATTGAGCGTTGGCTTGTGGATCTGGGCCGCGCTGCTCTGCGTGCTTCTCGGGGGCACGGCGATGGGGTACGTGTGGCAGAAATCGCAGATTCACCAACTCGGCACCGAGGTTCGCAAGAAGGAGGTGCGGCTGGAGCTGCTCAAGGGCGACAACGAGCGGTGGCAGCAGCTCCGCGCCGAGATGCGCTCGACCAAGAAACTTTATGACCGGGTCCGCACACTCGGGCTGGGGCTGGCGATGCCCCAGCCGGAGCAGGTGCTGCGACTCCCTGACCTTCCGCTAGACGCCAAGGAGCTGAAGCAAAGCAAACCGGGGGATTACCGAACGGTAACCAACAAGCCGCGCCGGGAACGGCCGTGACGGACATGAATAAAAACCTGTTCACAGACTGACGTGGCAACGATCGCAGCCAACGCTCACCGGGGAAGGGTGATGATCCTAGTCTCACTCATAACGGCCGGTTATGTGGGACTCGGGGTGAGGTTGGTGGATATTCAGGTGCTCCAGCACGACAAGCACGCCGCGCACGCGCTGGACAACACCCGCCGCAGGGTGATCCAAGCCTCCAGGCGCGGCGACATCCTGGACATCCGGGGCACGGTGCTGGCGACGAGCCGGATCGCCAAGACGGTGTGCGCCGACCCGTCGCTGATGGGCACCCACCAGCAGCTCGTGGCCCGGGCGATCGCGCCGTTCCTTCGGCGCGACGCTGCCGATCTGGCCAAGCGCATGCAGCGCCGCGTGTACACCGACGCGGAAGGCCGCCAGCGCGAGGACCGGCACGTCGTACTCGCGCGAAAGGTGCTGCTCGAGGATTGGCGGGGCATCACCAATGCGCTGGCGAACATCGAGTTTGGTGTCGACGTGAGGTCGCTGCCCCGCAAGGAGCGGTTGAACTATTACAACGTCCGGCGCGCCGTGTTCTGCGAGCGGGTCGATTCGCAGTTGCGCGTCTATCCCAGCGGCAACCTCGCCGCGCACGTGACCGGGTTTGTCGGGGTGCGCGACCCGGAGGGCTCGAGCCTGCCAGTGGCCGGCCTCGAGGGGAAACACGGCATCGAGAAGATGCTCGACTCGGAGCTGGAGGGCGTACGCGGCTGGCGCGAGACCGAGACCGACCGCAGCCGCCGCGAGGTGGTGGCATTTCGTGAGTACAACGTGAAGCCGCGCGACGGGATGAACGTGGTGCTGACGCTCGACGCCAACGTGCAATACATCGCCGAGAAGGCGCTCGAGACGCTTTGCGCGAAGCACACACCGGCGAGCGCCTGCGCCGTGGTGGTGGATCCGCGGACCGGCGCGATCCTCGCGTTGGCCAACCGGCCGACATTCGACCCGAACAAGCCGGGCGACTCCACCGCGGCCAACCGGCGCAATCGGGTGATCACCGACTCGTTCGAACCCGGTTCGACCTTTAAGATCGTGGCGGTGTCCGGCGCGCTCAACGAGGGTGCCGTCCGGCTGACCGACCAGTTTCACTGCGAGAACGGCCGCCTCTATTTCGCCGGGAAAGTGCTCCGCGACCACCATGCGTACGGGCCGCTTTCGGTCCAGGAGATCATCACCAAGTCATCCAACATCGGCACGGCCAAGGTGGCGATGAAACTCGGCTCGAGCCGGCTGCACAATTACATCGCCGAAATGGGCTTCGGCCAGCGCAGTGGCGTGCCATTACCGGGGGAGGTTCGCGGCATCCTGCACCCGGTCGACAAGTGGAGCAAACTCTCCATCTCCCGGATCCCGATGGGCCACGAGATTGCGGCGACGCCGCTGCAGCTCACGATGGCGATGTCCGCCATGGCCAACGGCGGCAACCTGATGCGGCCGCTGCTGGTCGACCGGTTGGTGGACCGGGACGGGAACGTCGTGATGCAGTACAAGCCCACCGTGGTTCGCAAAGTGATCCGCGACGAGACCGCGCAGCAGATGGTGAGGACGTTGATGACCGTTGTTTCCGAGGAAGGCACCGCACGACTGGCATGGCTCGAGAATTACGCCGTCGCCGGCAAGACCGGCACAGCGCAAAAGCCGTCCAAGACACGGCGCGGCTACGAGCCCGGCAAATATTTTTCGTCGTTCATCGGCTTTTTGCCGGCGGAGGCACCCCGGCTATGCATCGGGGTGTTCGTCGACGAGCCGAACAACGGGTATTACGGCGGCGTGGTGGCGGGGCCGGCGTTCAAGGTGATCGCCGAGAAATCGGCCAACTATCTCGGCCTTGAGCCGTCGGTACCGGTTCCGCCAATGTCGGAGAGCAAACCCCGGGTGGTGTCCAGATGATGGAATCGCGAACGCTGGGTTATGTGGAGGAGAGCTGCAACGGGCGGCTCGTCGCGGGCGAACGCTCGGCGAGTGTGCGCCGGGTCTGCACCGACTCGCGCTTGGCCAAGCCGGGCGACCTGTTCGTGGCGATCCGCGGCGACCGGTTCGACGGGCACGATTACCTCAGCGACGCGCTTGGCCAAGGGGCGGAGGCGGCCGTGGTAAGCCAAGCCCAGCTTGGCCAAGCGGCACCCGCTGGGCCAAGGATCGAGGTGGAGGAGACACGGGAGGCGCTTGGCCGGTTGGCGGCCCGGTACCGGCGGGACTTTGAACTGCCGGTCGTGGCGATCGGCGGCTCCAATGGCAAGACCGGCACGAAGGAGATTGTGGCCACGGTGCTCGGGCAGCGGCTCGAGACGCTCTCAAGCGAGGCCAGTTTCAACAATGACATCGGCGTACCGCTCACGCTGCTCCGGCTGCGCGAGGCCCATGAGGCGGCGGTGCTCGAGGTCGGCTCGAATCATCCGGGCGAATTACGGCCGCTGTTGCAACTCATCCGGCCAAGGTACGGCGTGCTGACGAGCATCGGGCGCGAGCATCTGGAATTTTTCGGGAACCTCGAGGGCGTGATCGAGGAGGAAGGGATGCTGGCGGAGGCGCTGCCGCCGGACGGCTGCCTGTTTGTCAACGGGGACATCGACGGATTGGAGGCCATCCGCGCCCGCTGTTGTGCAACGGTCGTCACCGTCGGGGAGGGGGCGAACTGCGACTGGCGCATTACCGGCATCGCGCTGGACGACGAAGGGACAACATTTGAACTGATTTCGCCGAAGGGAGATTGGAGCGGAGCCTGCCGCGTCAACCTGCTGGGCCGTCATAACGCCCGGAACGCCGCGCTCGCCATGGCGCTCGCGGCGGAGCTGGGCCTGAGCCGGGAGGAACTGGACCAGGGCCTGCAGCGTTGCCAACCGGCGTCGATGCGAATGGAGATGCAGACACTCGGCGGTGTCCGCATCATCAACGACGCCTACAACTCCAACCCGGACTCCCTTCTGGCGGCTTTGGAAACGCTGGAGACGTTTCCGACCGGGGGAAAACGCATCGCCGTTCTTGGCGACATGGCCGAGCTTGGCCAAGCCAGCGAGTCGGCCCACATGGAGGCGGGGCAACTCGCCGCCCGGCTCGGCCTGAACGGGCTGGTCGCCGTGGGCCGGTGGGCGGACACGACGTTGCGTGCGGCACAGGAGGCCGGCTTGGCCAACGTGGCGGCGTTCGACGACGCGGCCGTGGCCGGCCGCGCGTTGGCGGCCAAGCTGGATCACGGGGACGTGGCACTCGTCAAGGGCAGCCGCGCGGCAAGGATGGAACGCGTCATCACGGCGCTTTCGGAGGCGATGGAAACGTAGCGGGAAGGATGTTCTACTATCTCAGCCAGGTTCCGCAGTGGTTGGCCGAAAACGGCTACGCCGGCTACGCGGACGGGCTCTCCTTCCTGCGCGTGTTCCAGTACATCACCTTCCGAACCGCCGGCGCGGCGGTCACGGCGCTGCTGCTTTGCTGGTGGATCGGCCCGAAGATCATCGCATTGCTCAAGCGGCTCAAGTTCGGGCAGGAATATTCCGACAAGGCCGAGGAAGCCGGCGGGCTCGACGCGCGCGTACTCAGCAAAAAAGGCACGCCGTCGATGGGCGGTGTCATGATCGTGCTGGTGCTGGACGTGAGCACGCTGCTCTGGGCCCGGTGGAACGAATTCCTCGCGCTGTGCCTGATGTCGGTGGTGGTGCTGGCGGCACTCGGCTTTTACGACGACTGGGTCAAGCTCACCAAGCAGGATAAGGCCGGCATCCACTCGAAAGTGAAGCTGGCGGTGCAACTGGCGCTGGGCCTGTTCATCGGGCTGTACCTGTGGCATCACCCGACCAAGAGCGACTTGATCGGGAAACTGGTGGTGCCGTTTTACAGCGGGGAGATAATGTTCGCCGGGGTGGGCTTGATCGGCCTGCTGGTCACCACGTTGGCCATCGTCGGCAGCTCCAATGCTGTGAACCTGACCGACGGCCTCGACGGCCTGGCCATCGGCTGCACGCTGATCGTAACGTTCGTGTTCATCATCTTCACCTACATCGCCGGGAACAAGATCATGGCCGACTATCTGCGCGTGCCGTACGTCGAGGGGGCGGGGGAGCTGACGGTGTTTTGCGCGGCGATGATCGGGGCTGGCTTGGGCTTCCTTTGGTACAACTGCCACCCGGCACAGGTGTTCATGGGCGACACCGGGTCGCTGGCGCTGGGCGGGGTGCTGGGTGTGATCGCGGTGCTGATCCACCAGCCGTTTGTGCTGGTGATTGCCGGCGGGGTGTTCGTGATCGAGGCGGTCTCGGTGCTAGTCCAGACCGGCTGGTTCAAGCACACGCGCCGCCGGTTTGGGGAGGGGCGGCGGGTGTTCCTGATGGCGCCGTTGCATCATCATTTTGAGAAAAAAGGGTGGTACGAGTCGCAGGTCGTCGCCCGGTTTTACATTTTGGGCATTTTATTTGCGGTACTCGCTTTGAGTACGCTGAAATTGAGGTAGATTACGAAGTGATGTTCAAGCTGAAGGGCAGTCGGGTGTTGTTGGTCGGGCTCGGGTCGCGCGGCCGGGCGGCCTGCCGGCTGCTTTGCGCCAGCGGCGCCTCGGTGGTGGCGGTGGATTGCAAGGACAACGATGCGTTGCAGCAGGAAGGCAGGCGCTTGGCCAAGCTGGGGGCGGAGGTGCACCTCGGCTTGCCCAAGCCGTTGGCCAAGCTGCTCGACGGCGTCGAGCTGGGTGTGACTGGCGTGGGCGGTATCCGCGAGACCGCCTGGATGCACGCACTGCGCAAGGCCGGCATCCCGGTGATCGGCGAGCTGGAACTGGGCTTCCAGCAGTTGCGCTGCCTCAACATCGCCGTGACTGGCACCAACGGCAAAACCCCGGCGGCCGGGCTGATTGAGCAGGTGCTGGTCGGCGCGCAACGGGAGACCCGGCTGGCCGGCAAGGTGGAAAACCCCGTCTGCGATGCCGTGGACGGCTCGAAGGAACTGGATTACCTGATCCTCGCCGTGAACTCGTTCCAGCTCGAGTTGACCCAGCTATTCAGCCCGACCGTCGCCGTGGTGACAAATCTCTCGCCGGATCACATGGATCATTACGGCAACATGGAGTCGTACGTGAAGGCCAAGGCGCGGATTTTCGCCAACCAGCAGCCGTTCGACTGGGCGATCATCCAGAGCGAGGCGCTGGCGCATATCCGTTCGTTCGGCATCGAGATTCCTTCCAAGATCATCACCTTCAGCGCGAGCAACCGGCGGGCAGACATCTCGCTCGACCGCGGCCTGATCATGAGCCGCGTGCCGGGCTGGGAAGGGCCGTTGATGGACTTCAGCGATTGCCAGTTGCAGGGGGCGCACAACGCGGAGATTCTGATGGCGGCGCTGGCGGTGGGCCGGGTGTTCCGGATTCCGCTGGAGCAGTCTGCGGAAATGCTCCGGAACCACCCGACGCTGCCGCATCGGTGCGAACGGGTGGCCGAGATAGACGGCGTGAGCTTCATCAACGACTCCCGATCCACCAACCTCGCCGCCCTTGAGAAGTCACTTTCCTCAATAAAACCGGGCCCGGGAGGACGTCCAAACATCTGGTTGCTGGCCGGCGGGCGCGACAAGGCCGGTGCCTACCACGACATTGGGCCGCTGCTTTCGCAACGGGTCAAGGCGGCGTTTTTGATGGGCGAAATCCGTGAAACCGTGCGCGCCGCGTGGAGCCTGTTCACGCCTTGCCGGCTGGTGGATTCGCTGGAGGAAGCCGTCCGCCAGTGCGCAGAAATGGCCGGGGAAGGAGATGTCATTTTGCTCTCGCCAGCGAGCGAGGATTCCGGTAGCGTCAACGGCTATAAACATCGTGGCGAGATGTTTCGACGCTCAGTCGAACGCTTGGCCGGGTCTTCAACGGAAGCTGAAAGCACCGGCAGGGCCTCTTCAGCCTCAAAAATCCCCCGGGTCTTGTCGCGATGAACCGATCCTCCCAACCACAATATCTTGTGTCACCCCGTGCGCTTGGCCAAGCGCGCGCCATTTTTTCAGCCAACCAAGGAGTTAAACACCATGCCCAGTCATAATCCCCTAAGACCCAAAAGTTCCCTGCTCGAGCAGAAAGCCAAGAGCCGCTCCGGCCTGCAGATGGTAATGATCATCGTGGCCGTGCACGTGGTATTCCTCGGCGCCCTGCTGTTCTCCGGCTGCCGCCCGGATCAATCGCCCCCCGCCACGGCGGAGGAGCCCAACGCCATCCCCAGCTTGCCGCCCATTGGGGGAGAGGGGGCGGCCCCGCCGGCCGACACCAATACCGTGACGGTCGTGGAGCCGCCCGGGCCTGCCGCGCCGCCGCTGCCGGAAACCAACATCACCGGTGGTGACCCCAAGCCGCCTCCCGTGACGCGTGACCCGGAGCCGGCGGAGGACATCGTCCCGCTCGTCCCCGAGCCGTCGCGCGAGCCCGAGGTGCCGGTGGCCAGCGGGGAGACGGAGTACGTCGTGGCCAAGGGCGACAACTTCACCACCATCGCCCGGAAACACGGCGTCACAGTCCAGGCCATCAGCAAGGCCAACCCGGCAGTGGACCCGAACCGCTTGGCGATTGGCCAGGTGCTGATCATCCCGGCGAAGCCGGCGAAACCGCCCGAGCCGGCATTGCCGGAGGGCACCACGGAATACGTGGTCAAGCCCGGCGACAACCTCTACAACATCGCCAAGGCGCACAACACCACGTGGAAGGCGATCCGGGATGCCAACGAGCTGAAGACCACCGGGATTCGGGTGGGCCAAAAACTGATCATCCCCCCACCGGCGACGAGCGAGTAGTCCGCGGAGCAGACGGCCGGAATGAAGTTCGCCTCGACCACGCTGGTGTTTGTCGTCTCCGCCCTGCTGGCGCTGGGGCTGGTGATGCTCTACAGCGCCGCGATGTTTCACCGGGGGGGGGCGTTTTTGGGGTCGCAACTGATGTGGAGCTGCATCGGGCTGGGGGTCTGCTTTGCCGCGGCGATGGCGGACTACCAACTGCTGAAAAAAGTCTCGCTGCCGGCGCTGGTGCTGGCGCTGCTGCTGCTGGTGGCGGTGATGATTCCCGGCATCGGGCTGGAGCGCAACGGTGCCCGCCGCTGGCTGCAGTTGCCGGGCACGACGTTTCAGCCTTCCGAGTTTGCCAAGCTGGCCGTCATCATCGCGCTGGCTCATTACTGCGAGCGCAAGGGACGCCGGATGGGCACGTTCCGTTACGGCCTGCTGATCCCCGGGGCGGTGCTGGGATTGTTTCTTGGGCTGATTTTCATCGAGCCGGACTGGGGCGCGACGGTGCTGCTGGCCACGGTGTGCGGGTTGATGCTTTATCTGGCCGGCACGAAGCTGCGGTTCATCATCCCCCCGGTGCTGGCGCTCGGCGCGGCGGGCGGTTTTTTACTGTCGCAAAACACCGTGCGCCTGAACCGCATCACGAGCTGGCTCGACCCCGAGGGCACGAAGCAGGGGGTGGGCTATCAGGCGTGGCAGTCGCTGATCGCGCTGGGCTCGGGCGGGACGACCGGCTTGGGCCTTGGCAATGGCCGGCAAAAACTGGGCTTCGTTCCGGAGCACCAGACTGACTTCATCTTCTCGGTGATCGGCGAGGAGCTTGGCCTCGTCGCCACGATGGGCGTCGTGGTGGCGTTCGTGCTGTTCGTGGTGTGCGGGGCGTTCATTGCGATGCGGGCGCGCGACTTTTTCGGTTTCCTGCTGGCCTCCGGCATGACGCTGCTGATCGGCCTTCAGGCGTTCATCAACATCGGCGTGGTGACCAGCACGCTGCCGAACAAGGGACTCCCGCTGCCGTTCATCAGCCGCGGCGGCACGAATCTCGTGGTGATGCTGTTTTGCGTCGGGGTGCTGCTGAGCGTCGCGCGGTTTGCGAGCCGCGAGGGGCAGGCCCGGGAGGACGCCCCAACCAACCCCGGCGGGTACTCCCCGTTCCGGGCGAAGACATGAGCATGAAACGACCGGCTAAACGCATTGCCATCGCCTGCGGCGGAACCGGCGGGCACCTGTTCCCTGGCTTGGCCGTGGGGGACGCGCTCGTGGCGCGCGGCTGCGAGGTCACGCTGCTCGTCAGCCCGAAGGAGGTGGACCAGACGGCGGTCAAGTCGGCTTACGGCATGGAGGTCGAGTCGCTGCCGGTTGTTGGGCTGAGCCGCAATCTACCCCGGTTCGCCGCCAGTTTTTGGTCGTCGCTTGGCCAATGCCGAAAACGCTTCCGCGACAACCGCCCGGATGCCGTGCTGGCGATGGGCGGGTTCACCAGCGCGCCGCCGGTGATCGCCGGGAAGCTGGCCGGCGCCCGCATTTTTCTGCACGAGGCCAACGCCATCCCGGGCCGGGCGGTGAAGCTGCTGGCGCCGCTGGCCGACGAGGTGTTCGTCCAGTTCCCCGCCGCGATGCCACGCGTGTTGAGCACCGACATTCGCACCACCGGCCTGCCGGTGCGCTCAGCGATGGAGCCGTTGCCCAAGGCCGACGCGCGGGTCGCGCTTGGCTTGGCCGACGACCGGCCGGTGCTGCTCGTGATGGGTGGCAGCCAGGGGGCGCAGTCAATCAACCAAGCGATGGTCGGCTCGCTGCCGCGCTTGGCCAAGGCGGTGCCGGGACTGCAGTTCATCCACCTGACCGGCGGCGGCGTCGAGCCGGTGCGGCAGGCGTACACCGCGCTTGGCCTGGACGCCGTGGTGCGTCCGTTCTTGACCGAGATGGAGTACGCGCTGGGCGCGGCCGATCTGGCGGTGAGCCGCTCCGGGGCGTCGTCGCTCGCCGAGTTTTCGGCCATGGAACTGCCGGCCATCCTGATCCCGTACCCCACCGCAGTCGACGACCATCAGCGGATCAATGCGCAGTCGTTCGTGGACATCGGCGCGGCGCGCTGTTTTCACCAGAAACAATTGACGCCCAACCTGCTCGTCAGCCAGTTGAGCGAGCTGTTCGGCAGCCCGGCCAAGCTTGAGGCGATGGCCGGCGCGATGAAACCGTGGAAGGCGGCGCAGGCAACGGAGGAGGTTGTGCAGCGGATGTTCGAGGTGTGCGGCTGGGAGGATGTTGGCGACGACAACCTGCTGTTCACCCTGCCAAGCGGAAAGGAGGCGGCGGCATGATTACCAGCGCCGCAACACCCGTGGCGGAAGAGTTGAAAGAGAGGCTCGAGCACGCCGCCGGCGACGGGACGGTCGTCGAGACGGATTATCCGCTGGCGGAGTTGACGACCCTGCGGGCGGGCGGCCCGGCCGATTTTTTCGCTGAGCCCGAGAGTGAAGCCGGCCTCGCGGCGCTGCTGGCCGCCTGCCGGGGGCGGGGGCTGCCGGTGACGTTGCTCGGGCGCGGATCCAACTTTCTCCCGCTCGACTCCGGCGTGCGCGGCCTGACCGTGCGGCTCGGGCGGGAGCCGTTCACCGGCATCGAGCCGGACGGCCCGAGGCTCCGTTGCGGCGCGGGTGCAAGGATGAAAACCGTGGCCGCCGAGGCCAAGCGGTGCCGCCTGGCGGGGATGGAATTTCTCGAGGGCATCCCGGGCAGCCTCGGCGGCGGGCTGCGCATGAACGCCGGGGCGATGGGCAGCGAGCTGTTCGACGTGGTGGAGACGGTGCGGCTCATGGATCCCGACGGCGCGGTGTTCGAGATGCCGACCGAATCGATCGAGGTCGCCTACCGGAGCTGTCCGCTGTTGAAAAACCAGATCGCGCTGGGCGCAGTGCTGAAGGGCGAGCCGGACACCGCCGAGGCCATCGCCGGCCGCATGGCTGGGTTTGCCGAGCGGCGCTGGGGCAGCCAGCCGAAGGCCCGCAGCGCCGGCTGCATTTTCAAAAACCCGGAGGCCATTCCCGCCGGGAAGCTGGTCGACGAGCTGGGCCTCAAGGGCGCGAGCGAGGGCGGCGCGATGGTGTCGGAGGAGCACGGCAATTTTATCGTCAACAACGGCGGCGCGACGGCGGACGATGTCCTGCGCCTGATCGGCCGCATCCGGGAACGGGCGCTGACCGAGCGCGGCATCGAGTTGCAGACCGAGGTGCAGATCGTTGGCGGGGAGGAGGCACGGGGTGATTGAGCCACTCGACATCTGCGTGATGCTCGGCGGCCCGTCCGGGGAACGGGAGGTGTCGCTCCAGTCCGGCGCGGCCGTGGCGGACGCGCTGCGAAGCCTCGGCCACCGGGTGAGCGAGATCGATCCCGTGGACGGCGAGTTTCGGCTGCCGCCAAACACCGCCGTGGTGTTTATCGCGCTGCACGGGACGTACGGGGAGGACGGCACCGTGCAGGCGAAGCTCGATGCGCTGGGCGTGCCGTACACCGGCTGCGGTGAAGCGGTGAGCCGGCTCGCGTTCGACAAGGTGGCGGCCAAGCGCGCCTGCGCCCGGGACGGCTTGGCCACGGCGATCGACTGCGTGGTGGATGTCCCCGAGGCCGGGCTGCCGGACCGGCTCGATCTGCCGCTGGTGCTCAAGCCGGTTTGCCAGGGCTCAAGTATCGGGCTTGAGTTTGTCGAGACGGCGGCCGCTTGGCCAAGCGGCTTGGCCAAGGCGCTCGAGGGCGGCGGCCCGGTGCTGGTCGAGGAACGGATCGACGGCCGGGAAGTCACGGTCGGCGTGGTCGGCGGCCAGTCGCTTCCGGTGGTCGAGATCACGCCCAAGCGCGGTGCCTACGACTATGCCAACAAATACACCGACGGTGCCACCGAGTACGCCTGTCCGGCTCCGTTTGACGCCGGGGCCACGCGCCGTATCCAGCATGCCGGGGAACAGGCACTGGCCGCCGTCGGCGGCGGCAACTGCGCCCGGGTCGACTTTATCGTGCAGCCGGACGGTGAGCCTGTGTTCCTGGAGGTCAACACCGTTCCGGGCATGACCGAGACGAGCCTGCTGCCCAAGGCGGCTGCGGCGACCGGCACCGGGTTCGTCGAATTGTGCGACTGGCTGGTCGAGCTGGCATTGGAAAACCCGCCATTGGCGGCCACCGGATGAGGTAACTTTGACATGGCATTGACAGCGAAACGTCGGAACAGCAAGTCGGGGCGGAAAAAACTGCTCTCGGTCAAGGTGCAGTCGCAGCGGACCCGGCGCGAGCGGCTGCGCTGGCTGCGCACGTCGTCGGCTTGGGTCGCTGCGATCGCGGTGATCACCGCCGTTGCATGGCAGGGCGGTGCCTTCGCGCTCGACCGGCTCGTGTACGAGAACGAGTCGTTCTCCGTCCGGCAGCTGGATTACCGGACCGACGGGATCATCAGCGTCGGCCAACTCGAGCAATGGGGCGGCGTGCGCTCCGGCGACAACCTGCTCAAGCTTGATCTGCTGCGGATCAAGCGCGACATCGAGCTGGCCCCCCGGGTGAAGGCGGCGTCTGTGGAGCGTTTTCTGCCGGACACCCTGCAGGTGCGGGTCGCCGAGCGGGTGCCGATGGCGCAGGTCTGGGCCTGGCAGCGTGACGGTGGCGGCGTGACGGACTACGACTGCGTGAGGCTGCAACTGGATGAGACCGGCCACGTGATGAGCCCGATCGACGGCCGCTCGGTGGTGGCACCGGAGAAGCAGGCCGAATGGTCGCTGCCGGTCGTCTCCGGGATCGACCTGAATAAACTCAAGTCACTCGCCCCCGGTCGTCCGGCTGGGTTGCCCAAGCTGCAGGCTGCACTTGGCCTCATCGGCGAGTTTCGCCGCTCGCCGCTGGCTGGCGTGGTGGATTTGCGCGTGATCGACCTTTCCCAGCCGCGCATCCTGCGGGTCACCACCGGCGACGGGGGGCAGGTGGATCTCTCGACCGAGCGCTTGGCCCGGCAGCTCAACCGCTGGGGCCGCATCCGGGCGCACGGGCAGAAGTTCGGACTGGCCATCGAGACGGTGGACCTTTCTGTGACCAACAACGTGCCCGTGCGCTGGATGCTCTCCCCGACGGTTGCCGACATCAAAAGCGGCCAAAACATGGCCGGGAAATGAACAAACCGTGAATGGATCACAAATCATTGTTGGCCTTGAGATTGGCACCTCCAAGGTGTGCGTCGCCGTGGGGGAGGTGAGCGGCGGCCAGGCGGTCAACATCATCGGCCTTGGCCAGGCGAAGTCCCGGGGCGTCCGCAAGGGGGAGATCATCGACGTTGCCTTGGCCGAGGAGGATGTGCGCAATGCCATCGTCGAGGCGGAGCAGGTGGCCGACGTCGAGATTCGCTCGGTGTTCCTCGGTGTCACCGGCAGCCACATCCGCGGCTTCAACAACACCGGTGTTCATCCCGTGGTCTCGGCCGATCGCGAGATCACCGGCGACGACATTCAGGATGTCATCAAGAACGCCAAGGCGATCAACCTGCCGACCGACCACTCGGTGGTGCACGTCATTCGGCAGCACTTTCGCGTGGACGGGCAGGACGGCGTGCTCAACCCGGAAGGCATGCTCGGGGCCAAGATCGAAGTGGACGTGCACGTCGTCAGCGGCCGGTACAACCGGCTGCAAAACCCGATCCGGCTCGTCAACGGCCTGCACCTGGAGGTGGACGACATTGCCTCCTCCGCCCTGGCCACCTCATTGGCCATCCTCGGTACCGAGCAGAAGGAGTTGGGCACGCTGGTGATCGACCTTGGTGCCGGCGTCACCGAGTATGCAGTCTACTCCGCCGGCGTCATCAAGCACACCGGCGTGCTGGCGGTCGGGGGCGACCACGTTTCCAACGACCTCGCCTACGGGCTGAAGGTGCCGCTGGCCCGGGCTGAGCAAATCAAGATCGAGCACGGGTCGGCCTTGATCGATCCCGGGGCGCGGGACCGAAAGATCGACCTGTCCGACGACAGTCTAATCCCGGGTCGGCGGGTCAACCTCGGGCATTTGCAGAAGATCATGTCGATGCGGCTTCAGGAGACGTTCGAGTTGATCGCCAAAGACATTGGCCAAGCGGGGTTGATCGAGTACCTCCGGGCCGGGGTGGTGCTTAGTGGCGGGGGCGCGCGCATCCCGCACATCACGAAACTGGCCCGCGACGTGTTCAACCTCCCGGTGGCCATCGGCCGCTCCAGCACGGTGAGCGGCGTCAAGAATGCGCTGGACGAACCGGAATTCGCCACGTCGGTGGGGCTGATCAAGTTTGGGGCGTTTCAAGCGCAGGCCGCGCCGCGCCGCGCCGGGTTCGGCCGGGTGATTCGGCGGCAGGTCGCCGCATTGTTCGGCCGTTGATGCAGGGAGAGTCATGAGCAAACCGGGAAAGAAACCAACTACCGCCAACCCGACCATCCGCCTGATCGGCCTCGGCGAGACCGGCGTCAAGCTGGTCGAGACCTTGGCCATGATCGCGCCCGAGGGCGTCGTGGCGCATTCGCTGGACACCGACAACCGCAGTCTCTCCCGATGCCATCAGTCACGGACGTTTCTGCTTGGCCAAGCGATCCCATGCGGCCTGGGCACCGGGGGCGACTCGGCATTGGCCCGGGCCGCCGTCGAGTCCGACAGCGACGAACTGGCTGGGATTGTCGATGACGCCGACTTGGTTTTTATCGTTGCCGGGATGGGGGGCGGCACCGGCACGGGAGCCGCGCCGTTTTTGGCAAACTTGGCCAAGCAGGCCGGGGCGCTGGTGGTGGGCGTGGCGGCAACCCCGTTCGACTGTGAAGGCATCCAGCGCTGCAACCAGGCGATCGGCGGCCTGCGGGATCTCAAGCAGGTTGCCGACGCGGTTTTTCATTTTCCCAACCAAGACGTCATCCAACTGGCGGATGCCGACCTTGGGCTGCACCGGGCGTTGGACATTGCCAACCGCCACCTCTGCGAAGCGGTGCTCGGGGTGAGCCGTATGCTGCTCGAGCCCGGCATGCTCAACGTCTCCTTCGCGGATTTGCAGTCCCTGTTGCGGGACCGGCACAGCCTCGGCGCCGTGGTGCACGTCGAGGCCACCGGCGACGATCGCACCGACGATGCCATGGAAAAACTATTGTCCCACCCGGCGATCCGGGGCGGTGAGACGTTGAAGGAGGCCGGCTCACTGTTGGTGAATTTCTCGGGAGCGGAGGTGACCATGGCGGAGATGAATGCCGTCACCTCGGCGATCGGCGACCGCGCCTCTGCTGCGAGGCTGGTGGTCGGGGCCTCCGGGCACGGGAGCGGGGAGACCCTCCAACTGACCGTGGTCATCGCGCACGCCGGCAAACTGGCCGAGTCGGAACAGGATGACGCCTCGCTCAAGACAAGCCCGTCCAGTCAGGCATCCGCGCCGGGCTACTCCGATCCATTCACCTCGCCTCGGGCGGACAGTTATCTTGACTTGGGATCGGAACCCGGAAGCTCGAACCGCGGTGGTTTTGCCTATACCCCGCCGGCACCGACCGCCGATGCCTTGAGCCCCGAATGCCGCAATGACCTGATCCAGGAGGCTGCCAAGGAGGAACCCAACCGGGCCAAGCGCCGGAAAATCGTGCAGGAAATGCTGCCGCTGGAAATCGTGTCCAAGGGCCGTTTCGAGAACAGCGAACCGACCATCCACAAGGGGGAGGATCTCGACCAGCCGACCTACATCCGCCGGGGTGTCATCCTGAATTGAGGCCGATTGGCCCAGCGGGACGCCACGGCACCGGAGGGAGCGCCTGTGGCCCGCAAACCGACTCCCAAGATTGGCAAAAAAACTTCAATTTTTTGTGGTGTTCTGGAAGTTCTTTGATAAGTTTCCGCGCCTCGTTCTGCCCGGGGCGGCCAAAATTGGCTGCTGAGGGCGGAGCAAAATCAGCCGGATAATTAGTCCAAAACAGTGGCAGCAAAACGAAAAGTTGCAAAAAAAAGGGCAAAAACCGCTAAAAAAGCGGTAAAAAAAGCACCCGCAGAGAAAGCTCCGGCCAAGAAGGCCGTCGCAAAGAAGGCTCCCGCAAAGAAGAAGGCCACGCGGAGATCCAATCACCAAGTCGGGGCGGCGACCACGGCGGCTATCCTCGGTTTGCCGGCCAGTCCGGCCAAGCGCGCCGCCCAGAAACGAAAGGCGGCCAAGCTGAACAACGGCGGCAAATGGGCGAAACAGAAGCAGCTCCTGATCGACCTTCGCGACCGGTTGACCGACCAGCGCAACGGCTTGGCCAAGGAATCCGCCAAGGAGATGGAAAGCTACGGCGTCCATATGGCCGATTCCGGCACCGACAACTTCGACCGGGATTTCAACCTGAGCCTGCTCTCATCCGATCAGGATGTGATTTACGAGATCGAGGAGGCGCTCAAGCGGATCGAGAAGGACACGTACGGCGTCTGTGAGATCACCGGCAAACCGATTCCGCAGTCCCGCCTCAACGCGATCCCGTGGACGCGGTTCCGGGTGGACGCCCAGACGGAGCTGGAGCAGTACGGCATCCTGCAAAACCGCTCACTCGGGCGATTGGGAACCATCACCACGCCGGCCTCATCGGCCAAGGACAAGGTCGATAAGGAACTGCCCGAGCCCAAGTCAAAGAAAAACTAATTTATGCCCAGGGAAACAGTCATCCTCGAGTGCACGGAGGCCAAGGACGCAGGCAAGCCGGTGTCCCGCTACATGGCCCAGCGCAACAAGAAAACCCAGCCGGATCGGCTGGAGATGAAAAAATACAACCCCAACCTGCGTCGTCACACGGTGCATCGCGAGATCAAGTAATATGCCAAGGAAGAAGGACAAGAAAAAACGGGACTCGAACCAAAAGCGCCCGCCACGCCCGAAGCCTATCATCGATTTCACCGTCGATCAGCTGAACTACCGCAACACGGAATTGCTGCAGACCTTCGTGACCGGCCACGGCCGCATCCTCCCGCGCAAATACACCGGGCTGCCGGCGCATTACCAGCGCCGCATGGCCAACGCCATCAAGCGCGCGCGGCAGTTGCTCCTGATGAAGTAACCAATCTCGACACCGCCGCGCCCGGCAAGATGCGCGGCGGTTTTTCGTGCCCGCCAACGGCAGATGGAATGCACCAACCATAGCACGCTTGGCCAAGCGCTTGGCCACCCCGCCACTTGACTTACGCGCTCCTCATCTTCTCGGTGGTTGCAGCAGCGTTCACGGTGCTGTGGCTCAAGCCGTCGGACCCCAACAAGCTCAAGCTGCTGATCGCCTTCAGCGGTGCCTACCTGCTCTCGATCACCGCACTGCACCTGCTGCCGGAAGTGTTTCTGGGCGACGGCCGGGGCGCCTATTTTGGGGCGTTCCTCCTGCTCGGTTTCTTCATCCAGGTGATGCTCGAGTTTCTCTCCGGGGGGATCGAGCACGGCCACGCGCACACGCATCATCAAAGCCGCCTGCCGGTCGGGTTGATGGTGGGCCTCTGCCTGCACGCCTTCCTCGAGGGCATGCCGCTGGGCGGCGGTGAGGGCGCCCACAGCCATCACGGCCATCACGGCCACGATCACAGTGACGACCACTCCCATGGGCTGCAGCCGTTGTTGCTGGGGATCGTGCTGCACAAGTATCCCGTCGCCATGGTGTTCCTGGCGATGCTGCTCAACAGCGGCCTGGGCAAGCCGAAGGCGTTCGGTCTGCTGGCGGTGTTCGCTGCCATGGCGCCGCTGGGCACGCTGTTAAGCGGTGTCGAGATGGTGGGCCAATTCCACCGCGAAAGCTTGGCCATTGTCATCGGCATCTTCCTGCACGTCTCGACCACCATCCTTTTCGAGAGCAGCGAAGGCCACCGCTTCAACGCCTACAAGATGATGGCGATCGCCGCCGGTCTGGCTCTGGCCGCCGCCGGCATGCTGCTGCTGCATCACTGACGCCTACCGTTTCGACTTGCGGGCCGCACGCGGCTTCGCGGCGCGGAACAATTCCATCTGCCGCTCCCGCAGCATCCCGTGTGCCTTGAGCACGCGGATCAACTGCAGCACATCGGACCGCTGGTAATTCCGGTTTTTCTCCACGCCATCGATCACGGCGGAGAGCACCGCCGGAAACTCGACCACCCCGTCGACCCCCTTGCCGCGAAGCATCTCGATGCTTTCACGCCGCAGTTTTTTCGACGACGGCAGCGACGGCACGACCAAGATTTTGAGAAACCCGGCGGCGGTGCCGAAAACCTTTTCCGCCTCTTTCATCGCCGCCGGTTGTGCGAAGCGAAAAATCTCCGGCGAGTTGGCCATCACCGCCGCGCTGAACGTCTCCGTGTGCCATCCTTTTACGGCGAACACCGCGCGGCGAATGTGCTTCAAGTCCCCCTGCCGCAACTCGAACGGCAGGCCGGCTTTCGACTCAGTCGCCGCCGGGTGCGTCGCAAAAAAATCGATGTGCGAATCATTCCGCCGCGACGGTGCGACAAACTTGCGCCCCTGCTGCACCAGAAACCCACTGGCCTCAAGGAACTCCCGAACAATCGTCTCACTGATGGCGGACATTATTTTACCGAAGCGTTTATGATTGCCCTCGGGACGTCGATCCCAAATTTCACTTGGCCGATTTTTTGGGCCAGCACGAACTTGACCTCGCCGTCGCTGACTTTTTTGTCGAGCTTCATCGCGGCGAACAGCTTGGCCAACTGCGGCTTGGCCAAGCGCACCGAGGTCGGCAGGCCGGCTTGCGCGAACAGCGCCTCGATGCGATCGACGTCCGCTTGGCCAAGGCCGAGCACGTCGCACGAGATTTTCGCCGCAGCCACTTGGCCGATCGAGATCGCTTCGCCGTGCAGATATTTTCCGTAACTTGAAATCGCCTCGAGCGCGTGGCCGATGGTGTGCCCGTAGTTGAGGATGGCGCGCAGGCCGCCTTCCCGCTCGTCCTGCTCGACGACCTTGGCCTTGATTTGGCAACTGCGCGCGACGATGTGCGCCAGCCCCTTGGCGTCGAGCCGCAGCAACTCCGGCAGCGTGCGCTCGAGTCGGCGGAACAGCGCCGCGTCGTCGATGATCCCGTACTTGATCACCTCGGCGAGTCCGGCGCGCAGCTGGCGCTCGGGCAGCGTTTTGAGCGTGTCGAGGTCGCACAGCACGAGGCGCGGCTGGTAAAACGCGCCGACCAGGTTTTTGCCGGCCTTCAGGTTCACGCCGACCTTGCCGCCGACCGAGCTGTCCACCTGCGCCAGCAGCGTCGTCGGCACCTGTACGAAGCCGATGCCGCGCAAATAACTCGCGGCGAGGAAGCCGGCCATGTCGCCCACCACGCCGCCTCCCAGCGCGACGATGAACGCGCTGCGCTCGATTCGGTGCTTGGCCAGTTGGTCGTAACAGGCATGGATGGTGCGCAGGCTCTTGGCCGTCTCGCCGGCCGGCACGCGGATTTCCACCGGCGCGAAGCCGGCCTGCCGCAGTGAGGCCAGCGCCGCCTTGGCGTAGAGCGGCCCGACGGTGCGGTCGGTCACCACGGCGCAGCGTGTCCCCAGCTTGAGCCGGCGGCAGTCGACGCCCAGTCTGGGCAGCAGGCCGCCGCCGATCTTGATGGAGTAACTGCGATCCCCGAGGGGCACTTTGACCGAGCGCATGGGCGAACGATACGGATGGGAGGCCGACGGCCAAAGACAAAACGCTCAGTCGGCGAAAATGAGGCGGCCGCGCCGCACCGGCTCGGCGACGCCGTCGAGTCGCAGCGAGAGGTCGGGCAGGATGTCGGCAACCCGGCCGGCGGCGAGCCGTTTGGCGGCGTCGCGTTCGCCGGCGGTTTCCTCCCAGATTTCGACGGCGCGTCCGATGACGCAGCTGTGGCGCACATAATCGGCGTGCAACGCGCCCGGCCCGTGCTCGAGCAATTGCGCGTGCCGCTTGGCCAAGCTGTCGAGCAGCGCGGCCAGCATGGCGGGGAGGGTGATGAGAATGTCCGGCGCCAACTCGCGCAGGCTGCCGGGCGGCTGCACAAACTTGCCGCTCGGCAGTTCCGGTGTGGCGGCGATGTTGACGCCGATGCCCAGCACGGCGTGCTCGATGCGGTCGCCCTTGGCCAGGGTCGAGGTGATCACGCCGGAAATTTTTCTGCTGCCGAGCAGTACGTCATTGACCCACTTGATGCGCGTCGCTTGGCCAAGCGCGTCGAATTGGCCAAGCGCATCGACCACCGCGAGGGTCGGCAGCATGCTCAAGCCGAGGCCAAGTTCGCGCGCCGTTCGGTGGGGCGAGAACAGGGCCGTCAAATGCAGATTGCCCTCGAGCGCGCGCCACGGCCGGCCCCGGTTGCCGTGGAAATTGTCGCCGGTCATCGCCAGACAGGCAAACGGCGCGGGTGGCGTGACGCCGGCCTGGAGCAGATCGCGCAGGCCGTCCACTTGCGAGACAGCGGAGTGGCCGACGGCCATGATTTGCCGCCACGGCGGAGGGGCGGGACGGCAAACGATCTCCGCTTGGCCAAGCCCGCCGACGGCCTGCCAAGCGCACCGGGCGTCGGCCGGGAGATCGGCGGCTTGCCAGTCGGCTTGGCTGCCGGGATCGGCCAAGCCGTCCAGCGCCTCTGGGCAGTCTGTGATGATGAAAGAGTCGGGCATGCCCGTCCGCGCCGAGGGTGGCCTTGGCCAAGCGCCGGCAAAAGAAAAAACAGGCTGGAGCCGCCGGGGTGCTTCACCTACAGTCCGGCCATGCAGCGTTGGACGTGTCCCTTGCTTCTGGCCGCGGTCGTGTTTTTCTCGTGGCCGAACTACTCTCCCGCCCCGATCATTTACCGTCGCGGCGAAGGCTGGTCGTACGAGAGCATCGGCGGCGTCGGCAGCTGGCGGCGCGGCACCGCGAAGGATCAGCTCGGCGTGGCAAAGAAGGCGTACGCGGAGGAGGATTGGAAGACCGCCTTCAAGGCGGCGCGGCGCACGGTGGCCGATTGGCCGCTGTCCGACCACGCGCCGGAGGCACAGTTGCTGCTGGCCCAGACTTATGAAAAACGGGGCGACGACGAGAGGGCGTTTTCCGAGTACCAGAACCTGCTGCGGCTGTATCCGCAGAACGTCGATTTCGAGGATGTGCAGGCCCGGCAGTTCGCCATCGCCACGCGGTTTTTGAACGGCCAGCGTTACAAGCTGTGGGGCCGTATCCCGCTGTACCGCTCGATGGGCAAGACGACCATCATGTTCCAAAACATCGTCAACACCGGGCCGTTCAGTTCCGTGGCGCCCAAGGCACAGATGAACATCGGTCAAGCCTGGGTCAAGAAGGCGCGCGGCTTCCAGATTTCCCAGAACGAACGGCACAAGAACTACCGGCATGCCGTCGAGGCGTTCAGCAAGGTGGCCGACAAGTATCACGACCGCCCCGGAATCGCCGCCGAGGGATTGTTCGCCGCCGCCGCCGCCTACCAGCAGCAGTCGCTCGACGCGGAGTACGATCAGGGCGTCACCCGCAAGGCCATCGACTCTTACTCCGATTTCATCGCGCTTTATCCTGACGAGGAACAGGTGCCTGCGGCCCAGGAACGGATCAAGGCCATGAAGGTTGAGCAGGCCCGGGGCAGCCTGAAGATCGCGCGCTATTACGAGAAAAAGGGGAAACTGGCCGGCGCGACCGTCTACTACAACGAGGTGAAAGATCTCGCCCCCGGCACCGAGTATGCCGAGGTGGCGCTGCAAAAGATCGCCGAGTTGAAGCCGAAGCTCGACCCGGCAGGGGAGTCCGATGCACCGCCCCAATGATCCGCCCGCCCGCAAGCCGCGCCGCCTTGTTCTTGGCCGTTGCTTGGACGGCCGCCGGTTGTGCCAGCTACCGGCTTGGCCCGGTGAGCCCCGCGATCCCCGCCGGCCAGGCCGTCGAGGTCGGCCTGTTCCAGAATGCCACACCGCTGCCCGGCCTTTCCGAGTCGGTCAACGCCTCCATCCGTCGTGAACTGCAGCGGGACGGCACCTTCGCGCTGGCCACCGGCGGCGACGGCGATGTGCTGCTCACCGGCAGCATCGACGCTTACCGCCGGTCACCGGTGAGTTTTCAGCCGCGCGACATCCTCAGCGTGCGCGACTTCGAGGTGGAACTCGTCACCCGCGTCCGTGCCGCCGACAAGGCCACCGGCCAGGTGTTGATCGACCGCGAACTGACCGGCCGCACCACCGTCCGCCTGGGCGGCGACCTCGCCAGCGCCGAGCGGCAGGCGCTCCCGTTGCTCGCCGGCGACTTGGCCAAGCAGACCGTCGCGCTCCTCGCCGAGGGCGAGTGGTAGGCCGCCGCTTGGCCAAGCGCAGATTCTAGTCTTCCCGCGAATGTACGAGTTGCTGAAAACCAGTCCGCGCAGCAAGGCGCGACTGGGCCGGTTGACAATCAGTCGCGGCGTAATCGACACCCCGGTGTTTATGCCGGTTGGCACGCAGGCCAGCGTCAAGGCACTCGACCTGCGCGAACTCAACGAGATCGGCACGGAGATCCTGCTCGGCAACACGTACCACCTGTTTCTCCGGCCCGGTCTCGACATCATCCGCAAGGCCGGCGGATTGCACCGGTTTATGAATTGGGACAAGCCGATCCTCACCGACAGCGGCGGGTTTCAGGTTTACAGTCTGGCCAAGATCCGCAAGGTGCGAGACGACGGCGTCGAGTTCCGCTCGCACCTCAGCGGCGAGACGCTCTTCCTCGGCCCGAGGGAATCGATGGCCATCCAGCGCGAACTCGGCTCCGACATCGCGATGTTGTTCGACGAGTGCCCCCCACACGGCGCATCCGACAGTGACTTGCAGGCAGCCGTCAAGCGGACGCTCGATTGGGCCATCGTCTGCGCAGAGCAACCCCGCGCGGAGGGCCAGCTGTACTTCGGCATCGTGCAGGGCGCCAATGCCCCCGCGCTCCGCAAGCGTTGTGCGGAGGAATTGGTCGCAATGGACTTTGATGGCTACGCGATCGGTGGTGTCAGCGTTGGCGAGCCGGAGCCGGAGATGATGCACGCCGTGGAGATCACCGAGCCGCACCTGCCCGCCGGCAAGGCGCGCTACGCGATGGGCCTCGGCACCCCGGCGCAATTGATCGAGTTAGTCGCGCGCGGCGTGGACATGTTCGACTGCGTATTGCCGACCCGAGTCGCGCGCAACGGCACTGCGTACACTTCTCGCGGCGCGATCAACCTCCGCGCCAGTCACCAAAAGGAGAACTTCGGGCCGATCGAGGAGGGCTGCGACTGCTTCGCCTGCACACACCACACCCGCGCCTACCTTCGGCATATGCTCAAGGCCGGTGAAATCCTCGGGCTGCGAATGCTCAGCGTGCACAACTCGCATTTTTTTATGCAGGTGATGCGCGACATCCGCCGCCACTTGGCCAACGGCACCTTCGACGATTACCGCGATGAATTCATCGCGAATTACCAGCCGACCTCCAAAGTCATCGAGGGCCGCGCCAACTCTAGGCTCAAAGTGCAAGGTTGAGTTTTGTTAACCACGAAGGACACAAAGCGCACGAAGTATCATCAATCGAAAACTCCTCTGTGCGCTTCGTGCCCTTTGTGATTCCTTAATTGATTTTAAGGGGCTTGGCCAAGTGGGGTTCGAGGTGTTTTAAACTCTTAAACGCTTGGTCTGTTTGTTGTTTTGAAACACCGGGTTTGGATTGAATTTCCACCGCCACGGTCCAGCCAAGGTGTCTGCGAATGTCCAGAATCGCTTTGAGTTGCCCGATGATGCTCCTTCTTTTCGGCAGCATCTGGGCAAGCGCTTGGTCGGCAAACTGAATCGCCCCGTCTTTTTCAATTGCCAGTTTCAAGGTCACCCGCCCAGGCTTTGGGCCGTACGGTTTCAATTTTGCAGCCAACTGGAGTTCCGCAAGCAGGCGTTGTCCTTTGGCGTCTAATGTTGCGGTCGGCACTTGGGCAAGCGCCGGGCCGATCGAGGCGATATGGAGCCGCAGCAGTTTCAGCGGTTTGTTGCGCAGGCCGGTCTTGGCTCCACCGGAAGCGGCGTGAATCAACTCGGCAACCCGGGTTTGCCTGAGCTGCCACTCGATGTCGATCAGGTTGGAGGGGGTGCGGTGAGCGCCGGTTTTGTGGTCGATGAAAATGCGATAGGCACCAAACGGCTTGGAATCGAGTGCGCTGCCATCGATCGAGATGATCCGTTTGTGCTGGTCGCCCGGCTCGATGGTGAGTTCCTCCGGGCCAGTTTCAACTTGGGTCGGCGTGAGCGGGACACGGTGACTGTTGTCGTTCAAAAACCAAAGGCCAAACGCGCTTGGCCAAGCGAGGGCCAGTGCTTGGTCCGCTTGATTCCCGAAGGTCAACTCAAGTTGCGCCCCCCCGATCGGATCCCATTTTTTTGTTTTTGAAAGCCCAAGCAGGAGGCCGCTCTCCTGGCTGAGGGTGGTCCGCTTGGCCACGTAGGCTGTCGGGGTAAGCAGGGTGGCATTGACCGGGTTGGATCTGGCGGTTTGCCTCCAAAGCTGCCAACCGGGCGCGACTTGCGGCTGTTGGTTGTCGAGCAGGCCGGTGTATCGGGCGGTGAGTTGGTATTCGCCGGAGCGGTCGATGTTGAGCCAGTCGCCGAGGTTCGTCTCGAACACCGCAGACTTGCCCGGGAGCAGCCGCGCGGCGCGCGCGAATCGGTGCGCGGTCAACTGTGCGGCGGAAGTCGCCGGGTCCGAGTGAAGGGTGAGTTGGCCAAGCGACGCGGTGACGCGGCCGTTCAATCGGCAACAGCCCTCCCACATGAAGGCCAGTCGTTGGTCGCTGCGGTTGACGAACTCCCAGCGCAACGGCACCGGATCGCCGATGACGTGAAACGGCGCCTCGGGAATCGCGAGCCGCAGCTCCACCTCCGCCGCTTGGCCAAGCGGCGCGGCCAAGCCAAGCGCCAGCAGGAAAATGCCCAGCCGGTTACTTGGCAATTTTTTTGACGACGATGTCGTCATAGCGGATCGGAGTGCCGGAGTACGGGCTGCCCCAAATGGACGGTTTGCCGTTGCGCGGCTCCTTGGTTTCCTTGTGCGTGAGGGTGGGCTTGGCCGGTGCCTTTTCGCCGTCGGCCCAAACCGTGCCGCTGATCGTCCACTCGGTTTCGCCGGTTTGCTCGACCCGCAGCGCGAGTCGCAGCCACTCGCCGCCGCCCCACCGGAACGGCACCTTGGCCACGACGGCGCCGGCCTTAAGCAGCTCGATCACCCGCTTGGCCGGGGTGACCTGCAGCCGGTAGCCGCTGACGCCGTTCAACGCGATGCCGAATACCGGGTAGCGCCGGCCTTTTTTCGTGCCGAACATCCGCGCGCTGACCTCGTTGCCGTGCCGTGCCGACGGGCCGAACATGAAGCCGAATGCATCCAGCGGCGCACCGGGCAGCTCGAGATGCTTGTTGCCACTTTCCTGCTTCACCGCAAAGTCGCCGTCGAGCACGAGGAAATCGTCCGGCACGCCGCCAACCTCGGTTTGCTCAAAATTATTTTGATAAAGCGGCTCCGCCGCCTCAACGGAAAAGGCCAACAACCCAAGCGCCAACAAACAACGTGACGTCGCAGGTATGGATGATCTGTTCATTTGTTCAATCTCCCCTAAAGCCTTCCAGCAGGTTGCCACGCAGCGAGAGGTGGGTGGCAAGCCACGTCCACAGGCCGGCGATCAGCAGGACGCCGCCGAGAGTCGCGCCAAGCAGAGCGTACGGCACATCGGCGGTCGGGGAAAGCACGGTGGGCAGCACGGCCAATGCGGCGGCGGCGGTGCCGATCAGCAGCCCGCCGACAAGCAGGCTGAGGTATTCAGCCAGCACAAAGCGCTGGATCGATTTTTTCTCGAAGCCAACCGCGCGGAGCAGGGCGAGTTCGCCTTTGCGCTCCTGCACGTTGCGCAGGACCACGATCCCCAGCCCGAGGCTGCCGAGCAACAGGCCAAGGCCACCGAGCATCTGGAAGGTTTTCAAATAGGTGTTTTGCACGGCATTGAGCTGGCCCAGACGTTGCGTGGCGTTGATCCATTCAAACCCATGGTTTTCCAGTGCGCTGTTCAATTCGGTGCTCACGGCTTCGACTTTTTTCGCAGGTGTGTCGACGAGAAACACACGGTAACCACTTTCGCCGGGATAGCGCCTGATGAAGTCGGACTCCGGGATGATGAGGTTGCCCTGCAGGATGCTGTCGGCGATCTGGCCGACGAATTTCACCTTGAACGCGTTTCCGTGTTCGTCGGTGTAGTCAAGTGTGTCGCCGAGTTTTTTGCTCTTCATCGGGTCGCCGCCGCTCAACGCCCACATCATCACGCTTTGGTCGGCGATCACCGGCACGACATCGTCCGGCAGTTTCAGGCTGTCCCGGGCTCTATCCAGTATCTGCCACGGGTCGTCGCCGGTTTCCAACCCGTCCATTGTGGCGGTGAAGGTGAATTTTCCGGCCAACAATTCCGGCCGCACGCCGAGCAGGCGCGGTTCCAGGGCGAGGTTGAGGTTGAGGCAGTTGGCCGGGTCGCCGTCACGCAGCCGGAACGGGACGAAGCTCACGCCATTCATGAGTTCCGCGTCGAGGCCGTACGTCTCGCGATGGGCGGCATTGTTCAAGTCGTGGACGACGGCGATGCCGGCCTCGCCCATCAGTTCAAAACCGCCCGTGCCGGAGGTGGCCTTGGCGGCGTCGATGTGGGCGTCCTTTTGGAACACGCCGATCGAGGCGATCATGAAGCTGCCGCAGGCCAGCATGCCGACGGTGGCCATGCTGCGCCGGCGCCGGCGCGCGGCGTTGCGCTGGCCGAGACCGGAGAGGGTGAGCCCCTCCGCTTGGCCAAGCGCGTCCGCCTTGGCCAAGCGCGTCAACCGTGCCGACGCAAACACCAACCCGGCCAGCAGCAGCATCGCGCCCGCTCCGTAGAAGGAGTTGGGTGAGAGTTGCGTACCACTCGCGACTGCCGCACTGACGGTGACAACCGCGCCGAGCAACAAGACTCCCGCGAGGACGGTGGCGCGCTTGGTCGATTTTGAGGTGCCCGATAATTCCGGCGACTCCCCGGCGAGAAGTTCGCGGGCGGTTTGTTGTTTCAACCTCCGCAACGCCCACCAGATGGTGCCCAGCGCGACGCCAAAGCCGCTCAACGCACCCGCCGCCCATGAGGCGGTTGTGCCGTGGTAGGTCAGCGTGGCGGAGGCGACCGCTTCCGCCCAGTTGGTCGACAGCGCATGGAGCATGGCCCTGGCGAACAGCGATCCCCCGACGGCACCGACAATGCAGCCGGCGAGCGCGATCAGCCCACCCTCGAGCAGTAACATCCGTCGGACGCGTCCGGCCGGGATGCCGAGCGCCAGCAGCGTGCCGGTCTCGCGCGTGCGCTTTTCCATGGTGAACTGGAACAGGAGTGAGATCAGCATCACGGCAGCCGCGATGAGAAAAAAACTGAAGCTCATGAACAACTGGCCGAAATTCATGGCGTTGTTCACGGAACTCGACGCCTGCGTGCGCACGGCCTGGAACGCAAGGCCGGCGTCCGCCGGGTTCAGCTTGCCGAGCAACACCTGGCCGAGCTTGTCGAGCGCAGCCTCTCCGTTTTGCGGATACCTCACGGCGGTCAGGTCACCGAAACGGTTGCCCCAAATTTCCTTGCCGGTGGCCAGGCTGATGTAGGCCTTGGGCGTGCCTTTGTAGGTGTCCCAGTAATCCTCGTCCTTGTCGCGGATGGCATCGAGATCCATCGGGAAGCCGGTGTCCCAGTCGGCGCAGTTTTCCGAGTCGGTCATGCCGGGGAAGTCCGGCATGAGGGTGACGTCGGATCGGGGGTCGTCCATCGCAATGATGCCGCCAACCGTGAACGTGCCGGTTCGCTCCTCGAGTTGGCGCATCGTGCCGACGGTGTAGTAGCTCAACTCTACCTCGTCGCCGGCCTTGGCCTGCAGGTCGTCGGCGGTCCATTGGTTGAGCCAGACGGTGCCCGGTTCGAACCCGGCCAACGCGGTCGCCATCGAGTACGGCGTCGACTTGTCGCCGAGCTGGATCTTGTTCACGAAGTACGTGAGCACCTCGGTGGCGGCGGGGGCGACGGCCAGCGCCGCCTTGGCCAGCGGCGGATCGAGAAACACGCGCGGGGAGCGCAGCTCGATGCCCCTGCCGCCGGGGAGTTGAAGCAGTTGCGCCTGCGCGTCCGCGAGCCGCCAATGCCTGGCCAAGGCGGCTTGCGCTTGGCCAAGCGGATCGCCGGCCGGATCCTCGGCACGGCCGACGAGCATCAGGTTGGCCATCCCCGGTTTTTCGATCGCCTCCTGCAACTGGCCAAGCGGCACGAACGCGTTGTACGGCGGCACCTGAGACGCCTGCAACCCGAACCGGCCGAATTGCGCATCGGTGACGATGGCGGCCACCTTAAGCTGGGCCAGCGTGGCGGCGGCATCCTCGATCGGCGCCATCGGTGCATCTCGGGAAAGCTGCGACGGGTTGTGGATGCGCAGGTTGACGACGTTGCCGGCCGTGACGTTCAACTGTCCGGCCAAGCGCTCGTTGAGGACGATGGAATCGTCGGGGAGTTCGTCAAACCCGGGCGTCTCCAGGGCCAGCTCCCAAAACGCCCGATCAACGCCCATGATGACGACGTTGTTGGCGCGTGACCCGCCGGACGGCCGCCTGGCCAGGCCCGGGAGCTGGAGCAGGGCGGCGGTGTCGGTGCCAAGCTCGGCCCGGAGATCGTCGGCCAGCTTGGCCCGGAAAAGCCGGTCGTTGGAGTGCAGGGCCAACTCGGCCTTGCCGAGCCGTGCTTCCGCCATGCCGCGCAAACTGCCTCGAACCGAGTCGCCGACGAGCAGCGCGCCGACTAGAACCATCGCCCCGACGGCGACCCCCAGCATCGTGCCAACATGGCTCCGCGCGTAAAATCGGAACGACTTCAGAACCAGTGACCAGGTCGACATGGTGGCTTAACCTGTGGCGGTGGCGAATCGGCCATCCTGCAGTTGGTGCGTGGTGTCCATCCGGGTGGCGAGTTCCGTGGAGTGGGTGACGACGATCAGCGTGACATGGTCGTCGCGGTTGAGTTCGACGAGCAAATCCGCCAGCGACTGGGCGGTGGAGTGGTCGAGCGCGCCGGTCGGCTCGTCGGCGAGAATGAGGCTGGGTTGGTTGATCAGCGCGCGCACGACGGCGACACGCTGGCATTCGCCGCCGGAAAGCTGTGCCGGACGGTGGGTGAGCCGGTGCCCGAGCCCGACGCGTTCGAGCAGTTGCCGCGCCCGCTCGACGGCGGCAGCCGGGGCCTTGCCGTTTTCAGCAAGCGTGGGCAACAACACGTTTTCGAGGACGGAGCATTGCGGGAGCAAATGGTGCGACTGAAAAATGAAGCCAATTTTTTTGTTTCGAACCGAAGCCAGCTCCTGCTCCGGGAGGTCGGCCAATTCCTGGCCATCCAGCTGGATGCTGCCGCGGGTCGGGGAGTCGAGCGAGCCGAGGATGTTGAGCAGGGTGCTTTTGCCGGAGCCGGACGGGCCGACGACCGCGACGGAATCTCCCCGCCGAACGGTGAGCGAAATGCCGCGAAGCACCGGGACCGGTTCACGATCCGTGCTTTCGTACTGCTTGTGCACGTCCTCCAGGTTGAGGACGACCGGATCATTTGCCGCCATGCCCGAGACGCTACGTCACCGGCCAAGGGCCGCAAATCAAAATAGTTCGCGACACAAAAAACCACCCGGCAGGGCAGCCGGGTGGTTTGGAATCTGTCCGCTTGGCCAAGCGGTTATTTTTTGTCGTCGGCCTTCGTTTCGGCCTCCTCCTTGGCCTTCTCGATTTCGGCCGGGAGATCCTCTTTTTTGATCACCTCGATCTTGGCGCCCTTCTTCAATTCCTCGGCGGAAGGCACCTTGATAATGTCGCTGGTCACGACCTTGCCCGGGTCGGCCGGCTTCGGCGGCTGAATCGTGATGGGGGCGGGGACCGGAGTAGGGGCTGGGGGCGGAGTAGGGGCTAGGGTCGGCGGAGGCTGAAGCAGGGCGGGGAGTGCCGCGCCCGGCGTGGCCGCACCTGTGGCCTCCTCCGTTTTCTCCTCCTCCATCATCTCGGCGCGCGTCTTGTAGATGGCGTCGAATGTGTAGCTGGAGACCTTGAACGTCCACCCGGCCAGATTTTCGAGCTTGGCCATGTTGTCCGCGAAAGTCTTGTCGCGGTCGGTCTTGAGCTTCGCTTGGCTCTCCTGGTGCGCTTTTTCACGATCGGCGATGAGCTTGGCCAAGCGGTCGGCGTGCTCCTGGTCAAGGCGCTTGGCATCCTCCGGTTTTTCGTCCTTGCCGGGTTCGCGCGGCTTGGCTTCGTCCGGTTGGGGGTCCCGGGCCTTGCTTTCATCTTCCTGCGGGACGCGTGTGCCGCTCGCGGAAAGTGTCATGTAGTGATCCTCATCCTTCTTGGCCATCTTGACGACGTACTGGTAGCCCTCAAACGTGTCGATGGTGGCGGTGACGGCCTTGTCCATTCCGGTCTCCTCCGGCTTGGCCGACTTGCTGGTGACATCGTCAAAGCTTGGAAAGCCAAACACGCGGCCGGCGCTGTTGCCCTTTGAGGCGTCCAGTTTTTCCTCCGGCTTGGCGTCGGCAAGCGCCATGTCGTCCCCCTCCTTGGCACGGGTCAGCGTCCATGAGTCAGCTTTGTTTGGTTGGGCGACGGCGACTGACCTGACTTTTTCAACCTTGAAAAAATCGTCCTTGTCCAGCCAGTTGGCGGGGTCGGCGCTGACGTCATTGAGCGCGCTGGAGTAATCGATCGCGATCACGGTCACCCGGCCATCAGTCAACACGTAACGATGGTTGTCGGAGGAACCAAATGGCGAGTCGGCGTTTTGCCCGGTGTTGGCGCTTCCTTTTTTGCCGAGCAACAGGCTCTTGAGCACCTGGCCCTGCGCATCCTTGAACTCGACGAACGTGCCGGTGTTGGCCTCGTTGCCGTCCGGGGCGAGCAGCCCAAACCGCCCGTGCTGTTTTTTGCTGGCAGGGATCTGGCGCAGCGCCTTGAGGCTCACGGTGCTGCTGACCAGTTTCTGGATGTCGTCGAACTTGGCCGTGAAACCGTCGCGATCCGTCACGACCCATTGTTCCTCCTGCTGGGCCAGAGTGAGGGCGGAGTCGCTGTCCGTGATGGTGATCGTGGCGATCTTTGCCGGATCGAGATTGGTGACGACCGTTTTACCGATGCCGGATTTTGCTGGGGAACGGCCGCCTTGATCCTTAATCGAGGTAAAATAGGCGATCCCCCCCAGAACCCCCAGGGCGAGAACGGCGATGAGAAGTTGTTTTCCTTTCATGGGTGTCAGACTGCTGCGGTTTTCTTGCGTTTGCGGATAAAAAAGCCGACGCCAAACAGGATGACCAGCAGGGGCATCAGGCCGATGTTGGCGAGCTTGATCTTGAGCTTGATCCAGTCGATATCGGCGAGGAGCTCCTTGTTGGTGTCAAAGATCTGATTGTCGATCTCCAGTTGCTTGGCCTGAATTTCTTTAATCGCCTCGGGGTCGATTCGAAGCGTGAATTGGTTGCTGCCTTCTCCGACGCTCTGCAGCTCGGTCTTCTTTTGCAGGATGGTCTGCTGTTCGGCTTGGAGCTTGTTGAGCTTTTTCTCAAACTTTTTCTGGGCTTCTTTTGTCAGTTTAACGAGCGTGGTAAACGGGCGGTTCTGGTTACGGCTGCGGATGTTGATCAGAGTCTCGTCGCCAAAGTGGTCAACGAGGTTTTGGACGAAAACAAGGTTCTCGCTGATTGGAATGCGCTGCTGGAAGACGTAATGTTCGTCCACAAGGATGTCGGTGTCTCCTATGAGGCATACGAAGTTGTCCTCCTTGGACTCGGTGAGGTGCCCGGCAGAGTCGGGTTGCGTCGCGCCGGGCTTGGATGAGCCGGGCTCCTCGGCGGCCGGTTTGCCGTTGGGAAAGGCGGTCGTGAATTTGCCGCCGAGTTTCAGCGCGAGGACCTGTTTCCGGATGCCGACCGGCTTGCCGTCCTCGCTGCCGGAATAGAATGACTGCATGATCTGTTGTCCCTGGAACTGGGAGGACATACCGTCGACCAGCTTGGCGTCCTCCGAACTCGTGATCAGCTCGGTAACCGTGAGCCCGGTGGCCACGTTGCTGGTGTCAAAGCTGCCGGCGTAGGGTAGCCGGATCAGCCCCAGGTCGCGGGTGACAACTTCCCCGGAGTCCAGTGCGTCCCGGTTCAGCATGAGGTAGGCCGGTTGCAGCCGGCCCTGCGACATCGGGTCACGCGGATTCTTCAGATGGTAGTCGTAGTCGGCGACGACTTGGCTGCTGTCAAACGGGACGCCCCACTTGGAAAACAAGCGGTTCAGGTTGGAGTCGCCGCCCAGCCCGGGAAGGCGCATCTGCGGGTTTTGCTGGCCGGAATCGTCCCGCTGCGCGAGGGGATCGACAAAGGCGATCAACTTGCCTCCGCGCAGGACGAACTGGTCGATGGCGTACTCGGTGGCTTCCGATACGTTTTTTGGGTGGATGAGCATCAGGACATTCACGTTTTCCGGGATGTCGGTCGCGGCCGGCTCGAGGCGTTCCACATTGAAGTCACGTTGCAATTGCTGCAGGAAGAACCACGGCGGTTGTTGCTGGCCGCGGTTGAGCGCCGCCATCGGGTTGGAGGGATCCGGGCCTCCCCAAACATTGAGGCTGCTCATCACGCCGACCGTTTCCCGCTCTTCCTCCGTCTGGAGGACGAGCTTGATGACCCGGGAAATGTCATACTCCAGATTGGTTGACCGAGAGGGGTCGAGCACCGTGATGACCTCCGTGTTGTCGAGGTAGCTGACCGCCAAGCCAATGTAAAAGGCGTTGTTGATCAACTGGATGCCGTCGTTGGTCGCCAGTTTTTCCTCCTCGGTGTAGCGGCGTGGGTTGAGTTTGACCAGTTCCAGGTTGTCGCCGGCGTATGCCTTGTACTGGTCGAGCAGATCCTCCACGCGGCTGCCGTGCTCGTTGACGACGACCGGCACGCCCTTTTCGCCGCGGGTGACGTAAAAGCGAATCTCGAGTGGGCTGGACTCATCGTCGCCCTCGCGCTCCTTGGCCAGCGCGTCGAGCAGTAGCTTCGAACCCTTGGATAAGGTGAACAATTTGCCCTCGGTTAGGTCGCCTTTCATCTTGAGCTGCGCCGTGATGATGTTAAAGGCGATCACGCACAACAGGACCACGAGCGCCCCGCCGACGGAGTTCAGGAATACGGCAAACTTGGTTTCTTTCTTCATGGTAGCTTCCGGGTTTGAGGGTCAGGCGCGTAGGCCGCGGATAATGACGCTTGTGGCGAACAGCGGAAAGCCGATCACCGACAAAAAGTAGATCACCGCCCGGCTGTCGATCTGGCCGTTGTTGAACTGCTCGATGCCGGGCATCACGCTGAAGGCGGCGACGAACTCCACGATCGAGCGCGGCGCGAGGGTCTCGACGACATCGGTCACCGGCGGCCAGCCGCACAGCACGAGGAACAGGCAAATCACCACCGAGAGGATGAAGCTGATCACCTGGTTGCGCGTAAACGCCGAGGTCATGCTGGTGATCGAGAGGTACGCCCCGGCGAGGAAGAAGCTGCCGATGTAGCTGGCGACGATGACGCTGTTTTCAGGGTTGCCGAGGTAGTTCACGGTGATCCAAATTGGGAACGTCATCACCAGCGCCAATGTCAGGAACAGCCACGAGGCGAGGAATTTGCCGATGATGCAATGCCACAGCGTGATCGGCATGGTGAGCAGCAGTTCCATGGTGCCGAGCCGCCGTTCCTCAGACCAGAGGCGCATGCCCACGGCCGGGACGAGAAAGAGGTAGATCCACGGATGCCACATGAAAAACGCCTGCAAGTTCGCCTGGCCCCGGTCGATGAACTGGCCGATCAGGAACGTGAACGCGGCGGTCATCAGCAGGAAAATCACGAGAAACACATAGGCCACCGGCGAGTTGAAATAACCGGCCAGCTCCCGTTTTGTGATGGTCCAAATACTTTTCATCGTTGTGTGAAATTATCGGGTTTGCGTGTCGGACAGGGTGATGTTGCGGAAGACGTCGTCCAGGCGCCCCTCCTCCTTCTTGATTTCGTTGACAGTCCAGTCGCTCTGCTTGGCCACGCTGAAGATCGCTTGGCCAAGCGCACCGTCGCTGCCGGCGTCCTTGGGGAACACCCGGGCGACCACGGTCGGTGGCTTGTCGTTCACGATCGTCACCTTGGCCGACTGGATGACGGAGCCAAGTTTCTCCCGCACCGTGGCGGCTTCCGTGCCGTTTATTGAAACGAGATACGAGTTGGCCAGCTCTGACTTGGCCTTGAGTTCGTCCGGAGAACCGTTGGCCACGATCCGGCCCTGGTCGATGACGATCGCCCGCGTGCAGACGGCCTCGACCTCCTCGAGAATATGGGTGGAAAAAATGATCGCCTTGGACTGCCCCATGCGTCGGATGAGTGAGCGCACCTCGTGTTTTTGGTTGGGGTCAAGCCCGTCGGTTGGCTCGTCCATGACGAGAATGTCCGGGTCGTGAATGACCGCCTGCGCGAAGCCGGTGCGATGCCGATACCCCTTGGAGAGCGTGTCGACGCTTTGATGCCGGACCGCCTTGAGGAAGCACATCTCGATGGCGCGGTCGATCGCCTTGGCCTTGTCGGCCCCGTTGAGGCCGCGCACCTCGGCGCAAAAGGCGAGGAAGCCTTCCACCGTCATGTCGGTGTAAAGCGGTGCGCTCTCCGGGAGATAGCCGATCAGCCGCTTGGCCTCAATCGGTTTTTCCGTCACGTCATGGCCGCCGACCTTCACCACGCCCGCTGTCGGGGGAATGAATCCGGTGATCATTCGCATCGTGGTGGATTTGCCGGCGCCGTTCGGCCCGAGGAAACCCAGAATTTCTCCGCGCTGGACGGAGAAGGAGACATCGTTCACAGCCACCTTGGGGCCGAATGCCTTGCTCAGGTTCTCAACTTGTATCATTGCTTCGATCGCATGGGGTGCGGGGACAAGCATCGCACGCCGTGGGCCGGCGGCTCCGGCTCCGATTTCCCTTAATTATCCCTGTTCCCCCAAAAAGGGGCGAATAGTCTACCCCACCTGTCAAGGGGTTTCGCCCCGTTCGACGCCGGAACGCGCCAGCCGTTCAATATTTATCGTCTCCCACCGTTTGTCACGATGTTCCGAGCAACCGGCCATGTTCCTGAATGGCGAACCGATCCGTCATGCAGGCCAAACGATCGCAAATGGCGCGCTGCAGCCCGTGGCCGGGGATCAGTGACTGTATGTGCCCGCCCATCGCCTCCGGGTGTTGCTCGTAGTGGCGAAACAGTTCCCCAAGCAGCGTAGCCGCCCGCGTGTGCGGCTCGTGAACGGTGTCGTTGTAATAGAGGTTCTCGTACAGGTAGGCGCGGAGTTTCAGGTTGGCCTCGCGCCGGGCCGGGCTGTAGGCGACAAGCGGCTTGGGCTCCATGCGAACCTCGTCGGCCGATGCCACGCCGGCAGCGGCGAGGTTGGCCTCGGTAGTCTGGACAACATCGTGAACTTGATCATCGATCAGGCAGCGGATGATGAAATAGTGCCGGCACTCGTCCGCCAAGTCGCCGTGCTCCGAGCGCATGCGCCCGGAGGCTTCCCGCCAAGAGGCGATGTCGCGCTCCAGTTTCGCCTCGGTGAGCAGGCCGCAGTCGAGTCCGTCGTCCAGGTCGTGGCTGTAGTAGGTGATCTCGTCGGCGAGGTTGGCCACCTGCGCCTCAAGTGAAGGGTGGTGAGATGCAGCCGGCGCTTGGCCAAGCGGCGGCTCGGGCATTGTGTCGTGCTTGGCCAGGCCCTCCAACGTCTCCCACGACAGGTTCAACCCGGGGAAGGCGGGGTATTTCTGCTCGATCAACTCGACGACGCGGCGGCTTTGCTTATTGTGCTCGAAGCCGCCGTGGCCTTGCATCAGGTCGTTGAGCGCCTCTTCGCCGGAGTGGCCGAACGGGGGGTGGCCAAGGTCGTGGCCAAGCGCGATGGCCTCGGTGAGATCCTCGTTGAGCCGCAATGCGCGGGCGATGTTCCGGGCGATGGCGGCGACTTCCATTGTATGCGTCAGCCGTGTGCGCAGGTGATCGCCGCTGCCGCTCAGGAAAACCTGTGTCTTGCAGTCGAGCCGCCGAAAGGCGCGGGAGTGGATGATCCGGTCGCGGTCACGCTGGTACTGCGTGCGCCATTCCGGCGGGGGCTCGTGGACGTTTCGGCCCCGTGTTTCCGAGCTAAACTGGGCATAACGGGCCAGTGTGTCGCGTTCGCGGGCCTCGAGTTCTTCACAGTTGCAGGGCATCCTTTATTGGGCCTCAACGCGTATTGAGCCGAGCACCGTGTCGGCTGTTGCGCCGCGCAACTCATAAGCCCGCAGGATGACTTCCTCGATGAGGTTGTTCGGGCAGGAGGCACCGGCGGTGATGCCGAGCGTCAGTTCGCCGCCGAGCGGCAGCCAGTGTTCGGCAAGGGCCCTCTCGGGCGTGGGCGGTAATTAGTGATGAAGCCGTTCCGCCGATTCCATCTCGCTGGCGGCCTTGATGAAAGAGGTCGGCAATTTTCCCTCACCCATCTCGGCGAGGTGGGAGATGGTGGACGGGT
>JACNJE010000021.1 GCA_014382705.1 Verrucomicrobiota bacterium | reverse complement strand
AGGTCACATTCCTCTTCCTGCAAGGGCCAAAGGATGGAGGCCCTGACAGTTCCCTGTGGTTGGATGAAATGGAATTTAAATCCAGTGAACCGCCTCATCTAGAGACAAAGCTTGTGCTAGCCGATCTAGCTGACGGCAAACTTGTTTTGAGTTTCAATGCGGTTGTGGGCCGAACCTATCAATTGCAACGAAGTGCAAACTTAGTTGCATGGGAGACAGACCATGAAGTGAAACCCGATAATGTTTCGGCAACAGTTGAGGTGGAAATTGGGTCGGAGCAAACAAGCCAGTTTTTCCGGTTGAAACCGCATTGATTCTTAATTATTCAATAAATAACCGCCGGTTTTCTGGTGTTATTTTTCATTCATGCCACACCTTGAACCGGTACGTTAACGAACACCTCTAAGAGGATATCTTATATGAGTTTTAACAAGGCCTTTGCTTTGTTACCGTCGAGCCAGCGATGATAAAGATTCTTTTATTTGGCCTGCTGGGTTGCGGGGTTGGATGTGCCAGCGTGGAGCAGGTGAGCATCTCGGAGCAGCGACTGGTTTCGAAGCCTAACATGTTGTTTTCACAGGATGGCGTGTTCGTTTATCAAAATCGATTGATCGCGCAGATTGAGCCCGGTTCGGCGACATCTGGTGGTGGCCAGGCGGCTGGCTGCACCTCTTGCAAATAGTTGCCATGTGGTTGCTTCGTAATTCTTTCGCTATCCTGCTTGGTTTGGTTTTCGGAGTGGCTGGATCGTGGGCCACGACGACGGTGGCGTTCACTTCGTTAGAACTCAACAAGTTCGGCAGCGACGAGTCGGTAAAACTGGATGACTTTGCCGGCAGTATCGTGGTTCTCGATTTTTTCGCGTATTGGTGTGTGCCATGTCGGAAAGTTTCGAGCGATTTGGAGGAGCACGTGCAGAAGTTTTACGCGGCCAAAGGCGGCAATGCCGTCGGTTTCCCAGTACAGGTGGTCTCGATGAACATCGAGCAGGCGCGTGCTGCGAAAACTCGGCAGTACATCAAGCAAACCGGTGCGAACCTCGTGCTCGATGATGTCGGCAGCAAAGTTTACCAGTCGCTAAATGGTCGCGGCATCCCATATGTCGTTGTGCTCACGCAGGCGGCAGGGGGGAGTCATTGGGAAATTCTCTACTCACACGCTGGATACGAGGGGTATGAAAAAGTGCGGGAGATCATCGATTCGATTCGGCCGGATGATCCGCAGGCAATCCCTCTATTGGATAAATCTACCGTGGAATTAGCCGCACCGTCAGCGCATGGGCTTGACATTGGCACGGATGGGCTTTGGTCGAATGATATTTTTCTGACCGACACGACGGCAACTCATGTTTTCACTCGAGGTGCTACCGAGTTCAGGACCTCGTACAGTTACAGCACGCTTGATCTCGATTACGATCCGGCAGAGGAGGCATTTGTTTTTTGGCGGCAACCGACGAACATCTCCGAGAGCCGTCAAACATTGCAGGAGGCGATTCGTCACACGTCTAGCGATTGGCCTTCGCTCACGTTGAACGGTGCGCTTGGCGGCTATGATGGTTATCAGGATTATCGCTCGCTTTGGCTGAATGAATTTTATCGTCAGGAATATCCGGACGGCTACATCGAGGCCGAGCCGTGGGGTGTTAACGTTGGTATCGGCTTGCGCTGGGAGTTCGCGCCGACCACCGGTTTTTTACAGTTTGACTATGCTTGGCAGAAGGACGAGATCGCACCCGGCTATGAAAAGAAACCGTTCGAGTCGTTGGCCAGGGGCCGTGACGATCTCGACACACACACCGTCAGAGTGATGCTGGAAAATATCCTCACACCGTCGCTCCGCAGCCAAATAACGGGACTCGTCATGGACACGACAGGGCGCGAGTTGCGCTACGGCGGCCAGGCGTCGCTCAACTGGGCGCTGGCCGAGAGTTGGGTACTGCGTTCGACCGTGGGTTACTCGGAGGAAGCCCCGCGGTTCGAGGCTTGGTTCGTCGATGAAACGCTTGAGATGGACATTGATGAGCAATGGTACTTCAGCCTGACCGGCCGTTGGTACACCGACACCGGCGAGATCGACGACTCGCTACTACTTTCAAGTGCCGCGCCGGAATTGGAGACGTGGCACATTGGCTTGGGTATCCGGTGGCAGGGTGCTAATTCGGCGGTGAAACTGTCTGGTGGCCCGTATTTCACCCGTTACGGTACGCTTGGCCCATATACCGAGCCATTTCATAATCTGTACCGCGGGCGCGATTGGGGCATCGTGCAACTGGCCTTCACACACCAGTTTTGAGCGACACCGAATCCAGCTTACTCACTTCGACGGACAAGCGGCGGTGGCATAGAGAAAGCCAACCCGGTGTTGCTCGAAGCGGCCAAGCTGTTTCCCCACGAAATCATGATCCAATACACTTGGCGTGCTACGGTTCACCCCTCTTACATGTCAAGCGCCGGGAAACCGGCGTTTTTTCTTTATCTGGCTACTTGGCCAAGTGAAACTTTTCCCTTTGCAGCTTCGTACTGAAACTCTAATGCGGTTTTATTCTGTCATTTTGACGTTCTCGTTGGCGGTTGTGGCGGGGTCGCTTGGCCAAGCGCGGGCACGGGTGATCATCAGCGAGTTCCTCGCGGTCAACGACAAGGGCCTGAAGGATGCCAATGGCGAGCGGTCGGACTGGATCGAGCTTCACAACGCTGGCGATGCCACGGTCGACCTCGCCGGCTGGACGCTGACCGATGACGCCGCCGACTTGGCCAAGTGGGCGTTCCCGGCCGTCCAGATCGAGGCTGGCGGCTATCTGCTGGTGTTCGCCTCGGGGGTGAACCGGGCTCGGCCGGATCGGGAGCTGCACGCCAACTTCAAACTGGGTGCGGACGGCGAGTACCTTGCTTTGGTGAAGCCGGGCGGACGGACGGTGGCGCACCATTTCGTGATGAAATATCCCCGGCAACGGGACGACGTCTCGTACGGCATTCCGGCGGGCTGGCAGCCGGATGCCGCCTCGGCGGCCTCGGTGATCGGCGGCCCCGTTTTCTTTCTGCGCCCCACGCCCGGCGCGCCCAACGGGGCGACGCTGGCCGGCCGGGTGGCCAAGCTCGCCTTCAGCCGTTCGCACGGTTTTTGCGAGGAACCGTTTGAGCTGAGCATCTCCTCCGGAACCCCGGGCGCAGTGGTGCGTTACACGACCGACGGCTCGGTGCCGACCGCGGACAACGGCCAAGCGCTGGATGGCACGTTGCGTCTGGACAAAACCACGGTGATCCGCGCGGCAGCGTTCAAGCCGGGCCACAAGCCGACCAAGGTCATCACGCAGACCTACCTGTTCCTGAAGGACGTTGTCCGGCAGTCGCCCGATGGCCTGCCGCCGGCCGGCTTCCACTTCGAGTGGGGGCCGAACCGTGTTGACTACGGGATGGATCAGCAAGTGGTCAACGACGAACGGTATCGCGACAAGATTTTTGACGGCCTGCGGTCGATCCCAAGCTACTCGCTGGTGATGGATCTGGACGACCTGTTTGGCGAAGAGCTCGGCATCTACGCCAACGCCAAGGAGGACGGGCGCGCCTGGGAGCGGCCCTGCTCGTTGGAGTTGATCGACAGCGGCGACGGGGACGGGTTCCAGGCGAACTGCGGCGTCCGCATCCGCGGCGGGTTCAGCCGCATGACGAGCAACGCCAAGCACGCCTTCCGGTTTTTCTTCCGCAGCGAGTACGGCCCGGCCAAGCTGAAGTACCCCGTGTTCGGCAAGGCGGCCGCGCGGGAGTTCGACAACCTCGACCTGCGCACATTCAGCAACTACTCGTGGAGCCTGAGCCACGACCCGCGCTGCACCTTCATGCGGGACCAGTTCAACCGCGACCTGCAACTGGCCATGGGGCAGTCCACCGCCCGCGGCGAGTTTTGTCACCTCTACATCAACGGCCAATACTGGGGCCTGTTCAACGCCTGCGAACGCCCGGAGGCCTCGTTCGGCGGTTCCTATTTCAAGGGCAAGGCGGACGATTTTGACGTGATCAAGATCGGGCGCGGCAGGGGCACGGGGCAGGGGAACACCCAGTACGGGTTGTTTGCCACGGACGGCAACCTCGATGCGTGGGAGCGGTTATGGCGCGCCTGCAAGGACGGAGTCGGGGGCGATGCGGCATACCAGAAACTCCTGGGCAACGACCCGGACGGGACGCGCAATCCGGACCACGAGGTGCTGCTCGCCCCGGATAACCTGATCGACTACATGCTGGTGATCTTTTATGGAGGCAACCTCGACGCGCCGATTACCTCCTTCGGGGCGAACCGTTCCGCCAATAACTGGTACGGCATCCGCAACCGCAACGGCGACGAGGGGTTTCGCTACTACATCTGGGATGCCGAGCACACGTTTCTGGAAGTAGACCAGGACCGCACCGGCCCGTACCCGGCCGGCGACGAGTACCCGCGAAGCAACCCGCAATGGATCTGGCAGCAATGCCTGCACAATGCGGAGTTCCGCATGCGGGTGGCCGATCGCGTTCACAAACATTTCAATCACGGCGGCACGCTGGCCCCCGAGGCCGTGGCCGGGCTATTGCACAAGCGGGTCGAGCAATTGCGCTTGGCCGTCATCGGTGAGTCGGCCCGGTGGGGCAACCCCCATCGCACCAACTGGGCGCCTCCATCCCGAGGGAACGGAGACAACCGACCGCGCACGCTCGACGACGATTGGCAGCCGGAGGTGGATCGCTGGTTCGACGAGTACATCCCGGCCCGGTCGCGGATTGTGGTCGATCAACTCTGGAAGCACGGCTTGATTCCCGACCTCGAGACCGCCCGCTTGGCCAAGCGCGGCGGGGTGGTCGATCCCGGCTTCGAACTGGAGATGGCCGCCGCCCGGGGCGAGGTGTACTACACGCTGGACGGTTCCGACCCGCGCCTGATCGGCGGGGGGATTTCTCCCGCAGCGCAGAAATACAGCCGCCCTGTTCGCCTCGACAAGACCCGCGTGGTCAAGGTGCGCGTGTTGTTCGGGGGCGAGTGGAGCGCCCTCGACGAGCTGCCGTTCGAGGTAAAGGAAAAACAGGTCGCCCAAAATTTGAAACCATGAAACCAACCGCACCGATCGTTGCCATCCTCGCCCTGCTGACGCTGGCCGCCGCGCCCTTGGCCAAGGCGGACGAACCGTCCGCCGTGTACACCGGCCTGTTGGCCAAGTACGACGCCAACAAGGACGGCCGGCTCGACGCCGCCGAGCGGGAGGTCATCCGCACCGACCGCCTCAAGCCCGCGTCGCGGGAGCGCTCCTCCCGCCGCCAGTTCCGCTATCCGGATGAAGTCATCGCCCGGTTCGACAAGGATGATGATAACGAGCTGGAGGGGGAGGAGTTTGAAACCGCGCGCCAATGGGTGGACAGGCGATTCAAGGAGATCAACGCCGAGTACGACGCCGACAAGGACGGCCGCCTAAACACCGCCGAGCGGGCCGCGCTGTCGAAGCAGATCGAGGCCGGCAAGTTTGACGAAATGGGTTGGCTGACCCGCTTCCTCGTGCGCTCCCCCCGGAGCGGGAGGGGCGACCGCAACCGGGACATTCGGGGCGACGAGTCCGGCCAATCCCGCGGGGGCATCCTGCGCCGCAGCGACAAGGACGGCGACGGCCGATTGAGCGAGGAGGAGCTGGCCACAGCGCGTGCGGCGTTGAAAAAGTTTGAGGCTGAGAGTGAGCGCGAAGCGCGCACCGGCGTCCGCCGCGTCCCCAGCCGGGAGCGGCGGTAGGCCGCCCGCAGTCGCTCACGGCAGGAGCAACTCGACAATGCCGGCATCGATCCACCCCTTTTGGCCAAGCGCGTCGGTCACCTTCTCCAGCGCGCCGCACTTGCAATACTCGTACTCGGTCTGGCGCAAGAGGGCATCGGTCCGCTTGGTCATGCGCCGCATGCTGTCGTGCTCAAACTCGGTGACGTGGCCTGCCATGGCTATTTTTCTCTCGCTCGCCGGTGAGTGTTGGCTACTGGTTTCGGGTTGTCAAATATCGCGTTCAAAGATCAATGTGGTGAGTGATTTTGTCGATGGCGTTACTTGTCAATAACAAGAACCGACCCCGTCACGGAAACAACTGAGTGAACTTCCCAAGGGCGACCCGGAAAAGGTAGAGATCGCGATTCGGTTAAGGGCAGACAGTGAATGCCCGCTACTTGTCAATAACAAGAACTGACCCCTTTACGGTGAGTGTTGGCTACTGGTTTCAGATTAAGCATCATCTTTTTCACTTTGCGATTCTTCAATTATCGGACTGACCCGAATGGCACTGTCATGATTTCCAATACAAGATAAATGAGTCGTATAAACTATCGAACTCTAATCCTATATTACTGCCGTTCGACACCCAAACAATAAACCCTTCTTTTGTTAAAAATAACTCGCCTTTACCCTTGTATAAATTATTCCTGATCATACAAATTGATTGAGTTACGATTCCATTAACAACCAAATCCCTTTTTACCGTCATATTATCTGAGTTGCTTTTTAATCCATATTGTTTTAATGTGAATTTGCTCGGTGAATCCGATTTTTTATAGTACGACTTGTATACAACACGAAGATGTGTTTTATCTGCTAACATTCTCTGTGCCGGAGCGACAAGTTTGTGAATTACTATAAATAGCAATAACAGAGAGACTGCATATATAATTATTTGTTTTGATATATGATATAGCATTTTCTCTTTATCGATTTGGCGGAGGTATTAAACCGTCTTTGGGAGATGTTTGATCGATACGTTTTGGAGGTGCAATCAACTTAGTCGGTTCACTTGTTTCGAGTATATTTACAAGTTCGAAAAAGGCTTTAGCGAAATCCCTGCAATTTTGAATAAAAACACAATAAATATAATCAGTATTGCCGTCCAAAGAGTTGGCAATTTTATTCATAATCATGTCTGCAGTAACACTAGTATCTCTTGAATTGCAGGAGTAATAATCCTCCATTATTTCGCTAGCCGGGGTATGGGGATATGGCTGATAATTAATTATTCCACGATCAACCAACCAACCATCTGTTGGTCCAAATTCAATTAAATAGGATCCACCATTCCCATCATCACCAATTACAACTTGGTGCGGGATAATACCAGGGCGCTCTCCTATCCATATGTCTAGGCCATTTATGTCTACAAACGTCAATAGATTATTACCTGCGAATCCATACAGGTTTATCCCGCCATCTTCCTTTATGGGATCTCGGTTAAGCCAGCGTTGAAATTCGGGGGAGTAGAACCTGTAGCCGTAATAGTATAGGCTGCTGGCGGCGTGCCATTCTTTGCTGGAGAAGCGGTAGGGGTTGCTTTGGGCCACTGAGCCGATTTGGCTGATGGTTCTTCCGTAGGGGTCGTATTTGTAGGTGGCGCTTAGGTTTCCCCATTGGTTCATTAGGGCGGTGATGTTTCCGTTGCCGTCGGCGTGGTAGTAGTGATGTGACCAACCGCCGCTGTTGGGCACGCTCATGGCGAGCAGACCACCGATGCCTCCGGCTCCTTCCAGCGTGCCGCTTAGGTCGAGGCCTCGGGTGTATCGGGCGGTGGGTTGGTTGCTGCTGTTGCGCTCTTCCACCACTCGCATGCCGTCGTAGATGTAGCGGGTTTCGCTCACGAATGACCAATTGCCTGCCGATGATTGATATTCGGTGCGAATGCGTATGCGCTGTTTACCGTCATATTCAAACTCAGTTCGTGTATAGGGCCAACTGCTCATCGACTCGACGCTGATCAATTGGTTTTCGTCGTCGTATTGGCATGTGAGCGCTCCGCCGTCGCTGGTGAGATTGCCGTTGGTGTCGTAACTGGGTGTGCCAGATGGGATGCCGGTCAATTGGTTGAGGTTGTTCACCGTAAACAGTTCATTCGTTAACCCTGCGTTTCGTGTGCTCAGGTTCCATGCGTCGTCGTAGGCGTAGCCGTATGTCTCCGCAGTTACCGATTGGCCAAGGGCGTCGTAGGTGTCGGCGTCGGTCAATTGGCCGATGGTGTCGTAGTCGTAGTTCACCCAACTGCCGTCAGTCCGGGTTTGTCTGGTGCGCTGGCCCAGTGCGTCGTGGGTGTAGCCGTGGTAGTTGAGGGTGTTGGTGGAGCTGTTGACCAGCCATGTGCCGGTCAACTGGCCAAGGGTGTTGTGCGTTTGGCTCACCCGGCCGCCCCCGGGCAGGAGCCGGTGCGCCACCTGTCGTCCCGCTTGGCCGGGGGTGTATTGGTATTGGAACGTCCCGATTGTGTTGGCGATGGTTTGCAGCCGGTTGCCGCCGTCGTAGCTGTAGGTCTGTGTCCACGACGCCGCGCTTGGCTGGCTGACGGCCAAGCCGGAGCGCTGCCCGGCGGCGTTATAGCCCAACGTGACCGTGTCGCTTGGCCAAGGGCCGTTTTCGGTTTGCAAGCGGCCTGCGTTCGTATAATCGAAATCGGTCAACCCTATGGCGTCCTGCATGGTGTCGAGCCGGTTTAGGGCGTCGTAAGTATAGGTGATGTCCGGGCTGCTGGGGTAGTCTACCGTGAGCAGGTTGCCGATGGCGTCGTAGTCGTATTGGGTGATGCCCTTGGCCGGGGTTTGGCGATTGGTCAAGCGGCCGTTGGCGTCGTAATCCCACTGGAACATCAGCGCGTTGTTCGCGTCGCGTTTCTTTTCCGGGCGGCCTTCGGTGTCGTATTCCCAGCGGGTGATGTTTCCCTTGCCGTCGTGCAATTCCTCCAAGTCGCCCGCTGCGCTGTAACCATAGACGACCACCTGCCCAAGCG